>NZ_JAYRMO010000007.1:0-168161 GCF_041912635.1 Inhella sp.
GGCCGTGGGCACAGCTTGGGCACACCAACTGTGCCCATCGCCCAGAGCCTCCCCGCCGCTTGGCAATCGGGGCGCAGCTGAGGTTCATTTGCCTGCTTGTCGATGACAGGCACCGCCGGTCCACGGGACGCATGGCTGCGGAGGCCTACGCCGCGACGACTGCCTGCCGTCCTCTGGTCGTAGCGCCTGCGGAGGGCGCATGCACTGATGCAGCGCCTGGCTTCAATTGCTGCGGCTCCTCACCCCTATCCCGCTAGACATCATGGTCGCCCTGAGCGAGTTGCGAAGGGCGACCATGATGTCTAGAGGCCCCCACGACCACCCGCACCGCCGCGGCCACCGAAGCCCCCGGCGCCGCCCATGGTCACGCAAATTCAAGCGGCCCTGCGCGCGGCCATCCCTCACGCGCAGGTGAGCCCCATGCCCGACGGCACCTACTACCTCAGCCTGGAGTGCGCCCCCGTTGGGGCGAAGTGACAAGCCCTGGCCGCCTGCCCCCACTTGCGACGGGTCAGCGGGCTGTAGGCGACCGGCTCGGCGCTCAGCGATGCCGACCGCGTGCCCTTGCTGGCCAGCCCGTGCCACGATGGCCTGCAAATGCTGGACTTGCGCCACAACCGGCTCAGCCAGGGCATCTTGATCTTGCTGCGCCGCCAGCCCTTGTTGCGCTACCTGCGCATCCTGGCTCTCACCGGCAACCCCGCCATCAGCCAGGCGCCCGAAGCCGCGCACGCCCTGCTCTGGGAAACCACGCCCTCAGGGCCGCGCGCCCCCCGTGAGCGCTGGCTGGAACGGCTCACCCACCTGGAACCCTGAGGCGCCAGCTACGGCGACACGCGCGTAAACGTGGGCGGTGCGTTGCGGGGGTCTTGATCCACCTTGGGCGCGGCGTAGTACCAGGCCTGCGGGGTGCTGTTCGCCAGAGCGCGGGTCAGGTAAGCCACCAGCTCCGGCGGGGGCACCTGCCCACGCGCCGCGGCCAGTTCGGCAAAGCGGGCCAGGGTGGCGGCGGGCCGGGGCAGCACGGGCCTCAATGCCAGAGCCAGGGCCGGCAGCACGCTGCCCAGCGGCCAGGCGTAGTAGCGCTCGCAGGCCAGCAGCACCCCGATCGTGCTGTCAGAGAGCGGCAACAGGCGCCACGCCGCCTCGGCCTCGGCCGGCGTGCGTGCGGCCAAGGCAGCGTCCACAGGGTGCGGTGCGGGCATAGCAGCAGGCTTGAGCAGCGCGTGCACGACGCGCGCGGCACGCCGCAAGGGGCCTGGTGGCGCCTCTGAGGTCCAGCGGCTCTGCGGCGTCGTCCAGCGTGCCGGCTTGGCGGGCATCGCCCCATGGCCATCCAACCACGTCTGCAGCACATCGGCCCAGGTTTGCGGCGCCACGGCGCGGCGCTCTGCTGTCTTGCGCGCCTGATGCTCGGCATGTCGAACCGCCTCGGCCGCGGCCCGTGCGGCCTCCCGGCGAGCGTGGTCGGGGGTCTGGTGCTCGGCCTCTTGCACGGTGGCAGGGCTTTGCTGGCGCGTACGCAGCAAGCGCAATTGCAGGTTCAGCACGTCGCGCAGGCACAGCCATTCCTCGGCGCGCTGGCGCACGGCCACGGGTACCTGGGCCGCCGCCAGCGGCGCGGCAGGGTCACGGTCGTCCAAGGTCAGGCTGGCGGGGTGCGCTGCTGCGGCCAGCGCTGCTGCGCCCGCCACGGCGCGCTGGGCGGCCAGCAGGAGCTGCTCGCACTCGTCCGCCACCTCCCAAGCGCCCTGGCGGCGCACCAGTTCGGTCAGCGCCACGGCGCGCCACGCCTGGCGGATCAGGCGCTCCAGCTCCACAGGCTCGGGCAGCACCAAGGCCTGACTGGCCACACGGGCGCAGTCGCTCTCTGGCAAATACAGCATGTCCACCAGCGGGCGCAGGGTGCTCAGGGCCAGACCCCGCAGGCGATGCAGCTCACGTTCGGCCACTGCTTCCTCCGCGGCGTCTCGGGCCCTCTCGGCAGCAGTGCGTTGGCAGCCCGACAGCAAACGCAGGTAGCGCAGCCGATCCTGATGCTCCCATGCGGCCTCTCGGTAGGCCCGCCAGGCCAGGCTCGCATCACCCTGCTCCAGCGCACACGCTGCCGCCCGCTCCAGGGCAGGCATCTCGGCATGCGCCAGAAAGAACAGGCGTTCGTGCGCCCGAGGCCGCCGCGCCAGGTTCTCAGCCACATAGGGGCAGTACCCGCATGCGTTCAGACCCAAGGCTCTCAGGCCGGAGCTGTGGGTCGAGTGGCCGTCCAAGTAGGTCTGGCCGCGGCCCCATTCCCCGCCACCACCCAACTCCCGCTGACGGCGTTGGCACAGGCCACAAGTGATGTAGCGAAGCGAATACGAGGTCATGAGCTCAGTGAGCTGCCATTGGGTTCAGGTCAGCTCGCGAAGGATGGCAGCGGCTTCTTCTGTCAACTGGACAAACTGATCAGGGGCTTCGTGGGTTCTGTGATGGCCAGGACCAGCTGCTCCGCCTTCATCTCCTGTGCCGCAATGCCCATGCACCCAGGGCGCCTCCTTGACATGATGCTGCGCGCGGACATTCGGCGGCCGACAGGCTGACGGAGTTTCGGTCAAGAGTCGGCCCACCACACCACGCCAACAAGTTGCTGTCTGAATCGCCCCGCCTTTCGTAGACACCTCGCGAGCCTCAACCTGAGGCCCAATCGGAGGTGCCATGAGCAAACCCAACTACCCCCAAGAATTCAAGAGCGAAGCCGTCAAGCAGGTGCTTGAGCGCGGCCATCGCGTGGCCGAAGTCGCCCAGCGGCTGGGCGTCAGTCAACACAGCCTGTACCAGTGGATCAAGGCGCACCGCACGCCTTAGTCGCAGCGCCAGGCGCAGCAGGCCAACAGTGAGGAGGTACGCCGCCTCAAGGCCGAACTCAAGCGCGTGACCGAGGAGCGTGACATCCTAAAAACGGCCGCCGCGTACTTTGCCAAGCTGTCCGGGTGAAGTACGCGTTCGTCACGGAGCACGCCCAGCAGTACTCGGTGCGTCGGCTGTGCAAGGGGATGCAGATCCACCCCAGTGGCTACTACGCTTGGCTACGTGAGCCTCAGAGCGCCCGCGCTCGGGACGACGAGCGGCTCAGCGGCCTGCTCAAGCAAGCCTGGCTGGAGTGCGGTGGGGTGTACGGCTATCGCAAGCTGTTTCTGGACATACGCGACCTGGGCGAGCGTTGCGGCAAGCATCGCGTGGCCCGGGTTGCTCAAGCGCGCGGGCCTGCACGCCCAGCGCGGCTATGGCCGCCGACCCTCGCCTCGCGGGGGCAAGCCTGCGGTGGTGGCAGACAACCATCTGCGGCGCCAGTTCAAAGTTGAGCAGCCCAACCAGGCCTGGGTGACCGACACCAACTACATCCGCACGCACGAGGGCTGGCTGTACCTGGCGGTGGTGCTCGACCTGTTCTCGCGACAGGTCATTGGCTCGCGCATCGACACCGATCTGGTGCTGCGTGCGCTGCTCATGGCACTGTGGCGGCGTCAGCCCAAGGAGCCGGTGATGCTGCACTCGGACCAAGGCTGCCAGTCCACGAGCGACGAGTGGCAGAGGTTCCTCAAAGCCAACCAGTTGGTGAGCAGCATGAGCCGGCGCGGCAACTGCCACGACAACGCCGCGGCCGAGAGCTTCTTCCAACTCCTCAAGCGCGAACGAGTGCGCCGCCAGACCTACGCCACGCGGGCTGAAGCGCAGTCCGACGTCTTCAACTACATCGAGATGTTCTACAACCCGCAGCGCCGCCACGCTGCGGCCGGAAACCTGTCACCCGCAGAATTCGAACGACGTCATTACCAACGGCCCGCGGGTGTCTAGAAAACACGGGGCGATTCACGGTACGAATCCATCCACACCGCGAAGCCCGCGACAACGGCCAAGAGCGGCGCCCAGAGCAGCCACTGCGGGAATCGCTGCCCGTGGAACCGGTACAAGCCGGCTGCAAAGAGCGAGAGAGAAGCCGTGATGAGTCCGTTGGCCGCGACGATGGACAGCCAGTCGCCGATCTGACCTCAAGGGCTCAGCAGCGAATAGGCGACCACCTGCAGGGCCAAGGCCAAGGCCCAGGTTCTCAGATCGGGCAGTCTGCGGTGCGCGATCACCCCCAGCGTGATGGCCATGACCGCTGACGCGACCAGGATCAGCAGGAACATCGTGGGGATATGTAGGTTCACCCTGGCAGGCGCCTTGCTTCAGCGCCCCCACTGCAAGCAGCCTGGGCTTGCCGGCGCCCAAAGGCCAGGTCCTCTTGGTTGCTGGGCTGGCGCCTGAGGGCAGTCAAGGTGAGCGCCGCCCCTTGGCCGCCCGCGCTTGATCAAGCGGCCACTCTGAAACAGACCCTCGGCAGCGCCAGAGCGGTCTGTCAATCGAGCGCCACAGGCTCGCTTTCCGTGTGCCGGTCCGGCTCCGTGGTGCGGCGGAATTCGTTCAGCACGGAGGTGGCGTAGTTCCCGGCGGGCAGGGAGAAGGTGAGCACCAATTGATCGGGCTGCGGCCACTCCCAGGCCAGGTCCACCGGGCTGGCCACCAGGGCGCGGCGCTCCTGGTCCAGGCCGGCATGCTCCAGCCCGTTGCACAAGATGGCATGGCGTTCGGCCACGCCGCTTTCCAGGGCCTGGGCTTCATCGGTCGAGCTCACGCGGCCGCGGCCCCAGAGGGGACCGGTGGGGCGACCGGCCTCGTCCATCACGTCGCCGGGCAGGGTCATGCCCCAGAGCCCCCGCTGGATGCGCAGCGCCAGCACCTCGTTGAAGACGAAGGAGCGCACCGCCGAGAGGTAGATGCCCTTTTTCTTCGGGTTGCGCACGCGGATTTCCCGCGCCAGCATGGCCCGGCCCTGCTCGACGTTGCCGCCCTCGAAGCCGAAGCGCTGCGCGCCGAAGTAGTTGGGCACGCCCTGCGACGCCACGGCCTGGAGGTTGGCCTCGATAGCGTCACGGTCGCCGCTCAGCTCGCGCAGCACGATGCGGAAGTGATTGCCCTGCAGATCGCCGGGGCGCAGCTTCTTGACGTGGCGGCTGTGGCTCAGCACCTTGAACTCCGGGTGCTGCAGCGTCGTCAGGTCGGGCGTCTCGCCCTTTGGCAGGTAGAGGCTGAACCACTGCCGGGTGATGGCGTAGCGGTCCTTGAGGCCGGCATAGCCCACGTCCCGCTCCTGCACGCCGGCAGCTTCGGCCAGCTGTTGGGCCACGAAGGCGGTGTTGGCACCGTTCTTCTCGACCTCCACCCAGATGTGTTCGCCCGCGCCGGAAGGCAGCTGCAGCGGGGGCTCAGGGACCGAACGACGTCCTGGGTTCGGGGCGCCACCGGGCGGCCGACCGACCTGTCCTCACGTCGGCGCGGACGCTCAGAGCCAGCCCCAGAGCCGGCGCAGCCATTGGGGCCGGAGGTCGCGGCTGGGGCGATAGTGTTGACGCAGCAGTTCTTGGGTACTCATGGGGCTTCCTGGGGGACGGTGGGACGCGGCAGGGGTTCGATGCGCTCCCCGTTGACATGGGGCTGGCCATGGATGACCTCGATGCGCATGGCGCCGAAGCGGCTGTGCCAGACCATCGACAAGCCTTCCGCCGGCTCCAGACCGGCTTGCGGGGACGGTTCCGGCGTCGGGGCTTGCGGGCCTGACGGGCTGTTCATAACTTCAGTGCTGTGTATGCATACAGTATGACGAAGGCCGGTCGATTCGGCAAGAGCTCGGCACCCGCAGGCGGAGCAAGCCCGCGTGACAGGTGACCCGCCGGGCGCGGGTTTTCCCTTGACTGACAGGTCCCGCATGTACCCGTATATTTGTATGCACTGATATACAGATTCAAGCAGCCCCAGCCCAAAGCGCGGTCGGGTCTGCACAGCAGGAGCACCCGTGAGCCCCGAACGAAGCCCCCAGGGCCGGCTGATCAAAGCCCCCGAGAACTTCATCGACGCCGAAGGCGTGCGCCAGGTCGTTGCCGAGGCCAAGGAGGGCCGGCGCGACTTCCTGCGCAAGGCCTTCGTGGCCGCCGGCGCGGCCGGCGCCAGTGCAGCAGCCCCGCGCGCCCTGGCCACCGCCAACCCGGTGGACCCGCAAGGTGGCGATCCCAACATCCTGGAACTGCCCGAGCACAGCCGGGGCCTGGGCCAGCCGGTGGCCACGGACGGCTACGGGAAGCCTTCGAAGCACGAGGCCAACGTGCAGCGCCGCCAGAGCCCGGGCCTGACACAGACCACCCAGGCCTCGGTGTCCTTCGCGCCGCTGCAGTCGCTGTTCGGCATCGTCACGCCCTCGGGGCTGCACTTCGAGCGCCACCACCAGGGCTGGTGGGACATCGACCCTTCCAAGCACCGGCTGATGATCAACGGCTCCGACGAGCGCCTGCTCAAGAAGGCGATGGTGTTCACCCTGGACGAGCTGATGCGCCTGCCTTCGGTGAGCCGCTTTCATTTCATCGAGTGCGGCGCCAACACCGGCATGGAGTGGGGCAATGTGGCGGTGCCCACCTGCCAGTACACGCACGGCATGCTCAGTTGCAGCGAGTTCACCGGCGTGCCGCTGAAGCTGCTGTTCGACATGGTCGGCGTGGACTACAAGAAGGCCCGCTATGTGCTGGGCGAGGGCGCCGATGGCTCCAGCATGACGCGCACCCTGCCGATGGAGCTGGTCGAATCCGGCGAGGTGCTGGTGGCCTACGGCCAGAACGGCGAGATGCTGCGCCCCGAGAACGGCTACCCGCTGCGCCTGGTGGTGCCCGGCGTGCAGGGCGTGAGCTGGGTGAAGTACCTGCGCCGCATCGAGGTGGGCGACCAGCCCTACGGCGCCAAGGACGAGGTGGTGCACTACATCGACCTGATGCCCGATGGTCGCCACCGTCAGTACACCAGCATCCAGGAATGCAAGTCGGTGGTCACCACGCCCTCGGGCGGCCAGGTGCTGCTGGACCAAGGCTTCTACAACATCACCGGCCTGGCCTGGAGCGGGCGCGGCAAGATCAAACGGGTCGATGTGTCGGTGGACGGCGGGCGCAACTGGCGCACCGCGCGCCTGGAAACCCCGGTGCTGAGCAAATGCCTGACGCGCTTCAACATCGATTGGGTGTGGGATGGCAAGCCCGCACTGATTCAGAGCCGCGCCATGGACGACACCGGCTATGTGCAGCCCAGCTACCGGCAGCTGCGCGCGGTGCGCGGCACGCGCTCGATCTATCACAACAACGCCATCCAGACCTGGCTGGTGCAGGAAAGCGGGGAGGTCAAGAATGTCCAGCTCGCGGGCTAAGTTCGTCCTCAGCGGCCTGCTGGCGCTGGCCACCGGCAGCGCGCTGGCCCAGCCCTTCCCCAACGTCGGCCGCTCCGCCACGCCGAAGGAAATCAAGGCCTGGGACATCGATGTGCGGCCGGACTTCAAGGGTCTGCCCCCCGGCTCGGGCTCGGTGGCGCGCGGCACCGAAGTCTGGGAAGCCAAATGCGCCTCCTGCCACGGTGTCTTCGGTGAAAGCAATGAGGTGTTCGCGCCCCTGGTGGGCGGCACCACCAAGGAAGACATTGCGACAGGGCGCGTGGCCCGCCTCACCGACCCCGGCTTCCCCGGCCGCACCACGCTGATGAAGCTGTCCACGCTCTCCACGCTGTGGGACTACATCCACCGCGCCATGCCCTGGACGCAGCCGAAGTCCCTGACGCCGGACGAGGTCTACGCCGTCACCGCCTACCTGCTCAACCTGGGCGGCGTGGTGCCGGACGACTTCGTGCTCAGCCACCAGAACATGCCCGAGGTGCAGGCCCGCCTGCCCAACCGCAACGGCATCCGCACCGACCACGGCCTGTGGCCGGGAAATAGCCTGGGCAATGGCGGCAAACCCGACGTGCAGGCCACGGCCTGCATGAAGGACTGCGGCCCCGAACCGCAGCTGGCCAGCTTCCTGCCCGAGCACGCCCGCAATGCCCACGGCAATCTGGCCGAGCAGAACCGCGCGGTGGGCGCCCAGCATGGCGCCGACACCTCGCGCCCCTCCGGCGCCCCGCCCAGCCTGCCGGTGCCGGCCAAACCGGCCGCTGCCGCGCCTCCCCCCAACGCCGCCGCCCTGGCCAAGGCCGCCCAGCACAGCTGCACCGCCTGCCACGGGGTGGACAAACCCATCGTCGGCCCGGCCTTCAATGCCATCGCCAAGAAGCACGCCAGCCGCGGCGATCTGGAGGCCTATTTGCAGCAAAAGATCCGCAGCGGCGGCCAGGGCGTCTGGGGCGCGGTGCCGATGCCGCCGCAGACCCTACCCGAGGCCGACGCCGCCCTGCTGGCCGCCTGGATTGCCGCGGGCGCCAGGCGCTGAACCCACAGCCCGAGATAACCCCGGCTTGTGATGATCTGAATCAATTCATTAGCATGCGCTGAACAAGGAGAACCCGATGCATACCCGACGCAAGCTGCTGGCCGATTCGGCCAAGGTCATGGCCCTGCTGGCCGGCGCCGGCCTGCTGCCGCAGACGGCCCTGGCCGCCTGGACGCAGGCCGCCTTTGAGGCCAAGACCGTGGCCGACGCCATCAAGGCCCTGGGCGGCGGCGCCCCGGCGGAGAGCAAGGACGTCACCATCACCGGGCCGGACATCGCCGAGAACGGTGCCGTGGTGCCGGTGGGCGTGGCCACGGCGCTGCCCGGCGTCAAGCGCCTGGCGGTGCTGGTGGAGAAGAACCCCAGCACCCTGGCTGCCGTGTTCGAGGTGAGCGACGCGGTGGAAGCCAGCTTCAACACCCGCGTGAAGATGGGCCAGTCCTCCAACGTGCTGGCCGTGGCCCTGATGGCGGATGGCAAGGTGCTGTTTGCGCAGAAGGAGATCAAGGTGACGCTGGGGGGGTGTGGTGGCTGAGAGCGGTGCGCGTCTTGCGCGCACCGGCTGGGTGAGACCACCGCACTGCACCAACCCCAACTGAATTCAAGGAGCACTCCATGCCCGATCCGATGCGCATCCGCGCCCAAGTTGCCGGCGACAAAGCCACCGTCCGCGTCCTGATGGCCCATGAAATGGAAACCGGCCAGCGCAAGGACGCCGCCGGCAAGCCCATCCCCGCCTGGTTCATCCAGGAAGTGAGTGCCACCCACAACGGCAAGCCCGTGCTGAATGCCCAGTGGGGCCCCTCGGTGTCCAAGAACCCCTTCCTGCAGTTCGTGGTCAAGGGCGCGAAGGCGGGCGACAAGATCGCCATCAGCTGGAAGGACAACCGCGGCGAGACCCGGACCGACGAAGCCGTGGTGTCCTGAACGCCCCGCACCGACCCTCAGCAGGAGACCCCCGATGAAGCTCAAGCCGGTGCTTGCCGCCAGCGCGATCGCCCTGATCGCCGCCAGCGTCCCCGCCCAGGAAAAGTCCGCCGCCGACGGCATTGCCGAATACCGCAAGATGCTCGAAGACGGCAACCCCGCCGAGCTGTTCGAGGCCAAAGGGGAGGACCTGTGGAAGCGCAAGCGCGGGCCCAAGAACGCCTCGCTGGAAGCCTGCGACCTGGGCAAGGGCCCCGGCGTCGTCAAGGGCGCTTTCGTGGAGCTGCCGCGCTGGTTTGCCGACACGAGCAAGGTGCAGGACCTCGAATCGCGCCTGCTCACCTGCATGGAGCGCCTGCAGGGGCTGGACCCCAAGACCGTGACCGAGGAGCGCTTTGGCCGCGGCGAGCAGGCCAATATGGAAGGTCTGGTGGCCTGGATTGCGGCCGAGTCGCGCGGCATGAAGATGAACCTGCCGACCAGCCACCCGGAAGAGAAGCGCTCCTACGAGCTGGGCAAGCGCGCCTTCTTCTTCCGCGGCGGCACGCACGACTTCTCCTGCGCCTCCTGCCATGGTGAAGACGGCAAGCGCATTCGCCTGCAAGACCTGCCCAACCTCACCAAGAACCCCGGCAACGGCGTGGGCTTCGCGGCCTGGCCGGCCTATCGCGTGAGCAGCGGCGAGCTCTGGGGCATGCAGCGCCGCCTGAACGACTGCTTCCGCCAGCAGCGCTTCCCCTATCCGGGCTACGCGTCCGAGGTCACCATCGCCCTGGCCAGCTTCATGGGCATCAATGCCAAGGGCGCGGAGTCCATCGCCCCCAGCATCAAGCGTTGAACGGAGCCCGCCGATGAAGACCACTATCACCCTCGCCTGCGCCGGCACCGCCCTGGTGCTGGTCGCCTGCGCCAGCCTGCCCTCCTCTGCCGAGCTGGATGCCCAGGCCCAGGCCATGATGAAGGCCTCCTTTCGCGACCAGGGCATCGCCAAGGTCGACCGCATCCAGCAGGACCTCGGCCAATCCGCCTGCTCCAGCGACAAGCCGCCACCTGAGGCTGTGAGCAAGCAGGTGGAAAAAGAGGCCATGGCCAGCATCAAACCGCCCAGCGACGGGCGTTACCTGGGCGACTGGAAGCGCGGCGAAGCGCTGGCCCAGAACGGCCGCGGCATGACCTGGACGGACGCCAGCATCGAGACCAAGGCCAACGGCGGCAATTGCTACAACTGCCACCAGATCGACAAGAAGGAAATCTCCTTCGGCACCATCGGCCCCAGCTTGTGGAACTACGGCAAGCTGCGCGGCGTGCTGAACCCGGATGACCCGGCGTCCAAGCCCATCGTCGACTACACCTGGGGCAAGCTGTGGAACAGCAAGGCCTACTCGGCCTGCTCCAACATGCCGCGTTTCGGCCACGCCAAGCTGCTGGACGAAGGCCAGCTCAAGGACCTGATGGCGCTGCTGCTGGACCCGAAGTCGCCCGTCAACCAGTGAACGAAGCAAGCCCGGGCGACCGGGCTTTTTCGCAGCACAAATATCAGTGAAGACTGAACCATGAACCTCTCCAAGCGCGAGTTCCTGCAGGTGCTGGGCACGGCCACGGCCGCCGGCATGGCCCTGGGGCCCTGGGCCGAAGCCTCGGCGGCGCAGGCTGAGCAGGCGCTGTACGAGCTGCCGCGCTTCGGCAATGTGTCGCTGCTGCACATGACGGACTGCCACGCGCAGCTGCTGCCGATCCGCTTCCGCGAGCCCAGCGTGAACCTCGGCGTGGGCGCCATGCAGGGCCAGCTGCCGCATCTGGTGGGCGAGGCCCTGCTCAAGCACGTGGGCGTGCGGCCCGGCACCGCGCTGGCACATGCCTACACGGCGCTGGACTTTGAGAAGGCCTCGCGCCGCTACGGCCAGGTGGGCGGCTTTGCGCACCTGGCCACGCTGGTCAAGCGCCTGCGCGCCAGCCGCCCCGGCGCGCTGCTGCTGGACGGTGGCGACACCTGGCAGGGCAGCGCCACCAGCCTGTGGACGAACGCGCAGGACATGGTGGACGCCTGCAAGCTGCTGGGCGTGGACGTGATGACCGGCCACTGGGAGTTCACCTATGGCATGGAGCGCGTCAAGGAAATCGTCGAGAAGGACTTCGCCGGCAAGGTGGACTTCGTCGCCCAGAACGTCAAGACGAATGACTTCGGCGACCCGGTCTTCAAGCCGTATGTGATCCGCGAGATCAACGGCGTGCCGGTGGCCATCGTCGGTCAGGCCTTCCCCTACACGCCGATTGCCAACCCGCGCTACCTGGTGGCCGACTGGGAGTTCGGCATCCAGGACGAGAACCTGCAGCGCCAGGTGGACGAGGCCCGCGCCAAGGGTGCCCAGCTCGTGGTGCTGCTCAGCCACAACGGCATGGACGTGGACCTGAAGCTGGCCAGCCGCGTGCGCGGCATCGACGCCATCCTGGGCGGCCACACGCACGACGGCGTGCCGGTGGCGGTGCCCGTCAAGAACGCCGGCGGCACCACCCTGGTGACGAACGCCGGCAGCAATGGCAAGTTCCTCGGCGTGCTGGATCTGGATGTGAAGGATGGCAAGTTGGCCGACTTCCGCTACCGCCTGCTGCCGGTGTTCAGCCAACTGCTGCCGGCCGACGCCGAGATGCAGGCCCTGATCGACAAGATCCGCGCGCCCTACGCCGCCAAGCTGGCCCAACCGCTGGCCGTCACCGAAGGCCTGCTGTACCGCCGCGGCAACTTCAACGGCAGCTGGGACCAGCTGCTGTGCGACGCGCTGATGGACACCCAGGGCGCGCAGATCGCCTTCAGCCCAGGCTTCCGCTGGGGCACCAGCCTGCTGCCGGGCGAGGTGATCACGCGCGAGTTGATGATGGACCAGCTCGCCATCACCTACCCCTACGCGACCGTGACGGAGATGACCGGTGAGTTCATCAAGACCGTGCTGGAAGACGTGGCCGACAACCTCTTCAACCCCGACCCCTACTACCAGCAGGGCGGCGACATGGTGCGCGTGGGCGGGCTGAGCTACGCCATCGACCCCAACGCCCGCGCCGGCCAACGCATCCACGACATGCGCCTGGGTGGCAAGCCCATCGAGGCCGCCAAGCGCTACAAGGTGGCCGGCTGGGCGCCGGTGGCCGAGGAGGCGCGCAGTCAGCCCGGCGTCAAACCGGTTTGGGAGCATGTGGAGGCTTGGCTGGGTGCCCAGGGCGGAAAGGTCAAACCGCGTCGGCTCAACACCCCGCGCCTGATCGGCGTGGCGGGCAACCCAGGAGTGATGAAGACATGAAGCGCATCCTGCTCGGCGCCGCCCTGCTTGGGGTTGGCAGCCTCCACGCCCAGCCCGCCGCCCACCATGACGTGCGGCTGATGACCCCCGAAACCGCGCTGAAGGCCGCCCAGGCCGCGCTCGCCCAATGCCGCAAGCACGGCCACCAGGTCGCGGTGGCCGTGGTGGACCGCGGCGGCCTGCTGCAGGTGCTGCTGCGCGACCGCTTTGCCGGCGCCCACACCCCCGAGGTGGCGAGCGACAAGGCCTGGACGGCGGCGAGCTTCCGCATCCCCACCACCGACCTGGCCCGCGAAACCCAGGCCGGCCAGCCCATGAGCGGCATCCGCCAGCGTGCACGCGTGATGGCCGTCGGCGGCGGCCTTCCGATTGAAGCCGGCGGCGCGGTGCTGGGCGCCATCGGCGTCTCGGGTGCGCCGGGCGGTGAGGCCGACGATGCCTGCGCCAAGGCCGGCATCGCGGCCGTGCTGGGCGATCTGGAGCTCTGAATGCTTCAGGCCCTGCTGGAGCGCGTGGGCGAGCCCGCCGCGCTGGCCGGCGGGGGCCTGCTGCTGGGGGCGCTGTTTGGCTTCTTTGCGCAGCGCAGCCGCTTCTGCCTGCGCTCGGCGGTCATCGAATTCGCGCGCGGCCAGCAAGGGGGCAAGCTCACGGTGTGGCTGTTCGCCTTCGGCTCGGCCGTGGTGGCCACGCAGGCCCTGGTGCTGCTGGGCGCGTTCGACGCCAGCGAGGCGCGCCAGCTCGCAGCGCGCGGCAGCATCTCCGGGGCGCTGATCGGCGGCCTGCTGTTCGGCACCGGCATGATCCTGGCGCGCGGTTGCTCCAGCCGCCTGCTGGTGCTGGCCGCCCAGTGCAATCTGCGCTCGGTCATCTCCGGGCTGGTGTTCGCCGTCACCGCCCAGGCCAGCTGGACGGGCGCACTGGCGCCACTACGCGAAGCGCTGACGGCCTGGGTGACGGTGGAAGGCGGCCCCACGCGCGACCTGCTGGCGCGCTGGCAGCTGGGCCATGGTGTCGCCCTCGGCTTTGGTGGGCTGTGGCTGGCCGCCGCCGTGCTGTGGGCAAGGAGGCAGCGCGTGCCGGCCTGGGGCTGGGGCGGCGCCGTCGCCGTGGGCCTGACGATCGCCGCCGCTTGGGCCTTCACCTGGCAGTTCGGCCGCATCGCCTTCGACCCCACGCCCGTGCAGGCCATGAGCTTCACCGGCCCCTCGGCCGAGTTACTGACGCGCGTGCTGTTCGCCGGCGGCAAGCCGCTGAACTTCGACATGGGGCTGATCGTCGGCGTGGTGCTCGGCGCGTTTGTGGCCGCGGCCGCCTTCGGCGAACTCAAGCTCGAGGGCTTCCAGGGCGGTGCGAGCATGCGCCGCTACCTGGCCGGCGCGGTGCTGATGGGTTTTGGCGGCATGCTGGCGGGCGGTTGTGCGGTGGGCGCCGGCCTTTCCGGTGCCGCGGTGTTCTCGCTCACGGCCTGGCTCACCTTGATCAGCATCTGGCTGGCGGCCGCACTCACCGACCGCCTGCTCGACCAACACAGCCAACCCAGCCCCGACCAGGCCATGCCCGGCCAGCCCCAGACGCCATGAGACCCCACGCCCTGCTTCTCCTGTTCCTCTTGCTGTGGCTGCCGCGCACCCAGGCAGCCGACCTGGCCGCTGCCGAGGGCATCGTGCAGGGGCGCTGCTTCATCTGCCACGGCGCCAATGGCGAAAGTTCCTCACCCGTATTCCCGCGCCTGGCCGGCCAGAACGCCGCCTACGTGGCGCGCCAACTGGCCGACTACCGCAGCGGCAAGCGCAAGAGCAGCACCATGCAGCCGATGGTGGAGGAACTGAGCCCTGCCGACATGCAGGCCCTGGGCGAATGGTTCTCTCGACAGCCGCCGCAGGAGCACCCGGTGCAGGACCCCGAACTGGCCGCCGTGGGCCGCTTCGTCTACCTGCGCGGCAACCCCTTCAGCGGCGTGCCGGCCTGCGCCAGCTGCCACGGCCCGCAGGCCCAGGGCAGCGAGACCCTGCCGCGCCTGGCCGGCCAGCATGCGCAGTACGTCGAGAACCAGATCAAGCTCTTCAACCGACGCGAACGCACGAATGACAACGCGGTGATGCACGGCATTGCCAGCAAGCTCAGCGAGCTGGAGACCAAGGCCGTGGCGGCCTACCTGAGTGGGTTGCGTTAGGGGCAGCGCTCCAGCCCGACTTCCTCGCTCCATCCATTAGCATGGATATAGCAATGGATTCACCCACCCGCCCCTGATCGCCAATGACCGCCCTGAACGAAAGCGACCTGGTCTTTGAATCGGCTGCCGAGCTGTTCAAGCTGCTGGCCACGCCGGTGCGCCTGAAGATCATCAGCGCGGTCTGCCATGGCGAGCGCAATGTCAGCGAGCTGCTGGAGCAGATCGACACCACGCAGCCGAACATGTCGCAGCACCTCTCGGCGCTGTACCGCGCCGGCGTGCTGGCCAAGCGGCGCGAAGGCACGCTCGTCTACTACCGGTTGGAGAGCCAGAAGGTGGCACAGCTGTGCCGCGCCGTCTGCACCCAGGTGGCCACCGAAGTCGAAGAGACCGAGGCCACCGATCCGGCCGACCGCCTGCTGGTGGCACCGCGCCGGCTGCGGGCCGGCCGCTGAGCCGCCCCTGAGGGGCCACGGTAGAGGCCTGCGCGTCCGCACCCGGCTTGCGCCAGATCAAGGGCGCAGGCCCGCGATGGGAGTCGAATACGCATCAATATTCGCTCATGCTGATACAAAGAATCATGCGCTCACTGCACGCACTCTGGCTCGCGCTGCCGCTCCTCGGCAGCCCAGACACCCAGGCCCAGGTGCTGCAGGCGCGCGAGGTCGCGCCCGCGGTGTGGTTCGTGCAGGGCGAGGCCGCGCTGGGCTCCAGCGCCAATCGCAACTTCATCTCCAACGCCGGCTTCATCGTCACCCCGGCCGGGGTGGTGGTCATCGACGGCCTGGGCTCGCCCGCGCTGGCCGAGGAGCTGCTGGCCGCCATCCGCCGCATCACGCCCCTGCCCTTGCACAGCGTGGTCGTCACCCATTACCACGCGGACCACATCTACGGCCTGCAGGTGCTGAAGGCGGCGGGCGCACGCATCCTGGCCCACCCGGCGGCACGCGAATACCTGAACTCCGACACCGCCCGGCAGCGCCTGGCCGCCAGCCGCGAGGAACTCGCCCCCTGGATCGACGAGCAGACCCAGCTGGTGCCGGCCGACGAATGGCTGGGCGCGGACGAGACCGAACTGAACCTGGGCGGCGAGCGCCTGCTGATCCGCCATGTCGGCCCCGCGCACACGCCCGAGGACCTGGTGGTCTTCCACCCGCGCAGCGGCAGCCTGTTCGCGGGCGATCTGGTGTTTCGCGGCCGCATCCCCTTCATCGGCCAGGCCGACAGCCGCAGCTGGATCGGCGCCCTCGATGGCCTGCTGAGCCTGCAGCCCACGCGCCTGCTGCCCGGCCATGGCCCGGTGGCCGAGGCCCCCCAGGCCGACCTGCAGCTGACGCGCGACTACCTGCTCTACCTGCGCCAGACCATGGGCGCAGCGGCGCGCAAACTTGAACCGTTTGACGAGGCCTACGCCCGTACCGACTGGTCGCGCTTCGAGGCCCTGCCGATGTTTCGTTACGCCAACCGCATGAATGCCTACAACACCTACCTGTTGATGGAGCGCGAGGCCCCCTGAGTTCCGCAACACCAAGGAGAAACACCATGCTCAAACCGAATTCAGGCGGCCTGGACCGCGGCCTGCGTGTCGTCGGCGGCCTGGCCCTGGTCGGACTGGCCGTCACCGGCGTGCTCGGCCCCTGGGCCTATCTCGGTGTGGTGCTGTTGGCCACCGGGGCGATCGGCTGGTGCCCGCTCTACACGGTGCTGGGCGTCAACAGCTGCCCGCACCAGTAGGGCACCCAAGCCGGGCGGCCCGGGTTCAGTCGCTGCTGCGCCCGAAGGCCACCACCTGCTGCGCCTCATCGAGCAGCTCGAAGCGCTCGTCCTGCAGCACAAGGCGCAGCATCTGCCCCAGATAGGCCGGCTGGGCGAAGGTGAGCTGCAGCGATTGCAAGGGCAGGTCGAGGCGGTGCAGCGCAGCGACGATGAGACTGCGCAGCGCCAAGCCCTGCACGAAGGGGCGTCGCAGCCCGAACAACCGCGCCGCCCAG
Organism: Inhella sp.; assembly: GCF_041912635.1. Lineage (GTDB taxonomy): Bacteria > Pseudomonadota > Gammaproteobacteria > Burkholderiales > Burkholderiaceae_C > Inhella. The sequence continues at coordinate 16,697 of NZ_JAYRMO010000007.1, forward strand.
GCGGCGGTGTGCACCGGGTTGTGGTCGCCTGAGACGCCGCCATAGCGCCGGCCGAGGTCGCGCGGCAGCGCCAGCGCCAGCTCCAGCCCCTGCGCGGGGTCCAGTTCGGCACGGCGCCGGCGCAGGCCCACCAGCTCGCGAAGCGGCCCGCGCCCCTCCACGGGCGGCAGCTGCTCCCAGTCCGAACGCCGAACGCGGCGGATCAGGAAGCGATCCTGCACCGTCGCCAGGGGTGCGCCGCCCTCGGCCAGGGGGCGCAGGATCTCGGTCCGCAGGGCCACCAGGGCCTTGTCGTCGGGCAGGCGCCAGCAGCCCTCCAGATGGCAGTCCAGCTGCTGGCGCGGGGACGCGGCAAGGGCCTCCGGGCTGCTGGCATGCAAGGTGCGGTGCTGCAGGTGCAGGAGGTGGCGGAAATTCAACCCCAGCTGGCCGAACAGGCGCGTGTAGAGCAAGGTGCCGACGCTCTGGTTGACGAGCAGGGGGCAGCGCGCATCGGCGTTGAAAAGCTGTTCCCAGCGCTGGCGCAGCGCGGCCGGGACGGCCACGGCAGCCACCAGGCGAGGCGCCTGCACCTGCGCGCGCAGCCGATGCGGACGCAGCAGGTTGCGCAAGGTGCTCGGCCAGTACTGCAGGGCGTAGGCCAGCGGGCGCTCGCAACCCGGCAGATCCAGGGACTGGGCCACGATGGGCCAGGTGGCCCGTTCGGCCGAATGCAGCAGCTCAGGAAGGGACATGAACGCGCTCCTCATCAAGACGGTGTGGAAACAGCCCACAGCAGGCGCGCCCTGGGGTGGCGCAGCATCAGCTGGGTGACCCGGCCGCGGGCGGCCGCGCCGCACCAGGCCCAGGGCAGCGGCAGGCTGTTCAAGCCGCCCACCAACAAGGCCAGGAACACCGCCTTGGCGGCCGTGCCCTCGACATACGCGGCCAGGAACTGGCAGGCCACCGCTGCGCCCTGGTGGCGGTGCGTGCTGCACAGGGTCGTCAAGCCCACCACCGGAAAGGCCGACAACAGGCCGCACGACGGGGCACTGGCATGGCCCGTCACGCCATCGATCAGCCAGGTGAGCGCGCCCGCCACCGCGGCGGTCTGCAGCAACTCCCTGCGCCATTGACCTGCGCGCGGCAGTGCCTGCACCGGCTGCGGCAACAGGCGCAGCGCCAGCGCGCTGAACCCCAGCGCCAGCGCCAAGCCGGCCAGGGCGGCGCGGCCCAGCCAGGGTTCCAGCAGCAGCAGCGCCGCAGCCGCCGCCCCCAGGCTGAGCAGCAGGCAGCTCAGCGGGCCATGGCGAGGGCTGAGACGGCCATACACCGCCACCAGAAGCGGCGTGAGCGCCGTGGTCAGCAAGGCACCGCTGGCGGCTCCCGCAACCGGCCCGGGCCCCTGCTCGATACCCAGCCAGATCAGCACCGGCGCGGAGGTAAGGGGCAGCGCCGCCGCCAGCCCACCGGCTCGGGGCCCAGACTGGCGCAGCAGCCACAGCAACCCCGCCACCACGCCAGCGGTAATGAGCGCCTTGTGCAGCAAATCCATGGTCGAGCTCCCCGGGGCTTCGAAAGAGCCCTCAGATCACTCAACGCATTCCGCCCCGGCGGCCTATCAGCGCAGCTGCAAAAAGTCCTTGCGCCAGCGAGAGGTGGGCCCGTGCGCCTGCGCCGCCCCCTGCAGAGCGGCTCGCACCGCCGCAAGCTCCGCGGTGCGACCGGCCGCCTGGAGACGCTGCGCATGCACCAGCCCGGGCATCAACAGGCCCGGATGCCCTGGCGGCAACAGCGCTTGCAAGGCACGCCAAGCGCTTTCGCTCCAGCGCAAGGCCGCCGCGGGGTCGCCTTCACGATCGGCCCATTCGGCGCGCAGGCGCAGCAGGTGAGCCTGCAACGGGCCGTTCAGCAAGGGGGTGTCGGCGGAGCGGGCCACGACGGCATCGATGCGCGCGGCCACGTCAGCCAGCGGCCGTTCCGGCGCTCTCTGGCCGCGCCGCAAGGCCAGCTCCAGCCCCAGCAACTCGGCCGTCAGGCGCTCGCGGTCTTCTGGTGCGCGCCGGCCGCGCTCTGCCCACAGCGCATCGAACTCCGTCTGTGCTTCGGTCAATTCGTCGTGCGCCAGCAACCAGCGCACCAGGTTCACGCGCGCGGGCTGCACGCCCGGCGCATCGCTCTTGCCGAACACGCGCAGGCGCTCAGCCACCGAGGCCCGCAGCAACGGGCCGGCTTCCGGGCTGCCCGTGGCCAGGAGCACCTTGGCCAGGTTGTGTTGCACGATCGCCAGCTGGCGGCTTGGCTTGCCGGCGGCCAAGCCCAGCTCGATCTCCAAGGCACGGCGCAGCGTGCGCTCCGCATCCTGGCTGATGCCCGCGTCAAGCTCCACCACGCCCAACTCATTCAGCGCGGAGGCCAAGTGCTCGCTGGCCGGCCCCCACACGGCCTCGCGCGTGCGGGTCGCATCGCGCAGCAGCTGCAGGGCCTCATCAAACCGCTGCCGATCGGCCAGCAGCCGGGCCAGCTGAGTCTGCGTGTCCAGGGTCTCGTCGGCCTGCGCACCGCGCCCGGCACGGCCGGCCGCCAGGGCGCGTCGAAACAAGCTCTCGGCTGCGTCCATCTGGTCGCGCCGCAGCGCCAGCCGCGCCAGGTTGTGTAGCACGGACGAGGAATTGCCATTGGCCTCGCCGTACAGGCCCAGGTAACGCGCCAGCGAGGCCTGCAGCAGCGGCTCGGCCTCGTCGAAGCGCCCCACGTTGGTGAGCGCCACGCCCAGGCGGTTCTCGATCGTGGCGAGCAAAGAAACATCCTGCGGGCGCAGGCCGAGCGCCAAGGCGCGGGCCCGCTGACCGGCCACCACGGCCTCTTCACTGCGACCACTGTTGGCCAGCAGCAGGGCGCGCCGCACCTGCAGCCGCGCCTCGCGCTCGGGCGTGAGCGTGCCGGTGCGCAAGGCCTCCTCGAAGGCCTCAAGGGCCTTGGGGCGGGCGCCCAGGCCGTCGTACACATCGGCCAGCACCTCCAGCAGGCGCGCGCGCTGGGCGGGCTGGTCCTTCAGCTGGGTTTCCAGGCGGGCGCGGCCTTGGTCCAGCAGATCGCGGGCCGTCAGGTCGTGCCGCTGGGCCAGGGTGGGGTCGGCCTGCCGGAAGAGGGAGACCACGAAGTCGCTCACCTCGCGCGTGGTGGCGGCCTCCTGCTGCGCGCGGTCGCGTTCGCTCACCAGCTGGTGGGTGAAGGCGGAGCTGCCCGCCAGGCCCAGCAGGCCGGTGAGGGCCCAGGGCCAACGGCGCCGCAGCGCCTTGCGCAGCGGGTAGAGCGGCCCGCTGCCGCGCAGGGCCACCAGCGGCTCGTGGCGGCGCAGGCGCTGCAGATCCTCCTGCAGCGCCGGCACCCCGGCGTAGCGCTGCGCCGGGTCGTCGGCACAGGCCTTGGCCACCACCGCCTTCAATTCACTGGCCCGGCGCCCCGCACAGGCGCCGCACAGACGCTGCAGCAAGCGGCCCAGCGCGTACACATCCCAGGCCGGGGCGGGCCGCTCACCGGCCAGTTGCTCGGGCGGGGCGTAACCGGGCGTGGCGGCCGGGCTGAAGTCCTGCGCATCGCCCTGGCCGGCCAGCTGGGCGATGCCGAAGTCCAGCAGCCGCACCTGCCCCTCGCCGTTCACCAGCACGTTGCCCGGCTTGATGTCGCAATGGATGACGAGCCGCGCATGCGCATGCGCCACGGCCTCGCAGACGGAGTCGAACAGGCGCAGGCGGGCAGCCAGGTCCAGTTGCCGCTCTTCAGCATGGCGGTCGATGGGCTGGCCATCGACGTACTCCATCACGAGGTAGGGGCGGCCAGCCGGCGTGCTGCCGCCGTCCAGCAGGCGGGCGATGTGGGGATGGTTCAGTGACGCCAGGATCTGCCGTTCACGCGCCAGCCGAGCCTGCCCTTCCTGCGCGCCCAGGGCACTCCAGCCGCGCAGCAGCTTGAGCGCGGCGCGCTGGCGGTAGTGGCCGTCGTCGCGTTCGGCGCTGAAGACCAGGCCCATGCCCCCTTCGCCCAAGGGCTCGCCCAGCAACCAGGGCCCGAGGTGGTCGCCCGGCTGCAGCTCGGCCGCCTGCAGCGCCTCCGCCGCCTGCGCCAGGGGGCGGGAGAAGCGCGTCGGCTCCTTGGCATGCCCCAGCAGGCGCAGCACCCGTGCGGCCTCCTCGGGACTGGCGTCGGTCTGCTCGCGCAGCGCGCGCTCGGGGTCGGCGGCATCCGCCACCGCATGGAAGAGCGCCTTGATGCGGCCGAGTTCCGCCATCGCCTCAGGCCTCGAGCGGCCGTCCCAGCTGCTCGGCCAGCCAGGCCCGCGCAAAGCGCAGCTCGCGGTCGACGGTGGGGACCGAGACCGCAAGCACCTCCGCGATCGCCTCGCGCGGCAGCCCGCCGAAATAGGTCAGCTGCAGCACCTCGTGCGCCCGGGGGTCTTCCGCCGCCAGGCGGGTCAGCAGCTGGTCGAGCGTGAGCAGGTCAGCCACCCAGCTGTCCTCGCCGTGCAGCGACAGGGTCAGCGTTACCTGCTGCCAGTCGCCGCCGCGCTTGTCGGCCTGGCGGGCGCGTGCGTGGTCCACCATCACGCTGCGCATGGCGGTGCAGACGGTGGCAAAGAAGTGGCCGCGGTCCTGCCAGTCGGGCGGCCGCTCCATCAGCTTGATCAGGGCCTCGTGCAGCAGATCGCCAGGCCCGAGTGAGGGGGTCTCGACGCCGCGCAGCCGTGAAGCGGCCAGGCGCCCAAGCTCGCCTTCGAGCTGCCGCACCAGCTGGGCAAAGGCGTGGCGGTCCCCATCGCGCCAGGCATGCAACCAGCGGGTGATGGGAGAGTCGGCGGAGGGGTTGGACATGGGCGCGCATGCTGCCACGGCCCGCACCGCGCCAGGCGCCAGCGGCGCGCGCGCCGACGCCAACCAACCTGCCAACCGCTGCCCGTAAACTCCCGCCCCTTGCGCCGCGCCCTCGCCATAGTTCAATGGATAGAACGGGCCCCTCCTAAGGGTCAGATGTAGGTTCGATTCCTACTGGCGGGGCCAGCCCCTACTTGAGTTTCATCGCGCGCCACAGCAGCGCCACCGGAATCAGGCCCACTGCCACGATCGCCAAGGCAGGCAGCGCGGCCTCAGCCAGGCGCTCGTCGCGCGCCAGCTGATAGGCCACCACCGCGAGCGTGTCACTGTCGAAGGGGCGCAGCACCAGGGTGGCGGGCAGCTCCTTCATCACGTCCACGAACACCAGCAAGGCCGCCGCCAGCGTGGCGCGGCTGAGCAGCGGCGCGTGCACCTCCCAGGCCAGGCGCCAGGGGCTGGCGCCCAGCATGCGCGCGCTTTCGTCCATGCTGGTGGGGATGCGCGCGTAGCCGGCCTCGATGGACTGCAGGGCCACGCCGCCGAAGCGCACCAGAAAGGCCCAGAGCAGGGCCAGCAGGGTGCCAGTGAAGAGCGGCGCGGCCTGCGGCCAGCGCGCCTGCAGCCAGCCGATGGGCAGCAACAGCCCGACGGCAATGACCGCCCCCGGCACCGCGTAGCCCAGGCCCAGCAGGCGCGCCACCCCGGCGGCCAGCCAGCGCCGCCAGCCGCGGGCGCGCCCCAGGCGCTGGCCCAGCGCCAGGAAGAGCGCCAGCAGCACGGTGAACAGGGCCGCCGCACCGGCCAGCTTCAGACTGGCCAGCGCCCAGGCTTGGTAGCGCTCGGCCGAGACGGGCATCTCACCATACTGCGCGTGCTGCCAGGCCATGCGCAGCAGCCAGCCGGCCGGCAGAAGGAAGCCCAGCAGCACGGGCAGCGCACAGGCGGCCTGCGCCAGCCAGCCGGCACCGCCCTGCAGCTGGCGATAGCCCTGCTCGGAATCCTCGGCGCGCGCCTGGGCGCGGCTGCCAGCAAAGCGCAGCTGGGCCTGGGCGCGCTGCTCCAGCAGCAGGCAGACGGTGACGACCAGCAGCAGCACCGAGGCCAGCTGGGCGGCGCCGATGCGGTCGCCCTGCACCAGCCAGGCCTTGTAGACGCCGGTCGTCAGCGTGCTGAGGCCGAAGTAGCTGCCGACACCGTAGTCGGCCAACGTCTCCATCAGCACCAGCGCCACGCCCGCCACCAAGGCCGGGCGGGCGAGCGGCAGCGCCACCTCGCGCATGCGCCGCCAGGCGCCGGCGCCGAGCAGGCGCGCGGCCTCCATCAGCGGGCCGGCCCGCTCGCTCAGCGCAGTGCGCGTCAGCAGGTAGACATAGGGGTAGAGGCAGACGCTGAACAGCAGCACCGCCCCAGGCAGGCTGCGCACGTCACCCCAGAGCGCGCCGCGCCAGCCGAATTCGGCGCGCAGCGCGGTCTGGATGGGGCCGCTGAACTGCAGGGCGTCGGTGTAGGCATAGGCGGCCACATAGGCCGGCATGGCCATGGGCAGCAGCAGTGCGGCGTCCCAGAAGCGCCGGCCAGGGAAGCGGCACAGGCTGACCAGCGCGGCCGCGCCACCGCCCACCATCAGGCTGCCTAGCGCCACACCGAGCGACAGCAGGCCCGATTGACCCAGATAGCCTGGCAGCACCGTCTCCAGCAGATGCCGCCACTGCGCCCAGCCTTGGGCATCCAGCCCCAGCCAGGAGCCGAGCACCGTCAGCACCGGCAGGGCCAGCAGCAGCCCGGCCAGAACCACGATCACCAGCAGCATCGGACGCGAATGAGAACAAGGAGCATTTGCACCACCTCATTATCATGGCGGCCATGTTCCTGGCATTGGATGGAGTGGGCCTGCAATACGGCCAGCGCGGCGCCAAGGTGGCGGCCGTGCGCGGGGTCAGCCTGGGCCTGGGTCGCGGCGAGCTCGGGGTGCTGATCGGGCCCTCGGGCTGCGGCAAGACTTCGCTGCTGCGCGCCATCGCGGGCCTCGAAACTTTGGACAGCGGCCGCGTGCGCTTGGAGGGCGAGTTGCTGGCCGATGCCGGCAGCGGCCTGCAGATGCCGGCCGAGCAGCGCCGCATCGGCCTGGTGTTCCAGGACTTCGCGCTCTTTCCCCACCTGACGGTGGAGGCCAACATCGGCTTCGGCTTGCGCGCGCTGGCCACCCCGGCGCGGCAGGCACGCATCCGCGAGATGCTCGATCTCGTCGGCCTGGAGCATGCCGCCAAGCGCATGCCGCACCAGCTCAGCGGCGGCCAGCAGCAGCGCGTGGCGCTGGCGCGCGCGCTGGCGCCGGCACCGCGCCTGCTGTTGCTGGACGAACCCTTTTCCAGCCTGGACGTGGATCTGCGTGAGTCGCTCTCACAGGACCTGCGTGCCATCCTCAAGGCCAGCGGCACCACGGCCCTGTTCGTCACCCACGACCAGGCCGAGGCCTTTGCCATCGGCGACCGGGTGGGCGTGATGCAGCAGGGCCTGCTGGAGCAGTGGGACGAGCCCTATGCCGTCTACCACCGCCCGGCCACACGCTTCGTCGCCGACTTCATCGGCCACGGCGTGTTCGTGCCCGGCCAGCTGGAAGGCCAGCAGGTGCGCACACCGCTGGGCCTCTTGGACAACGCCCAGGACTGCCCGCTGCCCGGCGCCTACCCGGGCGGCCGCTGCGAGGTGCTGCTGCGCGCCGACGACGTGGTGCATGACGACGCCGCGCCGGTGAAGGCCTGCATCGAGCACAAGGTGTTTCGCGGCGCCGAGTTTCTCTACACCCTGCGCCTGGCCGACGGCACCCGCCTGGTGGCCGCCGTGCCCTCGCACCACGACCACCATGTGGGCGAGTGGATCGGCATCAAGGCCCAGGTGGACCATGTGGTGACCTTCGGCACTGCCTGAACCGCCCAGGACCCTATTAACTACCCTGGAATACGGGCCTAGTTGGCAGTCAGCCCCACAGGGCGCTGCCTATACTGGATTGACAGTTGTTCGCGGCCTTGGGCCGCTTTAGATCGAGTGAGGCGCAGATGGGTGCCAAATTGAAAGTAGCCGGCTGGATGGCGGTCGGTGCGGTGGCCGGTGCGTTGACCACCCTCCAATTCAGTGCCAATGCCCGCGGGGCCCAGGCGGCCCTGCCGCTGGAAGAGCTGCAGCAGCTCGCCGCGGTGTTCGGCATGGTCAAGGCCGAGTACGTCGAGCCCGTGGATGAGAAAAAGCTCATCAACGATGCCATCGCCGGCATGGTCACCGGGCTGGATCCGCACTCTCAGTTCTTCGACAAGAAGAGCTTCCAGGAATTCAAGGAAGGCACCTCGGGCAAGTTCGTCGGCGTCGGCATCGAGGTGGGCATGGAAGACGGCTTCGTGCGCATCGTCTCGCCCATCGAAGGCTCACCGGCCTTCCGCGCCGGCCTGAAGAGCGGCGACCTGATCACCCGCATCGACGACCAGCCGGTCAAGGGCCTGAGCCTGGACCAGGCCGTCAAGCGCATGCGCGGCGAGCCCCAGACCAAGGTGCACCTGAACATCTACCGCAAGGCCGAGAACAAGAGCTTCCCGGTCACCATCGTGCGCGAAGAGATCCGCATGCAGTCGGTGCGCGCCAAGATGGTCGAGCCCGGCTACGCCTGGCTGCGCATCGCGGCCTTCCAGGAGCGCACGGTCGAGGACTTCGCCAAGAAGCTGAACGAGCTCTACCAGCAGGACCCGAAGCTCAAGGGCCTGGTGCTGGACCTGCGCAATGACCCGGGCGGCGTGCTGGAAGGCGCCATCGCCGTCAGCGCCGCCTTCCTGCCGGCCGGCGTGGAAGTCACCTCCACCAACGGCCAGTTGGCCGAATCGAAGTTCAGCTACCGCGCCCAGCCCGAGCATTACCTGCGCCGTGGCCAGCCGGATCTGATCAAGAAGCTGCCCGCCGTCTTCAAGACCCTGCCCATGGTGGTGCTGGTGAATGAAGGATCGGCCTCGGCCAGCGAGATCGTGGCCGGTGCGCTGCAGGACCACAAGCGCGCCCTGATCCTGGGCGCCCAGACCTTCGGCAAGGGCTCGGTGCAGACGGTGCGCCAGCTCAGCCCCGACACCGCGCTGAAGATCACCACCGCGCGCTACTACACACCGAGCGGCCGCTCCATCCAGGCCAAGGGCATCCTGCCCGATCTGTCCATCGACGAAACCGCCGAAGGCAATGTGATCGGTGCGCTGCGCATGCGCGAGGCCGATCTGGAAAAGCATCTGGCCAACCCGAGCGGCAGCTCCGAGGCCGAAGACCAGAAGGCGCGCGAGGCCGAGCGCCGCCGCGTCGAGGAAGAGCTGGCCAAGCGCAACGAACCGCTCAAGCCCCTGCCCGAGTTCGGTGGCGATGCCGACTGGCCGCTGCAGCAGGCCCTGAACCAGCTCAAGGGCAAGCCGGTGGTGCTCTCCAAGGCCCCGCTGGAACGCAAGGCCGAAGCCGAGGCCGCGAAGAAGTAAGTTGCCCGCCACCGCCGACCTCAGCGACCGCCAGCTGCTGCGCTACGCGCGCCACCTGCTGCTGGAGGAACTGGGTATCGAGGGCCAGCAGCGCCTGCTGCAGGCCCATGCGCTGGTCATCGGCGCGGGCGGCCTGGGTTCGCCCGCCCTGCTCTACCTGGCCAGCGCCGGCGTGGGCCGGCTCACGGTGGTGGACCCGGACGCGGTCGAGCTCAGCAATCTGCAGCGCCAGATCGCGCACAGCGACGCGCGCGTCGGTCAGGCCAAGGTGGCTTCGGCCCGCGCAGCGGCGCTGGGTCTGAATCCCGAGCTGCAATTCGACGCCATGCAGGCGCGCGCCGACGCTGCCAGCCTGCCGGCCTGGGTGCAGGCCGCCGATGTGGTGCTGGACTGCACCGACAACTTCAAGACGCGCCAGGCCATCAATGCCGCCTGCGTGGCCGCCAGCAAGCCGCTGGTGTGGGCAGCCGGCGTGGGCTGGGATGCGCAGGCCTCGGTGTGGGATCCGGCCGACCCCGGCTGCCCCTGCTACGCCTGCCTGTTCCCGCCCGATGCCCCGGTGCAGGACGCCAACTGCGCCACCCAGGGCGTGTTTGCCCCGCTGGTGGGCCTGGCCGGCACCTTGCAGGCGGGGGAAGCGCTGAAGCTGCTCGCTGGCCTGGGCTCCGGCCTGGCGCGCCATCTCTGGCTCTTCAATGCCCGCCATACCCGCACCGAGCAGATCGTGCTGGCGCGCGACCCGGCCTGCCCGGTCTGCGGGTCGCATCGGACGAAATAATCTTTCTCCGCACAGCGAATATGCTGTGCGCTTTCTACGCGAAACCAGCAGGAGGAGACCATGTCCCCGCGTCGCGACCTCAAAGAACGAAACTTTCCTAGCGCCGAAGAAGAGCTGCGCCGTGCCGCACCGCCCCCGGGCGACCGCCTGGCCGCCACGCCTGCCTACCGGCTGGCCTTTGCCGACGAAGAATTCCTGCTGCGCGAGGAACTGCGCCCCGTGCGCATGCAGCTGGAGCTGCTGAAGCCCGAGCTGGTGCAGCAGGAGGAAGGCATCGAATCGACCCTGGTGATGTTCGGCAGCGCCCGCATCCAGGATCCGGCCAAGGCCCATGCCGCGCTGCTGGAGGCCCAGAAGTCCGGCAACCCCACCCTCGAGCGCCGCGCCGAGCAGGCGGTGGCGATGAGCGTGTACTACGAAGAGGCGCGCCGCCTGGCCGAGATCGTCACGCGCGAGACCCAGCGTTGCGGCCAGCCGATCTACGTCGTCACTGGCGGCGGCCCCGGCATCATGGAAGCCGGCAACCGCGGCGCCTACGACGCCAAGGGCAAAAGCATCGGCCTGAACATCGTGCTGCCGCACGAGCAGCACCCCAACCCCTACATCACGCCCGAGCTCTGCTTCCGCTTCCACTACTTCGCGCTGCGCAAGATGCACTTCCTGATGCGCTCGGTGGCGCTGGTGTGCTTCCCGGGCGGCTTTGGCACGCTCGATGAGCTGTTCGAGGCCCTGACCCTGATCCAGACCGGCAAATGCCGCGCCCGCCCCATCCTGATGTTCGGGCGTGAGTTCTGGAGCCGCCTGGTCAACTTCGACTACCTGGTGGAGACCGGAATGATCAGCCCCGGCGACGAGCGCATGTTCCGCTTCGTCGAAACCGCCGAGGAAGCCTGGGCGGTGCTGGAACACGAATACGACCTCAAGACCACCGCGCAATGCGCGCTTTGACCCCCGAGAGCACCATGACCCAGATCCGTTCCGTGTCCCTGATCGGGGCCCCCACCGACATCGGCGCCGGCGCGCGTGGCGCCTCCATGGGCCCCGAGGCCCTGCGCGTGGCCGGCATCGGCCCGGCCCTGCAGGCCCGCGGCGTGGATGTGAAGGACTGCGCCAACCTGAGCGGCCCGCACAACCCCTGGCTGCCGCCGGTGGATGGCTACCGCCACCTCGCCGAAGTGGTGGCCTGGAACCAGGCCGTGCACGATGCGGTGTACGCCGAGTTGCAGGGCGGCCGCATGCCCATCCTGCTGGGCGGCGACCACTGCCTGGGCATCGGCTCGATCAGCGCCGTGGCGCGCCACTGCCGCGCCGCCGGCAAGAAGCTGCGCATCCTCTGGCTGGATGCGCATGCCGACTTCAATACCTCGGCGCTCACGCCCAGCGGCAACATCCACGGCATGCCGGTGGCCACGCTGTGCGGCTTCGGTGCGCCCGAGCTGGTGGGCATCGGCGGCTTCAGCGCCGCCCAGCCCGCCATCAGCCCGAAGTGGGTGCGCCAGATCGGCATCCGCAGCGTCGACGAAGGCGAGAAGCGCTTCGTGCACGAGCAGGAGCTCGAAGTCTTCGACATGCGCTACATCGACGAGATGGGCATGCGCCAGGCCATGGAACTGGCGCTGGCGACGATGGACGCCAACACGCACCTGCACGTCAGCTTCGACGTCGATTTCCTCGACCCCGCCATTGCCCCGGGCGTGGGCACCACCGTGCCGGGCGGTCCGAGCTACCGCGAGGCCCAGCTGTGCATGGAAATGATTGCCGACACCGGCCGCCTGGCCAGCCTGGACGTGATGGAGCTGAACCCCGCGCTGGACGAGAAGAACCGCACCGCGCTGCTGGCCGTCGACCTGATCGAATCGCTGTTCGGCAAAAGCACCTTGATGCGAAAAGCTTGACGCATTCGAGGGCGGGAAGGATGCCAACGCGGTAAACCCGCAGCAGACTGCGGATCGATCCGCAGCGCTGAGGAGACCGCATCGTGGCACTGAGTTTTCGCAGCCCCCGTCCGGCCGTCGAGCCTTCGCCAAGCCCCGCACCCAGCAGCGCGCCGCGGCTGGACGCCACCCTCGCCACTCTGGGGCGCCATGCTTCGTCCCTGGGCCAGGGTGCGGCCGAGGTGCGCGGCGTGGTGGACGACACCCTGCTGGCCGTGCAGCGCCAGCACGAAGCCCTGCAGCAGCTCGGCCAGGGCCTGGCCGCCGTGTGCGAGGCGCAGCAGCGCATCGTGTCCGGCAGCGCGCAGAGCCGGCACACCACCGACGCCGCCGCCCAGGCCCTGCAACAGTTGGCCGGTGAGGTGCAGGCGATTGCCGCCGCGCTGCGCCTGGTGAGCGAATCGGCACAGGAAATCACCCAGGTCGCTCTCAACACCCGGCTGGTGGCCTTCAACGCCACGGTGGAGGCCAAGCGCGCTGGCGAAGCCGGCCGCGGCTTTGCCGTGGTGGCCGACGCGGTCAAGGACCTGGCCGGGCGCGTGGAAGCCACCAGCAAGCGCATCGTCGGCTCGGTGCAGCAGCTCGACGCCCGCATCGAGCGCCTGCGCGAGGAGCTGACGCCGCAGGAGTCCGGCCAGGCCAAAGGCATCCATGCCGCCATGGCCGGCATTGACCGCGACGGCGCGGCCATGGCCACTGCAGCCCAGGAATCCGAGGTCGTGGCCCACCGGCTGGACGGCCAGGCACGCGAGCTGCAGGGCCAGCTGGGCCAGACGCAGCAGGGCCTGCAGCGCGCTCTGCGCCATGCCGACAGCTTCCTGACGATGAGCGAGCAGCTGATCGAGACCATTGCCGAAAGCGGCGTGCGCACCGATGACAGCCCCTACATCGAGGCCGCGCAAGGCGCCGCGGCCGAAATCGCCGCGCTGCTGGAAGGGGCGCTGCAGCAGGGCCAGATCAGCCCCGAGGACCTGTTCAGCGAGCGCTACCAGCCGCTGCCCGGCAGCGACCCGCAGCAGCACCTCGCGCCCTTCTCGGCCCTGGCCGAGCAGCTCTTTCCGGCCGTGCAGGAGCGCCTGCTCCAGCTCAGCGACAAGGTGGTGTTCTGCATCGCCGTGGACCGCAACGGCTACGTGCCCATGCACAACCGCAAGCTCAGCCAGCCGCAGCGCCCGGGCGACCCGCTGTGGAACACCGCCAACAGCCGCTGGCGCCGCATCTTCAATGACCGCACCGGCCTGGCCAGCGCGCGCAACACCAAGCCCTTCCTGCTGCAGACCTACCGTCGCGACCTGGGTGGCGGCCAGTACGTGGTGCTGAAGGAATGCGCCGCGCCCATCCAGGTGCGCGGGCGGCACTGGGGTGGGGTGCGGTTGGCCTACAAGTTCTGAGCACAAGTCCGCAGGGGCGGGCGGCCAGCCCGCGCACCTGCTCGGGCACACTTGGGCCCACCTTCACAGAGCCCCCTCATCGCCATGGCCGATGCCCCCGCGCCCGCCCCCACCGAGTCCCGCGTCGAGCGCGAGCACAGCCTGCAGATCGGCGCGCAGACCCTGCGCTACCGCGCCAGCGCCGGCACCCTGCTGCTGCGCGAGCCCGAGCTGAAGGACGGCACGCTGCAGGGTGAGCCGGTCAAGGCGCAGGTCTTCTACACCGCCTACACGCTGCTGGATGCGCCGCCCAACCGGCCCATCCTGTTCTCGCTGAACGGCGGGCCGGGCAGCAGCAGCGTGTGGCTGCACCTGGGCCTGCTGGGCCCGCAGCGCGTGCACAGCGATGCCCTGGGCGACTGCGGCCAGCCGCCCTATGCGCTGGTGGACAACGAGGACAGCCTGCTGACGCACGCCGACCTGGTCTTCATCGACCCGGTGGGTACGGGTTTCTCGCGCATGGTCGAAGGCCAGAAGGCCACCGAGTACCACGAGGTGCAGCGCGACCTCGACGCCATTGCCGACTTCATGCGCCGCTACCTGACGCGCGAGGGCCGCTGGGGCAGCCCCAAGTACCTGCTGGGCGAGAGCTACGGCAGCACGCGCGCCGCGGCGCTGGCGCGCCAGCTGCAGGAAAAGTGCGAGCTGATGCTCAACGGCGTGGTGCTGGTCTCGCCGGCGATGGACTTCCAGACCTTCAGCTTCGACCGCGGCAACGACTTGCCCTACCTCTGCTTCCTGCCCACCTACGCCGCCACCGCCTGGTACCACCAGGCGCTGGCGCCGGAGTTGCAGGCGCTCACCGTGGAGGCGCTCATCGAACGCGCCCAGGCCTTTGCCCTCGGCCCCTACGCCAGCGCCCTGCTGCTGGGCGACCGCTTGGGCCAAGCCCAGGCCCGCGAAGTGGCTGCGCAGGCCGCCGAGCTGACCGGCCTGGACGCCGACTACCTGCTGCGCTGCCATCTGCGCGTGGATGACGAGCGCTTCTTCAAGCAGCTGCTGCGCGGCCGCGGCCTGGTGGTGGGCCGGCTGGACAGCCGCTTCACCGGCCACGACCGCGACGACGTGGGCGAGAAGGCCGAGGACGACCCGAGTTACACCAACCTGGCCGGTGCCTACCGCGTCGGGCTGGAGCGCACCCTGCACGAACGCCTGGGCTGGATGGGCGACGCGCCCTACCACCTGCTCGCCCCGCTCTACAAGAGCTGGAGCTACAAAGGCTTCGAGAACAAGTACCTGCACACCGGCGAGCTGCTGCGCCAGGCCCTGCACCACCAGCCCAGCCTGCGCGTGTACGTGGCCTGCGGCCAGTTCGACCTGGCCACCCCGCCCGACGCCGCCCTGCACAGCCTGGCGCACATGGCGCTGCGCCCGCACCTGAAGGGGCAAATCCGCATGGCGCAGTTCCCGGCCGGGCACATGATGTACATCCATGCCGAAAGCCGCCGCCGTCTGGCTGCCGAACTGCGGGAATTCATCCAAGCCTGACATGCAAGAAAGCGAGTGCCGAAGCGCCGAAGCCCTGCTCCAGCAGGGCAATCACAGCGCTGCGGCCCTGCGGCTCGAAGCCCTGCTGCCGCAGGCCCAGGGCGGCCCCGAGCGGGCCCGCGTACTGAACGACCTGGCGCGCGCCTACGCCCGCCTGGGCCGGCCGCAAGACTGCGTGCGCGTGGCCAGCGAGGCCGTGCACCTGCTGGAGCGCCAGGAGGCGCTGGGCCCGCTGTGCGAGGCGCGCTGCAATCTGTCGCTTGCCTACTCGCTGCTCTCGCTGGGGCGCGAGGCGCTGGAGCAGGCGCTCTCCGCGCTGAACCTGGCGCGCCGGCTGCAAGATCCCGAAGGAAACGCCGGGCCGCCCCAAGTTTCCTTGTCCCCCTCGGGGGGGGGACCGGGCGCAGGCCGGACCTGGGGGCGTGCGGAACTCGAAGGCTGGGCCCTGGCACGGCTGGGCAATGCCTATGCCGCGCTGGACAACCCCGCGCAGGCCCGTGAGACCACTCAGCTCGCGCGCGAAATTGCGCTGCAGCATGGCCTGCCCGAGCTCGACTTCGCCTGCCTGAACAACCAGGCCTTCTTCACGCTCTACGAGTACGAGGAGCTGCTGATCGACGGCGAGACCGAGCAGGCCGTGGTGGTGCAGGCGATGGCGCAGCTGCTGTCCGAACAGGCGGTGGCCTGCGCGCAGGCGCAGGGCAATCCGTACCGCATTGCGCTGGCGCTTTCCAACCTCGTCGAGGCCCTGCTGCAGGGGCAGGACTGGGACCGCGCCGCGCCGCTCATCGAGTACCTGGACCAGACCGCGCAGGAGCACGAGTTCGCCGGCCTGTCCATCAGCACGCGGCTGCACCGCGCCGTGCTGGCGCGCGGCCGCGGCCAGCATGCCGAGGCCATTGCCGCGGCCGAGAGCCTGCTGCAGCTGCGCGGCGACGCCATCCTGCCGCGCCTGCAGCGCCGCGCCTTGCGCCTGCTCTACGAATGCCACAAGGCCGCCGGCGCGCACGAGGCCGCGCTGACCGACCTGGAGGCCCTGATGCGCGCCGAGCGCCTGGCCACACGCACCGTGCAGTTGGCCCAGACCGAGGTGCTGCTGATCCGCCAGGAAGTCGACCAGGCGATGGCGCGCGCCGAGCACGCGCGCGCCGATGCCGACCGCGAGCGTGAGCGCGTGCTGGCGCTGGAGCGCGAGCACGAGGCCCTGCGCGAGCAACTGGCGCGCAGCGACCGCGCCGCCCGCGAGGACGTGCTGACCCGGCTGGCCAACCGCCGCCACGCCGAGCAGGCGCTGCCGTTGATGTGGGAGCAGACCCCCAGCCCCGACACGCCCTTCGCCGTGGCGATGCTGGACATCGACCACTTCAAGCGTGTGAACGACCAGTTCGGCCACGCCGTGGGCGACGCCGTGCTGCGCGAGCTGGCCCAGCTGCTGCGCCAGCGCCTGCGCAGTGCCGACCTGCTGGCCCGTTGGGGCGGCGAGGAGTTCCTCATCGGCCTGGTGGGCCCGCCCGCGCGCGATGCCGAGGCGGTGCTGGAGCGCCTGCGCAGCGCCGTGATGGAGCACCCCTGGGAGCGCGTGCATGCCGGCCTGCGGCTGACCATCAGCATCGGCCTGGCGCTGCGCGGCATGGGCAACGGCGCCCCGGCCGAGGAGCCGCGCGAGCTGGTGCAGGCGGCCGACATCGCGCTCTACCAGGCCAAGCACGCCGGGCGCAACCGCCTGCGTCTGGCTTAGCGCGGCTTCACGCGCGCGCCGTCCAGCAAACCCTGCGGCGGGTAGACGATCACCCGGTCTCCGGGCTTCAAGCCCTCGCCAATCCAGGCCTCGCGCTCGTTGCGGGCCCCCAGCTTCACCTCGCGCAATTGCGCGCGCCCACCCTCGACGCGGAACACCGCATGGCGGCCGGCCGCGGCGCCCGGCAGGGGGAACACGGCGCTCACCGGCACCAGGGGCACATCGGCCCGCTGCTGGGTGAGCACGCGCACGCCCACGCGGTAGCCATCGCCCAGGCCGCGGCGCTGCTCGGGCGGGCTCACCAGCCCGATCTGCACGCGCACCCGCTGTTCCTCCACGCCCAGGGCCGAGACCTTGGTGAAGGCGCCCGGTTCGACCCGCAGCACCCGACCCTGCAGCACCGCCGGCCCGCCCCAGCGCTCGATGCGCACCGGCTGCCCGGGCTGGATCTGCAGCGCGTCCGTGCTCAGCAGCTCGGCCACCACCTCCAGCTGCGCCAGGTCGCCCAGCTCGATCAGCGGCGTCCCCAAAGCCACCAGGGTTTCGCTGGGCTGGTGCACGCGCAGCACCTGGCCGGCCACCGGTGCGCGCAGCTCGAAGGCATCCACGCGGCCGCGTGCGGCGCCGGCCTGGAAGGCGCCCAGCGCCGCCTGCGCCTGCTCCAGCGCGTGCTGTGCCATGTGGCGCTCGGCCTGCGCGCTGCGCTGCTCGGCCGCGGCGGCCTTCAGGGCCAGGGCCGCATCCTCGTGCTGCGCCCCGGCCACGAAGCCCTGCGCGCCCAGGGTGGCGCTGCGCTGCTCCTTCTTCTGAGCCAGGGCCAGTGCCGCGGTGGCGGCCGCCAGCCGGGCCTGGGCGCGGCCCAGCTCGGCCTCGGCGGCCTCGGCCTGCGCGGCCAGCTCGGCGCGGCTGCGGGCGTCGCGCAGTGGCGCCAGGCTGGCTTCGATCTGGCCCATCACCTGGCCGGCCTGCACGGCGTCGCCCGCCTCCAGCGTGGGCCGCAGCCAGCGCCCGGCCAGCGGCGCGGCCACTTGGTAGCGCTGCACCACCTGCGTCTTGCCGTCTTCCTCGATGCCAGCCTCGAACAGGCCGGTGCGCACCTCGGCCAGATCGACCTTGACGGGCCGGGGCGCAAAGGCCCAGCCCAGCAGGGCCAGCAGCGCCACACCGGCACCGGCCAACAGCCATTTCGTTCCCATCTGCATGCCTATCTGCCTTCCTATTCGCGCGTCTTCAGCGCGGCCACCATGTCCAGCCGGTCGATGCGCCGGCGCACCACCAGCGCGCTGGCCACGCCGGCCGCCAACACCGCCAGCGCCGCCCAGGCATAGGTGCGTGCCTGGATGACCACCGGGAAGAGGAACTGGTCCGTCTTCAACAAACCGACCAGGGCGTGCGTCAGGCCCGAACCCAGCAGCATGCCCAGCGGCAGGCCCACGGCGATCACGATCGCCATCTCGCCCAGCAGCAGGGTGGACACCTCGGCGCGCGTGAAGCCCAGCACCCGAAGCGAGGCCAGCTCCCAGCTGCGCTCGGCCAGCGCAATGCGCGCGTTGTTGTAGACCACGCCCACCGCGATGACGCTGGCGAACAGGGTCAGGACGGTGCTCATGATGCGCACATTGCGCGCGCTGATCTCTTCCATATTGCGCAGCAGCGTGGCCTTGCTGAAGCTGCCCACCACCAGCGGGCGCTCGCGCAGCGCCTGCAGCACCTCGGCCTCGCGCCCGCGCTCGACGATGAGCGCGAATTGCGAGGCCACATCGCCCTCGCCCAGCAGGCGGTTGAGTGCGCGCCGTTCGATGTAGGCGTTCAGGCCCATCATTTCGCGCACCGTGGCCTCCAGCGGCAGGCTGAGCAGGCGCCCGCTGCCGTCCTGCAGTTCCAACTGCACCGTGTCGCCCGCGCGCAGGCCGAGCTTGTCGGCCAGACGGTCGGTCATCAGCAGACCGGTGGGGCTCGGCAGGCTGGCGCGCCCGTCCACGTCGACGATGCGGCGCGCTTCGGGCTGGGCGGCATAGCCCTGCAGGCTGCCGCGCTGCTGGCGCAGGCCGTTGCGGAGGTTCACCGGCAGGTCGCGCCCGGGCTCCACCTGCAGCACGCCAGGCAGGCGCGCCAGCTCCAGGCGCGCCTGGGCGCCGCCCGCCTCGGCGCGCCAGACGATCAGATCGGCGCGCATCACCTGGTTGAACTGCGCGTCGACGATGGTGTCGATCGCATCCCGAAAGAAGTTGCCCAGCACCACGATGGCCACCGCAGCGGCCACGCCGGCCACCGCCAGGGCGCTGCGCCAGGGGCGCCGCTCCATCTGGCGCAGGATCATGCGCAGCGGCACGCTAGCGCGCACCAGGGGCAAGCGCTCCAGCACCGAGGGGCGGTAGCGCCCCGGGGCCGCGGGCCGCATGGCCTCGGCCGGCGCCAGGCGCACGGTGGCGGCAATGGCGTTGAGCGTGCCGGCCACGGCCATCGCCACCGACAGCGCGGCGCTGCCCAGCACCAGGCCGGGCTCCAGAACATGCTCGAAGCTGAGGAAGCGGAAGAACTCCGCGTACAGCCGGGTCATCATCAAACCCAGGGCCTTGCCCAGCACCAGGCCCAGCAGCAGGCCCAGGGCCACGATCACCAGCACCAGCTTCAGGTAGTGCAGCGCAATGTGCGCGTTCGCATAGCCCAGGGCCTTGAGCGCGGCGATCTGCTCGCGCTGCGTCAACACCAGGCGGGCCACCACCACGTTGAGCAGAAAGGCCGCCACGGCCAGCGAGATGACGGGCAGCAGGGTGCCGAGCACGCGCTGCTCATTGATCTCGTTCTCCAGCATCGCGTGCGAGGTCTGCTCCGTGCGGCCGATGGAGGCGCGCCCGCCGTAGGGCCGCAGCAGCTCGTCCAGCCGGCTCGTCAGCGCCACGGCATCGGCGCCCGGGGCCAGCTTGAGCGCCACCTGGTTGAAGGCGCCGCGCATGTCGTAGGCCCCGGCCAGCTGCTCGCGGTCCAGCCACAGCACGCCAAAGCCGCGCAGGTCGGGCATGCCACCCAGACCGGCAAAGATGAACTCGGGGCTGAGGGCCCAGCCAACCACCTGCAGCTCGCGCTCGCGCCCGTTGATCAGGGCCTTGAAGCGCGCCCCCGGCAGCAGGCCGCGCGCCTCGGCAAAGGCGGCCGAGACCAGCACCTCGATGGCGCCGCTGCCCGCAGTGGCACCGGCCTGCAGGCCACGCCCGCGCGAAACGAAAAGCTGGTTCAGCCGCGGCGGGCTGCGCAGGTCCAGGCCGATCAGCTGGCCCAGCACCGGGTCGTCCACGCCCGGCAGCTCCAGCCGCACCACCTGCTCGATGCGGGTCTGCACCTCGGCCACGCCGGGCAGCTCGCGCAGCCGCGCCTCCAGACCCTGCGGGGCGCGCTTGAGGCCTGCGAACACATCGGCAAAGCGGCCCTGGGCGTAGAAGGCCTCGCGCGCAGCGGCGAGCGAGTCCACGGACGACAGCGTGGTCAGAAAGCCGCCCATGCCGCAGGCCACCACCAGGGCGATGGTGAGGGCCTGGCTCCACATCAGCCGCAGGTCGCGCAGCAGCTTGCGGTCCAGGGCTTTCATGGCGGCAGCGCGCTCACCAGCTCAGCTCGGCCGGCGTGAGCTTGTGGGGGTTGCGCTCGATGCGCTGGATGCGCCCGTCGCTCAGGTGGATGATGCGATCGGCCATGCCCGCGATGGCAGCGTTGTGCGTGATGACGATGACCGTGGTGCCGAGCTCCTGGTTGATGCGGGCGATCACCTCCAGCACCAGCTTGCCGGTCTGGTAGTCAAGCGCGCCGGTGGGCTCGTCGCACAGCAGCAGGTCGGGTCGCTTGACGATGGCGCGGGCGATGGCCACCCGCTGCTGCTCGCCGCCCGAGAGCTGGGCCGGAAAGTGGTGGGCGCGCGGCGCCAGGCCGACGCGCGTGATCGCTTCGTCCACCGGCATGGGGTGCTCGCTGATGTCGGTGACCAGGGCGACGTTTTCGCGCACGGTCAGGCTGGGGATCAGGTTGTAGAACTGGAACACGAAGCCGACGTGCTCGCGCCGGTAGCGCGTCAGCTCGGCCTCGCTGGCGCCGCTGAGGCGGTGCTCGCAAAAGCGCAGCTCGCCGCTGCTGGGAATGTCCAGCCCGCCCAGGATGTTCAGCAGCGTGGACTTGCCGCTGCCGGAGGCCCCGAGCAGCACGATGAACTCGCCGCGCTGCACTTCCAGGTCCACGCCGCGCAGCGCGTGCACGGCGGCCTCGCCCTCGCCATAGGTCTTGCTCAGCTGGCTGGCCAGGAACACGGTGTCTGCGGTGGGTGCGGCGGCATCTCCCATCCTGCAAGCATCGCCGCAAGGCCGCCGGGCGGCCTTGCGTGTCGTCAAGGCCGGCCGAGCACCCGCCCGGCCACCCCCACCTCGGCCCACAGCGGCCCGGCACTGGCGAACACCAGCGCATCCAGCCAGCGCGCCATGGGCACACCTTCCAGGCCCTCGGCGGCCAGGTCCAGCACCAGCCAGTCGGCGCGCGCGCCCTGCTGCAAGCCCCAATGCGCGAAGCCGGCGGCGCGACCGCTGCCAGCCAGCATGGCGTCAAACAGGCGCGCGGCGCTGCTGGGCTGGCGGCCGGGTTGGCTGGCCACATTGCGCTGGCGCTTGACGAGGCGCTGGCCGTATTCCAGCCAGCGCAGCTCCTCGCGCCACTCGCGCCCGACCTCGGAGTCGCTGCCCACGGTCAGCGGCACGCCGGCGTCCAAGTACCCGGTCAGCGGCGCCAGGCCATCGCCCAGGTTGGCCTCGGTGGTCGGGCAGATCACCACGCCGGCGCCCTGGCGGGCCAGCAGCTCCACCTCGAAAGGCTCTGCGTGCGTGGCGTGCACCAGCTGCCAGCGCGCGTCCAGGCCCTGCTGCTGGCACAGCCATTCGATGGGGCGCTGGCCGGTGTGAGCCAGGCAGTCGCGCACCTCGCCGGTCTGCTCGGCGACGTGGATGTGGATGGGCAGGTCCTGCTCGCCGATCTGCTGCATCAGCTGGGCGATGTCCTCGGCATGGGCGGCACGCAGCGAATGCAGGGCCACGCCGGCATTCACCGTGGCGCTGCGCTGGCTGTTGATGCGACGCTGCGCGTTGAACACCCAGTCGGCATCGGTCTTGAAGCGGCGCTGCGTGTCCTTCAGGCCCTTCACGCCGAAGCCCTGGTGGGCGTAAAGCACTGGCAGCATGGTGATGCCGATGCCGGCCTCCTTTGCCGCCTCGATCAAGGCCCAGGCCATGGTCAGCTCGTCGTCGTAGGGTTGGCCGTCGGGGCGGTGCTGCAGGTAGTGGAACTCGCAGACCTGGGTGTAGCCGCCGCGCAGCAGCTCGCGGTACAGACGCGTGGCCACCTGCTTCAGCTGTTCGGGGCTGATGCTGAGCGCCACGGCATACATGGCCTCGCGCCAGCTCCAGAAGTCGTCGCTCTCGCTGTCGCGCGTCTCGGCGCCGCCGGCCATGGCACGTTGGAAGGCGTGGCTGTGGGCATCGACCAGCGGGGGGATGACCGGGCCCTTCAGCGCTCTTGCGTCTTGCGGCTGGGGGACGTTGGGGGTGATCGACTGCCAGCGGCCGGCGCTGTCAATTTCGAGCAGGACGTCTTCTTGCCAGCGGCCTTGGAGCCAGGCGGCGGGGGTCCAGAGTTTTGTCTCGTTCTGCATGTCTTCCTGCCTCGTTCAGTTCGGCTCGAAACAGCCCGCCGGGATTCCGCCCCGACAGGCGGGTCACTTTCTTTGCTGCGCCAAAGAAAGTGACCAAAGAAAGGCGCTGAATGCACGCAGCCGACCTAGGGTCGGCCGCGACTGCACGGCTGGTTCACATGGCTCCCACACCCCTCCTGGGACTGCGAAAACCTGCCCGCTAAGCTGGCCGGAGTACCGGCCGACTAGACCACCGCTAACCATCACGGGCTTTCTGCGATGAATGGAGCCCCAACGAGCGGTTTGGCGTGGGCCGAAGCTGATTGGGGGTCTGTTCTTCGGAGCGCCCAGGGTGATGGTTTGCGGTGCCAGGGACGACCGGTACCCCGGGCGCCTTCGTCGTCCTGACCGTCGGAGTCAGATGAGGGCTCGTGTCAGTGTGAGCCCAAGCACCGCCATCACAGTTCGCCCCTAGGGCGACTGTGCGCATTGGCGCCTTTCTTTGCCCCGCGTTTCTTTGGCGCAGCAAAGAAATGCGGGTCGGGGTTCGGGGGTGAAGCCCCCGAGGGCTCCCACGAGCAGCAAAAATCATCAAGAAGCCGCACCCAGATAAGCCTTCAACAAGCTCTCCAGCAAGGGAGACAGCTCCGCAGCACGCTCCACCAGGTACGGCCGCGGCGCCGGCTCGCGCTTGTCTTCGAGCATGTAGATCGCCTGCACCATCTCCATCTGCAGCGCATGCACCCCATGCTCGGGCTTGCCATAGTGCCGCGTGATGTGCCCACCCTTGAAGCGCCCATCCACCACCTGCGAGTAACGCGTCTGCGCAGCCAGCACAGCCGCCACCTTGGCCAGGATGGGCGCCGCGCAGGCCGCACCGCTGGCGCTGCCCAGGTTCAGGTCCGGCAGCCGGCCTTCGAACAGCCAGGGCAGCTCGGATTCGATCGAGTGACCGTCCCACAGCAGCGCCACTCCATGCGCGGCCTTCAAGCGCTCCAGCTCGCCGGCAAGCGCCTGGTGGTAAGGCCGCCAGTACAGCTGCAGCCGGCGCTGGCGCTCGGCGGCGTCGGGCTCGCGGCCGGGGTGATACAGCGGCTGGCCCTCGAAGTCGCGCGTCGGGCACAGCTCGGTGTTGCTGGCGCCGGGGTACATGGGCGCGTCGTTGTCGGGGCGATTCAGGTCGATCACATAGCGCGAGTAGCGCGGCACCAGCAGGCTGGCGCCCAGGCGCTCGGCGATCGGGCGGTACAAGCGTTCCAGGTGCCAGTCGGTGTCGGCGCTGGTGCGGGCCTTGTCCACGTAGTGGGGGCAGAGCTCGGAGGGGATCTCGAAGCCCACATGGGGCAGGCTGATGAGGAGCGGCACGGAGCCGCGGGTCAGGGTAAAGCTCATGCGGGCAACTCCTGGTCGGCCACGCCGCCAAAGATCCGGTTCAACAAGGGCCGCCCGCCCAGCCAGTAGCTGAGCTCGCGCGGGTGGTCCACGCCCCAGACGCAGAAGTCGGCACGCGTGCCGGCCGCCAGCACGCCACGGTCCTGCAGGCCCAAGGCGCGGGCGGCGTTCACCGTCAGGCCGCGCAGGGCTTCTTCGGGCGTGAGGCGGAAGTGGATGCAGGCCAGCTGCAGCGTGGCCAGCAGCGAGAGCACGGGCGCGGTGCCGGGGTTGTGGTCGGTGGCCAGGGCCATGGGCACGCCGGCCTCGCGCAGAGCGGCGATGGGCGGCAGCTTGGTTTCACGCAGGCAGTGGTAGGCGCCGGGTAGCAGCATGGCAACCGTGCCCGCCTGCGCCATGGCCTGCACGCCTTCGGGGCTGAGCCATTCGAGGTGGTCGGCGCTCAGGCCGCCAAAGCGCGCAGTCAGCTGACTGCCAGCCTGGTCGCTGAGCTGCTCGGCGTGCAGCTTGACGGGCAATCCGAGTTCGCGCGCCCGCTCGAACAGGCGCTCGACCTGCGCCGCGCTGAAGCCGATGGTTTCGCAAAAGGCGTCCACCGCATCCACCAGGCCCTCCGCCTGCAACAGCGGCAGATCATCGAGACAGGCGCTGACGTAGTCGTCGGCCCGGCCCTCGAACTCCGGCGGCAGCGCATGCATCCCCAGATAGGTGGTGCGCACCTGCACGCCCTGCGCGGCCAGGGCACGCGCCACGCGCAGCATCTTGGCCTCGTGCTCACGGCTCAGGCCGTAGCCGCTCTTGATCTCGATGGTCGTCAGGCCCTCGGCCTTCAAGGCCGCCAGGCGCTTGGATGCCGAGGCCAACAACTCGGGCTCGCTGGCCGCGCGCGTGTGCGCCACGGTGGAGCGGATGCCGCCGCCGGCGCGGGCGATTTCCTCGTAGCTGGCCCCTTGCAGGCGCAGCTCGAATTCATGGCCGCGGTGGCCGCCGTAGACGAGGTGGGTGTGGGCGTCGATCAGCCCCGGTGTGACCCAGGCGCCCTGCAGCGAATGCTCGCGCGCCACCGCGGCGTCGCGCGGCAGCTCAGCCAGCGGGCCGACCCAGGTGATCTGCTCACCCTGCGTCAGCAGCGCGCCGTTCTCGATCGCGCCCCAGGGCTCGCTGCCCGCCAAGGTGGCCAGGCGCGCATCGCGCCACAGCGTCAGTTCATTCATGCGTCAAAACTCCCGGTCAGGACATGGCGGGCGCCGGGGTGCACCAGGCGCACCCAGGTCACCGTGCCGCTGGGGCTGCGGCTCACGCGCTCGATCACCAGGCAGGGGTCGCCCGGCTGCAGGCCCAGGGCGGCGGCCTGCTCGGCATTGGCGGCGGCGGCCTCGATCTGGTAGTGCGCACCCGTCAGCGGCGCCACCTGCAGCAGGTAGGCGGTGGGGGTCAGGGTCTTGAAGTCCTGTGCCAGGTAGTCGGGCGCGCAGGCCGGGTTCACCAGGCGCTCTTCCAGCTGCAGCGGCAGGCCGTTCTCGCGGTGCAGGATGCGGCTGTGGAACAGGCGCGCGCCGGTTTCCAGGCCCAGCAGCTGGGCCTCGCCGCGGCGTGCGCGGCGTTCGCCCATCTGCAGGATCTCGGCCTCGTGGCGGTGGCCGCGCGCAGCGATCTCGTCGTGGATGTCGCGGATCACCAGCGTGCCGGCCACGCGCTCCAGCGGCGCCACAAAGCTGCCCGCGCCCTGCTGGCGGCGGATCAGGCCTTCCTGCTCCAGCTCGCGCAAGGCGCGGTTCACCGTCATGCGGCTGACGCCGAATTGCGCCACCAGCTCGGCCTCGCTGGGCAGGCGGTCGCCGACCGTCCATTGGCCGCTCTTGATGCCGTCGCGCAGATGGCTCTGCACCAGCTGATACCGGGGTTCGATGTCTGCCATGGCTTGATTGTGCAGCCTCTTGACTTCACTTGTCTAGACAACTTAGGATGACCCCATCCCGTCCCGCTGGAGCCCCTCCATGTCCTATCCCCGCGTCGTCCGCGCCCCCCGTGGCACCGAGCTGTCGTGCAAGAACTGGCTCACTGAAGCCGCCTTCCGCATGATCCAGAACAACCTGGACCCCGAAGTGGCCGAGCGCCCCGAGGACCTGGTGGTCTACGGCGGCATCGGCAAGGCCGCGCGCAACTGGGAGGCCTTTGATCGCATCCTCGCGAGCTTGAAGACTCTTGAAAACGACCAGACCCTGCTGATCCAGAGCGGCAAGCCGGTCGGTGTGTTCCCCACCCACCCGAACGCCCCGCGCGTGCTGCTGGCCAACAGCAATCTGGTGCCGGCCTGGGCCACCTGGGAGCACTTCAATGAGCTGGACCGCAAGGGCTTGATGATGTACGGCCAGATGACGGCCGGCAGCTGGATCTACATCGGCACGCAAGGCATCGTGCAGGGCACGTATGAAACCTTCGCCGAGGCCGGCCGCCAGCATTACGGTGGCAGCCTGGCCGGGCGCTGGGTGCTGACCGCGGGCCTGGGCGGCATGGGCGGCGCCCAGCCCTTGGCCGCCACCTTTGCCGGCGCCTGCTCGCTGAACATCGAGTGCCAGCAAAGCCGCATCGATTTCCGCCTCAAGACCCGTTATGTCGACGAGCAGGCCAAGGACCTGGACGACGCGCTGGCGCGCATCGCCAAGTACACGGCCGAGAAGAAGGCGGTCTCGATCGCCCTGCTCGGCAACGCGGCCGAAATCCTTCCTGAACTGGTGAAGCGCGCCAAGGCCGGCACCGCCATCAAGCCGGACATCGTGACCGACCAGACCTCGGCGCACGACCTGATCAACGGCTACCTGCCGATCGGCTGGACGGTGGAGCAATGGCAGGCCGCTGCGGCCGACCCGGCCCAGCATGCCGACCTCAAGGCCGCCGCTGCCCGCGGCTGCGCCGTGCACGTGCAGGCCATGCTGGACTTCCAGGCCATGGGCATCCCCACCGTGGACTACGGCAACAACATCCGCCAGGTCGCGCTGGACCAGGGCGTCAAGAACGCCTTCGACTTCCCCGGCTTCGTGCCCGCCTATGTGCGGCCCCAGTTCTGCGAAGGCCGCGGCCCGTTCCGCTGGGTGGCACTGAGCGGCGACCCCGAGGACATCTACAAGACCGACGCCAAGATCAAGGAGCTCTTCCCCGAAGAGACCCGCGTGCACCGCTGGCTGGACATGGCGCGCGAGCGCATCGCCTTCCAGGGCCTGCCGGCGCGCATCTGCTGGCTGGGCCTGGGTCAGCGCCATCTGGCCGGTCTGGCCTTCAACGAGATGGTCGCCAAGGGCGAGCTGAAGGCCCCGATCGTGATCGGCCGCGACCACCTGGACTGCGGTTCGGTGGCCAGCCCGAACCGCGAGACCGAAAGCATGATGGACGGCAGCGATGCCGTCAGCGACTGGCCGCTGCTGAACGCCATGCTGAACACCGCCGGCGGCGCCACCTGGGTCAGCCTGCACCATGGCGGCGGCGTGGGCATGGGCTACAGCCAGCACAGCGGCGTGGTGATCGTGGCCGACGGCACGCCCGAGGCCGCCGAGCGCCTCAAGCGCGTGCTCTGGAACGACCCCGGCACCGGCGTGATGCGCCATGCCGATGCGGGCTACGAGATTGCCCAAACCTGCGCCCGCGAACGCGGTCTGAACCTGCCGAGCCTCTGAACATGACGACCACTCTGAAACTCACCCCCGGCGCACTGACCCTTGACCAACTGCGCGCCATCCAGCAAGGCGGCGTGCGTCTGGAACTCGTGCCCGAGGCTTGGGAAGACATCAACCGCGGTGCCGCCGTGGTGCAGAAGGCGGCGGCGGGCGACGCCGCCGTCTACGGCGTCAACACCGGCTTCGGCAAGCTGGCCAGCAAGCGCATTGCCAAGGACGAGCTGGATACCCTGCAGCGCAACCTGATCCGCTCGCATTGCGTGGGGGTGGGCGCGCCCATGAACGAGCGCGTGCTGCGCCTGATGCTGGCCACCAAGCTCGCCAGCCTGGCGCGCGGCATCTCGGGCGTGCGGCCCGAAGTGGTGCAGGCCCTGCTCGACGTGTTCAACGCCGGCCTGACGCCCTACGTGCCCTGCCAGGGCTCGGTGGGCGCCTCGGGTGATCTGGCGCCGCTCTCGCACATGACGCTGGCGCTGATGGGCGAAGGCGAGATGTTGGTGGACGGCCAGCGCCGCCCCGCCGGCCAGGTACTGGAAGCGGCGGGCCTGAAGCCGCTGAAGCTCGCGGCCAAAGAAGGCCTGGCCCTGATCAACGGCACCCAGACCAGCACCGCGCTGGCACTGGACGCGCTGATGCGCTTCGAGGTGCTGTACGCCAGCGCTGTGGTCAGCGGCGCACTGAGCCTGGACGCCGCACGCGGCAGCGACGGCCCGTTTGACGCCCGCATCCACGCCGTGCGCGGCCAGCCGGGCCAGATCGAGGTGGCCGGCGTGTACCGCGAGCTGCTCAAGGGCAGCGCCATCCGCGCCAGCCACGCCGAAAACGACGACCGCGTGCAGGATCCCTACTGCCTGCGCTGCCAGCCCCAGGTGATGGGCGCCTGCCTGGACCAGGCCCGCTATGTGCGCGACGTGCTGCTGCGCGAGGCCAATGCGGTGACGGACAACCCGCTCGTCTTCGCCGAGAAGGACGGCAGCGCCACGATGATCAGCGGCGGCAACTTCCACGCCGAGCCGGTGGCCCTGGCCGCCGACGCGCTGGCGGTGGCGATTGCCGAAGTCGGCGCCATCGCCGAGCGCCGCATCGCCATGCTGATCGACACCGGTGTGTCGCGCCTGCCCGCCTTCCTGACCGAGAACGCCGGCCTGAACAGCGGCTTCATGATCGCCCACGTGACCGCGGCCGCCCTGGCCAGCGAGAACAAGAGCCTGGCCCATCCGGCCAGCGTGGACAGCCTGCCGACCAGCGCCAACCAGGAAGACCATGTCTCGATGGCCACCTTCGGCGCCCGCCGGCTTGGCCCGATGCTGGACAACAGCGGCCACATCGTCGCCATCGAGTGGCTGGCCGCTTGCCAGGGCTTCGAGTTCCTGCGCCCGTTGAAGAGTTCGGCGGCGCTGGAAGGTGCGTACGAGCTGCTGCGCAGCAAGGCACCGGCAATGAATACGGACCACTACCTGGCGCCGGATATCGAGGCGGCGTTTGCGATGGTCCAGGCGGGCGCGCTGGCCGGCATCGCAGGGCAGCAGGGCGCGCTACGCGTCTTCGGCTGACGGACGCCGAGAGCGGCAGCCCGGCGCAGGCCTGGGTCTCCGCTCTCATCCCGGAGCAGGAGACCCTGGTTCCGGGATCGCGGTGGAAGATGCGCCGTCGCGAGACGCGATCAATCCATGCGCCACGCCCTTGCCCTATTTGCCCTGGCCCTGCTGCCGCTCGCCGGCCAGGCCGCCATGCCACAGATCGCCAGTTCCGATGGCCACACCCTGGCGCTGAAGGCGGACGGCTCGCTCTGGGCCTGGGGTGGCAATGCCTCGGGCCAGCTGGGTGATGGCACACAGACCGACCGCCATCTGCCCGTGCTCATTGGTCAGAACTTCCAGCAGGTGGTTGGCAATTGGCATAGCGCGGCGGGCCTGACACGCGACGGCCGGTTGTGGACTTGGGGTGCCAATTCTCCTGGGGCAGCCTGGGGCTGGGATCGCTCAGCCCGTCGAGAGTTCTGCAACCCACCGCGGTCGGTGCCGGCTACGCCCAGGTGCACACCAGCATGACTCACCACCTGGCCCTGAAGCCGGATGGCTCGCTCTGGGCCTGGGGCGGCTTTGCCGAAGGCGGTGCGGTGGGTGACACGCCAACGACCACCCCGACACGCATCGGCGAGGGCTTCAAGGTCATCAGCGCGGGGGAGGATTTCTCGCTCGCGCTCAAGACCGATGGCAGCCTGTGGGGCTGGGGCTTCAATGGCTACTCGTCTCTGGGCCTCGGCCCCTGCACCAGCTTTGCCGGCGCCGACCCGGCCAGCGCCTGCGACTCGGTGCTGCAGCCCCGGCTGATCGACCGCGGCCCTTTTCGTGGCCGTCACCAACGGCAGCTTCCATGGCCATGCCATTCGCGATGACGGCAGCCTCTGGGGCTGGGGCATGGGCGCCTGGTACGCCGTGGGCGATGGCGTCAACACCAAACCCGATGGCACAGCTAACAACGTGCACCGCCCGGTGAAAGTCGGCGAAGGCTTCTGGAAGACCACTGTCGGCGGCGGCAACAACAACGGCTTCGCAATCAAGTTCGATGGCGCCGTCTGGGCCTGGGGCGGAAATGTGCGGGGCATGCTGGGCAATGGCGGCACCGAGCATGTGCCGACGCCCACCCCGATCGGCTTCAACGTCTACTCGCCCACCGGCCTGGACGCTGAAGTGCTGGCCTGGGGCGCTCCGACAAAGCGCACCCTGGTGGCCAGCGTGGCACCCAATCAAGCGGACGCTGGGCAACCGGGTTGCATGTTTGCCGCCGCCCAGCTGGCCGATGGTTCGCTCTACACCCTGAGCGCAGACGGCTGGCAATTGCATCGGCCCAGCCAAGCGCGTGCCTGGCAATGCGGGCGCCTGAGTGCACAGGAGTTCGACCTGGTGCGCGACGCCGACCTGAGCGGTCTTCGCGGGCTGCAGGTCTACCTGGGCTATGGCCGCGGCAGCTCACCGACTGATGCCCTGGCCGACATGCTGGCGCGCAGCTGGCTGCGACACGCCCACACAGAATGAGCTACGCAACTCGCCTGGTGGCGGCACGCTGACTGCCGCTTCAGCAAAACCACAGGGACGCCGCACAGGCCCGGGGCCTCAAGTCGTTCTGGCGCCAGGCCGGGCAACATCGACGCGCGTCCAGGGCCGGTGCATCACCAAGTAGGCAATTCCCCCCAGCAGCAAGCCCCAGAAGGCCGAGCCCAGACCGAGCCAGCTCATGCCGGAAGCCGTGGCCAGCAGCGTGATCAGGCTGGCATCGCGATGGGCCTCGTCCTGCACCACGCCGATCAGCCCGGTCGCGATGGCACCGAGCAGGGCGAGTCCAGCCAGGGCTCCGATCAGCTCGGGCGGCAGCGAAGCGAACACCAGGGCCAGCGCGCCGCCAAAGGCACCGATGAGCAGATAGATCAGCCCGCAGGCGATGCCGGCCACATAGCGCTTGCCAGGCTGCTCGTGCGCCTCCTTGCCGGTGCAGATGGCCGCGGTGATGGCCGCCAGATTGACCCCATGCGAGCCGAACGGCGCCAGCAGCAGGGACACCAGGCCGGTGAGGCCGACGATGCCGGCCGCCGGCACCGAGTAGCCCGAGCTGCGCAGCACCGCCATGCCGGGCACGTACTGGCCGGTCAAGGTGACCAGCGCCAGCGGCAGGCCCAGGCTGAGCACGGCATGCGTGGACCATTCGGGCATCACAAGCGTGGGGCGCACCAGCTCGAACTCGACACCTGCGAAGCGGGTCTGGCCCAGGGCCATGGCCGTGGCGATGCCCACCGCCATCACGGCCGCAATGGCGTAACGCGGCTGCAGGCGCTTGAACACCATAAAGGTCGCGATCATCAGCAGCACCAGCAGCGGGCTGGCCGAGACCGAGGCGAACACGCCGGTGCCGAAGCGCAGCAGGATGCCGGCCAGCATGGCGGCGGCCAGGCCCTTCGGGATCTGGGCGATGAGGCGGTCGAACAGGCCCGAGACGCCGATCAGGGTGATGGCCGCCGAGGCCACCAGATAGGCGCCGACCGCCTGCGGCAGACTCAAGCTCGGCAGCGTGGCCACCAGCAGCGCGGCACCGGGCGTGGACCAGGCGGTGATGATGGGCGTCTTCAGCCGCCAGCTGAGGATCAGGCCGGTCAGGCCGCTGCCGATCGAGATGGCCCAGATCCACGACGAGGTCATGGCCGTCGAAAGCTGGGCCTGGCGCGCAGCCTCGAACACGATGACCAGCGGCCCCGCATAAGAGATCAGCACCGCCAGCAGGCCGGCGACCCAGGCGGACAGGGATTGGTCGGCACGGAATTCTTGCCAGGTGATGCGCATGCGGAATCCTTCAGCGGTAGACGGGGAAGCGCGCACACAGCGCGCGCACCTGGTGGCGGATCTGGGCCAGCAGCGCCTCGTCGTCGGGGGCTTGCAGGGCATCGGCCACCCAGACGGCGACCTGACGCGCTTCGTCGGCGCCGAAGCCGCGCGTCGTCATGGCAGGGCTGCCCAGGCGAATGCCGCTGGTCAAGGCCGCCTTGCGCGGATCGCCCGGCACCGCGTTCTTGTTGCAGGTCAGGCCCAGACCTTCGAGCAGTTGCTGCGCGTCCAGCCCGGTCAGGCGCGAATCCCGCAGGTCCACCAGCATCAGATGGCTCTCGGTGCGCCCGCTAACGATGGACAGGCCACGCGCCTGCAGGGTCTCGGCCATCACCTGGGCATTGCGCAGGACCTGGCGCTGGTGCTGGACGAAAGCGGGCGTGGCTGCCTCGTGCAGCGCCACCGCCTTGGCGGCGATCACGTTCATCAGCGGGCCGCCCTGCAGGCCAGGGAAGATGGCCGCATTGATGGCCCGCGCATGCTGCTCCTTCATCAGGATCAGGCCGCCGCGCGGGCCGCGCAGGCCCTTGTGCGTGGTGGTGGTCACCACGTCGGCATGCGGGATCGGGCTCGGGTACTGCTCGGCCGCCACCAAGCCGGCGTAATGGGCCATGTCCACCATCAGATAGGCGCCCACCGCGCGAGCCACGCGCGCAAAGCGCTCGAAGTCGATGCGCAGCGAGTACGCCGAGGCGCCGGCAATGATGAGCCGCGGCCGCACCTCATGCGCCAGGCGCTCCATGGCCTCGTAGTCAATCTCGCAGCGCGCATCAAGCCCGTAGCTGCTGACCTGGAACCATTTGCCGCTGATGTTCAGCGGCATGCCATGGGTCAGATGGCCGCCCTGCGTCAGGTCCATGCCCAGGATGCGGTCACCCGGCTGCAGCAAGGCGAAGAACACCGCCTGGTTGGCCTGGGAGCCGGAATGCGGCTGGACATTGGCCGCCTCGGCGCCGAACAGGGCGCAGGCGCGCTGGATGGCCAAGGTTTCCGCCCGGTCCACGACCTCGCAGCCGCCGTAGTAGCGCCGGCCCGGATAGCCCTCGGCGTACTTGTTGGTCAGCTGCGAACCCAGGGCCTGCAGCACGCCCGGCGAGGTGTAGTTCTCGGAAGCGATCAGCTCAATGTGATCCTCCTGCCGCCGAGCCTCGTCCTGCACGACGGCCCAGATGTCGGGATCGGCGTCCGCCAGGGGGTCGGTTACGTGTTTGTACATATTAAGTCACTTACATCCATTCATTAAGCAACATTGCATCGCCTCAATGTAGCGACTTTGAGCAGGAAAGCACCCCCCAGCTCTTGGGATTTCCAACCGACGCAGGGTCGATTGCCTGATTGCGATGGAGAATTGCGTCAGTTGAATCAACTCAATGCGCCAAATACACCATGTGGATTCCCCAACTGGTCGAGGGTGATGGCCCGATCTACCTGCGCCTGGCCGACACGCTGCGGCGCGACATCCAGCAAGGGGTGCTGGAGGCCGGGGAACGCCTGCCGACCCTGAAGGAACTGGCCGCCGCGCTGGGCATCACGCCGGGCACCGTCGGGCGCGCCTACCAAGCGGTGCACCGCGAGGGCCTGGTCAGCGGCGAGGTCGGGCGCGGCACCTTCGTGTGCGAACGCGCCTTGCCGCCGCCGGGTGCGCCCGCGGCGCCTGCGGTGCTGGGGCTGGACATGTCGATCGTCAAACCCAATGCCGCCCTGCAGGAGTCCTTCGTGCGCGCGGCGCTGGCCGAGCTGGCGCAGTCCGCACGCCTGCCCGACATGCTGGACTACACCCCCGACGGCGCCAACAGCCAGCATCTGCAGGCCGGCGCGCAGTGGCTGCAGGAAGCCGGCCTGGCCGCGCAACCCGAGCAGGTGCTGCTGACCTGTGGCGGTCAGCACGGCTTGTGGCTGGCGGTGGCTGCGCTCACACGGCCGGGCGATCTGGTGCTGTGCGAATCGCTCTGCTACCCCGGGGTGGCCTCGGTGGTGCAGCTCCTGGGTCGCCGCCTGCGCGGCGTGCCCATGGACGCGCAAGGCCTGCAGCCCGAGGCCTTGCGTGCGCTGTGCGAACAGGAGCGACCAGCGCTGCTGATCTGCATTCCCAATCTGCAAAACCCCACCGGCACCACCCTGCCCCTGGAGCGCCGGCGCCAGATCGCCGCCCTGGCCCGCGAGTTCGACTTCAAGCTGGTGGATGACGACCTGTACGGCTTTCTCGCCAGCGAGCCCCTGCCCCCGCTGGCCAGCTTCGCGCCGGAGCGCACGCTCTACCTCACCAGCCTGTCCAAGTCGGTGGCCTCCACCGTGCGCCTGGGCTACGTGCACGCCCCGCCGCAGTGGCTGACGGCGCTGGCCGCCGCCGTGCGCAGCAGTGTCTGGATGGTGTCGCCGCTGCTGGCCGAGCTGGCCACGCAGCTGATCCGCAGCGGCAAGGCGCGTGATATGGCGCATCGCCAACGCGAGGAGGCGCAAGCCCGCCAGACCCTGGCGCGCGCCTACCTGGGTGGCCTGAACCTGCGGGCCCACCCCACGGCCTTCCATCTGTGGCTGGAGCTGCCCCAGGCCTGGAGCAGCGGCGACCAGTTCGCGGCGCTCGCGCGCGGCCACCAGCTGATCGTGGCGGCGGGCGACAGCTTTTCCATGAACCGCGATGGCGAGGGCCGGCGCCATGTGCGCCTGGCCTTGATGGACGGCTCGCGTGAACGGCTGGAATACGCGCTGACCAAGCTCGCGGGCCTGGCGGCATCTCCCGATGCCGTCTGGCTCTGAGGCGTCCGTCCCCCACTCGGGCGGGAGCGACGGTGCAGCGTCGTTTGGCTGAATCGAGGCGCCCGCACAATCGGCCGTGGCGCCTTGCGCCTCGCCCCCATGCGCAGCACCCTGTTCAGCCTTCTCATCCTGGTCGGCCCCGCCACCGCTTCCGCCGCGGAGCCCATGCCCGTGCACGTGCTGGAAGCTCCGCGCGGTGCGGACGGTCAGCCGCAGACGCATCCGGTCACCGGGCTTCAGGAGCGCATGCAGAAGGTCTTTGACGCCGCTGGGCTCGCCGTGCGCTTCGAGCCCGTGCCCTTGCGCCGCAGCTTGCAGGCCCTGAGCCGCAATGACGAAGCCCTCTGCGTGCTGGGCGTGTTCCGCACACCGGAGCGCGAGGCCTTCGGCCGCTACTCGCGCCCCGTGGCGCTGGAAGAGCAGCAGGTGCTGATCGCCCCGGCGCGGGTGGCCGCGCAGCTGCGCCAGCTCGCTACGGCCCAGCTGGCGCTGCATGACTCCCGCTTGCAGCTGCTCGTGTACGAAGGCGTTTCCTATGGCGTGGAGCTGGACCGCTGGATCGCCCTGCGCCCGCAGGCGCCTGTGCGCGCCAGCTCCGGCACCGCCCGTGCCCTGCCCATGCTGGAGCGCGGCCATGCCGATCTGATGATCGGCGCGCGCAGCGAGCTCGAAGCCATGCGCCGCCGCGAGGGCTACCCGATGGGCCGCTTTGAGGCCGTGCTGCTGCCCGGCATGCCGGCACCACCCACCCGGCATCTGCTGTGCAGCCGCAAGGTCGACCCCGCCTGGGTGGCGCGCTTTGATGCGGCGCTGCCGGCGGTGCCCTGGCAGCCACAGCCACCGCCCTAGGTCCGCCATGCACACCCCCCTGCCGCGCCTCGGCGCGCTGCTCGCCCTGCTGCTTGCGATGCGGGCGCCCGCCTGGGCCGAAGCGCCCGTGCCCGTGCATGTGCTGGAGTCGATGCGTGCCCCGGATGGCCAAGGGGCCGTGCTCAACGGGCCGCTGCTGCTGCAGCGCGCCCGGCAGGCCTTTGACGCCGCCGGCCTGAGCGTGCGCCTGGAGTTCATGCCGCTGCGCCGCAGCCTGCATGAGCTACAGGCCAACCGCACGGCCTTCTGCCTGCTCGGCGCGTTCTACACCCCCGAGCGGGCCGGCTTCGGCCGCTACTCCAAGGCCCTGGTACGAGAGGAGCAGCAGGTGCTGATCGGCCCGCCCGCCGTGATGGCGCAGCTGGCGGAGCGGCCCGACGCGCAGGCCGCGCTGCAGGACTCGCGCTTTGAACTGCTCAGCTTCGAGGGCGTGTCCTACGGCCCCGAGCTGGACCGCTGGATTGCGGGCCGTGCCCGCCCGGCCCAGCTGGTCAGCGCCGGCACGGCCCGCGCGCTGCCGATGCTGGCGCGCGGCCGGGCCGACTTCATGATCAGCACCCGCAGCGAGCTGGCCTTGATGTTGCAGCGTCAGGGCTATGGACCGGGCGAGTTCACCGCCCTGCAGCCGCCCGGCATGCCGGAGCCGCCCAGCCGGCACTTGCTGTGCAGCCTCAAGGTGGAGCCCGCCTGGGTGGCGCGCTTCGATGCCGCGTTGCCGGAGCTGCCCTTGCAGGGGGCCGCGCCGAACTAGCGCCTGGCCTGCGGCCAGGCTCAGTACCGCTCCGGCCCCCCCGCCACACGCAGATAGGTCTGCGCAATCCACGCCACCAGCAGGCGCTTCAGCCAGGCGCCCAGGCCTTGCGGTGCGCCGGCCGGGTGGATGGCCTCGGCACCTTCGAGCGCGCGCTCGAAGGCCTGGCCAATTTCCTGGTTGAAGCCGGCGTCGTAGACGACCACATTGGCTTCCAGGTTCAGCAGCAGCGAGGTCGGGTCGAGGTTGCTGCTGCCCACGGTGGCCCATTCGGCATCGGCCAGCGCCACCTTGGCGTGCAGGAAGGCGGCGCGGTATTCATAGATGCGCACGCCGCGCGCCAGCAGCTCGGCGTAGAGCGCCCGGGCGGCCAGGGCGGCGAGGCGGTAGTCGAAGCGACCCTGCAGCAGCAGGCGCACCTGCACGCCACGCCGGGCCGCGCCCAGCAGCGCGCGTAGCAGGCGGGCGCTGGGGTAGAAGTAGGGGCAGATGAGGTCGAAGCGGGTCTGCGCGCTGCGCAGCGCGTGCAGGTACTCGCGCTCGATGTCGTGGCGGTGGCGCAGGTTGTCGCGCAACACGAAGGCGGCACGCACCGGACGGCGGTCGGACTGGGCGGCGCGCTGCTGGGCGCGCAAGGCCTTGCGCACGCCCAGCAGGCCGCGCGTGCGCTGCCACCAGCGGCCCAGCAGCTCGCGCGAGCGGTCCACCAGCTCGGGGGCGAGCAGCCAGTCGCGCAGCTCTTCGCCGAAGTCGCGGCCCAACCAGGCACGCGTCCAGACCTTGCGGGCGGCACGCGCCACGTCGTGCGCCAGCGCGCCACGCAGGTGCACGGCGTAATCGAGGCGCGGCGCCTCCAGCTCGCCGTGGTTCAGGTCGCGGCGGTCGTCAATGAGGTTGATGCCGCCCACGAAGGCATGCTCGCCATCCACCACGCAGAGCTTCTGGTGCAGGCGGCGCAGCTGGCCCGGCTGCAGCCAGTGCCACCAGCGGTCGATGGGGCGGAACACCGCCAGCGCCACGCCGCTGCCCTCCAGCCGCTCCTGCCACCAGGGCAAGGCATGGCGGGCGCCGAAACCGTCCACCACGATGCGCACGCGCACGCCGCGCCGGGCGGCGCCGCGCAGGGCCTGCAGCACAGCCTCGGAGGGGGCATCGGTGTGCACGATGTAGCTGGCGAACCAGACCTCGTGGTGGGCGCCACGGATGGCCTCGCACAGCGCCGGGAAGAGCTGGTCGCCGCCTTCGAGCAGGCGGATCTCGTGGCCGCCGCAGGGGGCGGCGCGCGCGCGCATCACCGCGCGGGCTCCAGCTCCGCCACCAGCGGCAGGTGGTCACTCACGCGCGCCCAGGGCAGGCCGCGCGGCACTTCGATGCGGCGGCAGCGCAGGCCGCGCAGGTAGACGCGATCGAGCGCAAAGATCGGTGCCCGCGAGGGGAAGGTCTGGGGCCGGTGGCCGTCCACCTCGGCGCGGTGCAGTTGCAGGTCGGCCAGGGCCGGGTCCAGGCGCTCGCGCCAGTCGTTGAAGTCGCCGGTAACGAGCAGCGCGGCATCCGGCGGCACCTCGCGCTCCAGATAGGCGCCCAGTCGGTGCACCTGGCGCAGCCGGCTGCCGGCAAACAGGCCCAGGTGCAGCACCACCACATGCAGCGGGCAGCCCGGCCAGTCCACCTGCACATGCAGCAGGCCGCGCTGCTCCAGCCGGTGGTCGGAGACATCGTGGTGGCCCACATGCAGGATGGGCCAGCGCGACAGCAGCGCATTGCCGTGCTCGCCCCCATTGGTGACGGCATTGCTGCGGTAGACGGTGTGGAAGCCCTCGGGCGCGAGGTACTGGGCCTGGCCTTCCTCGGGCCAGCCCTGGTGGGCGAAGCGGCGCGCCTCGTGGTGGTTGAAGGCCCGCACCTCCTGCAGGGCCACCAGATCGGCAGCCAGTTCGCGCACCCCCTCGCGCAGCGAGTGGATCTCCAGCCGGCGCGCGGGCCCGAGGCCGCGCACGCCCTTGTGGATGTTGTAGGTGGCCAGGCGTAGCGTGGATTCCTGGAGGTCGCTCATGCTTCGAGGTCGCGGCCGCACACGCGGTTGCGGCCGCCATGCTTGGCGTCGTAGAGGGCCGCGTCGGCGGCCTGCAGCAGGGTGTCGGGCGTCAGCGCGGGCCGCCCCGCGCCGGCCGGCCAGGCGGCCACGCCGATGCTGACCGTCAGCACCTCGGCCACGCTGGAGCGGGCATGCGGCAGCGCCAGGGCCTGCACGGCGGCGCGCAGGCGTTCGGCCACGGCCAGCGCGCCGGGGGCCTCGGTTTCGGGCAGCAGGCAAACGAACTCCTCGCCGCCGTAGCGCGCCGCCAGGTCCACCGGCCGCAGCATGCCGCGCTGCAGGGCCTGGGCCACGGCACGCAGCGCGTCGTCGCCGGCCTGGTGGCCGTAGTGGTCGTTGTAGGCCTTGAAGAAGTCCACGTCGATCATGGCCAGCGCCAGCGGCTGGGCGGTGCGGGCGGCGTGGCGCAGCTCGGAGTTCAGGCGCTCGTCGAGCGCACGGCGGTTGTGCAGGCCGGTCAGGCCGTCGATAAAGGCCAGGCGGCGCAACTGGTCGGACTGCTGCTTGAGCGTGAGGTGGGTGCGCACGCGCGCCCGCACCACGGCGGGGTTGATGGGCTTGTGGATGAAGTCCACCGCGCCGGCTTCGAGTCCGCGCGTCTCGACTTCGTCATTGCCGTGCGCGGTGACGAAGATGACCGGGATGTCGCGCGTGAGCTCCTGCGCCTTGAGCGCCCGGCAGACGGCCAGACCGTCCATGTCGGGCAACTCCAGGTCGAGCAGGATCAGGTCGGGCCGCTGCTGCTCGGCCACCTGCAGGGCCTGCTGGCCGGTGGTGGCCATGAAGACCTGGTGGTCGGCCGCGAAGCTGCGGTACAGCGCCTGGATGTTGATGGGCTGGTCGTCGACGACCAGCAGGCGCGGCGCGGCGGACGGATCGGGTTCGTTCATGGGGCGGGTTCTTGCAGCCAGCGCCGCACCAGCTCTGCGGCGGCGGCGAAATCGAATTGGTCCACCAGGATCTCCAGATCCTTCAGCTTACGCCCCAGGCCGAGCGCACGCAGGCGCGGCAGGCGCTCCAGCGCGGCGAGGTCGGAGCTCTGCAGCAGGGTCAGCAGCGCTTCCAGCTCGGCGCGCAAGGGCGGGGGCGCCCCGGCGGCGGGCGCGGGCTCGGGGGCGGCCTGCGCCCCCAGCTCGCCGTGCAGCGCCTCGGCCAGGGCCTCCAGGCCGGGGCGCGCTTCGTCCAGCAGGGTGCGCACGCAGGCCTCCTGCTCGGGGCCGGGGCGTGCGGCCGTGCCGCCCAGGGCCTGCAGTTCGTCGGCCAGCACCTGCGCCCCCAGCGTGGCGGCATTGCCCTGCAGGCTGTGCAGGCGGCGCGCATCCAGCGTGCGGTGCTCGCGCAGCTCGCTCAGGAAGCTATCCAGACAGCGCGAATAGACGGCGCGCTGGCCACCCAGGCGAGCCAGCGCCGTGCCCAGGTTGACGCCGGCGGCCAGCGCCAGCACGTGCACGGGGTCGGCAGGGTTGCTGTCCGTCACCGGCGCGGCACGGCCGGGCAAAGGGGCGGCCCGACCGGTCCAGCGCCGCAGCGTGGCCACCAGCTGCTCCAGCTCGAAGGGCTTGCCGATCAGGTCATCCAGCCCGGCATTCAAGCAGGCCTGGCGGTCGGCCGCGCTGGCGTTGGCGGACATGCCGATCACCGGCAGGCGCAGG
Organism: Inhella sp.; assembly: GCF_041912635.1. GTDB lineage: Bacteria > Pseudomonadota > Gammaproteobacteria > Burkholderiales > Burkholderiaceae_C > Inhella. The sequence goes on from NZ_JAYRMO010000007.1 coordinate 56,637, forward strand.
CCGGCGCGGCGCAGGCGGCGCGTGGCTTCCAGCCCATCCAGCTGCGGCATCTGCAGGTCCATCAGCACGGCGTCGAAGGCTTCGGGAGCGGCCTGCAGCGCCGCCAGGCCCTGCGCGCCATCGTCCGCCAGCTGCAGCTGGGCGCCCTCCAGGCGCAGCAGCTCGCCCACCACGCGCTGGTTGGTGGGGTTGTCCTCACACACCAGCAGACGCAGGCCCGACAGGCGCGGCTGCGGCGCACCGGCGTGCTCCACCGGCTGCAGCAAGCGCGCCAGCGCGCGCCGCAGCGCACCGGGCGTGAGAGGCTTGAGCAGGGCCAGCGCCGGGCCCTCCAGCAGGCCCTCGGCCTGCCAGCGCTCCTGCTGCTGCAGGCTGCCCAGCACCAGGCAGGCTTGCTCGGGCCGGCGGCTGCGCAGGCGGCGCAGCGGCTCGTCGCTGGCGCCCGGGTCCAGCAGCAGCGGCGCGCCCGCAGCCAGGGTGTCGAGCTGCTGAGGCGCCTCCAGCAGCTCCAGCTGCCAGCCCAACTGCTGCACCAGGGCCTGCAGCGCGGCGCGGCCCGCCGGCTGCGGCAGCCAGGCGCGCAGCGCCTGCGCGGGCGGCGCGGCGGCCGCCGGCAGCTCCACCACCGGCAGGCGCAGCTCGAAGAAGAACTCACTGCCCTGCCCCGGCGCGCTGCGCACTTGCAGATGGCCGCCCATCAGCGCCACCAGGTGCTGGCTGATGGCCAGGCCCAGGCCGGTGCCACCAAAACGCCGCGTGGTGCTGGCCTCGGCCTGGGTGAAGCCGGCAAAGATGCGCTGCTGATGCTCGGGGGCAATGCCGATGCCGGTGTCGCGCACGCGGAAGGCCAGCTGGCAGCGGCCGGCCTCGCGAGCCAGCAGGCGCACCTGGAGGCGCACCTCGCCGCGTTCGGTGAACTTGACGGCGTTGGAGCCTAGGTTCAGCAGCACCTGCTGCAGGCGCAGCGCGTCGCCCAGCACGGCGGCGGGCAGCGCGGGGTCGAGGTCGAAGATCAGCTCCACCGGCTTGTCACGCAGGCCAGCGGCCCACAGCGGCGCCAGCTCGCGCCAGAAGTCCTCGAACACGATGGGCTGCGGGTCCAGGCCCATCTTGCCGGCCTCGATCTTGGCGAAGTCCAGCGTGTCGTTCAGCAAGGCCAGCAGGGCGCGGGCCGCGCTGTCGGCCTGGCCCAGGTAGTCGCTCTGGCGCGCGTTCAGGCCGCTGCGGCCCAGCAGGGCCAGCATGCCCAGCACGGCATGCAGCGGCGTGCGGATCTCATGGCTCATGTTCGCCAAGAACTGGCTCTTGGCGGTGGCCGCCGCCTGCGCGCGCTCGCTGGCCTGCACCAGCTCGGTGATGTCGAGGCGAAAGCCCACCACATGGCCATCGCTCATGCGGCGGTCGATGACGCGCAGCACGCGGCCGTCACTGAGATGCAGCAGCTCGTTGACGGCGCCGGCACGGCGCTCGGCCAGGCGGCGTTCCACCCAGGCCTCTTCCTGCCCGCTGGCCGCCGGCACCAGGCCGCGCTCGGCCAGTTCGGTGAGCAGGCTGCGGTAGGGCGTGCCGGGCTCGAACAGCTCGGGCCCCTGGGGCAGCAGCTGGCGGTAGCGCTCATTGCAGAACACCAAACGGTCCTGCGGGTCGTAGAGCGCAAAGGCCTGGTCGACGGCATCGATGGCGGCACGCAGCTGTTCGGCGCTGCGGCGCACCTGCTCCTGGGCCTCGCGGCGCGCGCTCACGTCCTGCAAGGTGCCGTGCAGATGGGCCGGCCGGCCGCCCTGGAACTCGACCTCGCCCACCACGCGCACCCAGATCTTGCGGTCGCGCGCCGTCACCAGCGGCAGCTCCAGCTCGAAGCCGCGGCCCTGCTCGCGCGCTGCGTCCAGGGCCTCGTGCAGGCTCAGTTGCGCCTCGGGGGCGAAGTAGCCCAGCGCCTCTTCCAGGCTGGGCTGGTGGTCGAGCGGCAGCTCATGCAGGCGGCAGGCCTGCTCGGTCCAGCGCATCGTCTGGGTCTGTAGGTCGAGCGACCAGCCGCCCACGCCACCAATGCGGCCACTGCGGTCCAGCAGCTCGCGGCCGGCGGCCAGCTCGGCCTCCATGCGCTTGCGCTCGTGGATGTCGGTCTGGATCAGGATCGGCCCCTGCGGGCTCTGCAGGTATTCCTGCAGCACCCAGTGCAGGCTGCCGTCGCGGCCGCGCGCGGCACGCTCGCCGTCGCCCAGCTCGATCTGCAGCAGCTCCTCCACCTTGTGGCCCAGGGCCTCCTCGGCGCGCCAGCCATGCAGCTGGCTGAAGGCCTCGTTGACCCAGTTGATGCGCCCCTCCGGGTCGGCCATCAGCACGGCGTTGGAGCTGCGCCGCGCCACGCGCGAGAGCTGCTCGAGCTCGCGCGTGAGCGCCTGGTTCTCCAGCTCCACCCGCTCGCGGGCGCGCAGCTGCTGCACCAGCAGCAGGCCGAACAGGTAGCTGAGCAACACACCGGCCGCCGCCAGGCCGGCCGCCGGCCACAGCGGGTACTTGGCGCTCAGTGCCGGGCTGGGCTGGCTTTCCAGCAGCAGGCCGCGGCCCAGCACCTGCAGCAGCTGGGTTTGGCCGGCCACACCGGGCCGCCAGCCGGGGCTGACGTGCAGCGGCGTGGCGGGCTGGGCGCGGTCGCTCAGGCGCAGGGCCAGGTCACCGGCGCCCAGGGCCTCCAGGTCCTGCAGCAGGCCGGCGGGTTGCAGCGGCGCCAGCAGCAGGGCCCGCAGGGCATCAATGCGCTGCTGCGCCGTCTGCTGCGCCTTGCCTGCCTGGTAGAGCGGCAGCGCCAGCACCCAGCCCTGGCCGGTGGGGGCGGAAAGCTGCGGCTGAGCCTGGGCCACCGCGGCATCCAGCGTGGCGCGCCAGGCCGGGTCGCCATCCAGCGGCGGCGCGTGGGTGCCGGGGGCGGCGGCAAAGGCCTGCCAGGCATAGCCCTGCTCGGTGGCCTGCACCCAGCCAAAGCCCTGCACGCCCGGAAAGCGCCCCAGCAGCTCGCGCGATTGCACATAGCGCTCCAGCGCCGGCTGCTCCAGGCGCTGGGTGGCCTCCAGCATGCCGCGCAGGCCGCGCAGGCCTTCGGTGGGCGCTTCGATGCGCTGCTGCAGCACCAGGGCGACGCGCTGGCTCAGGCGCTGCAGCTCGGCCTCGGCCTGGCGCTGCGTGCTGCGCGCCAGGCCATAGCCGGCGGCGAGCGACAGCAGGCTGCCGCACAGCGCCACGGCCAGCGCCAGACGCAGGCGCTGGCGCAGGGCGGCCGAGGTGGCGATGGTCGTGGCGGGGGGACTGGCGCTGCTCACCGCCCCATCATGCGCGCGGGCAGCGCCGGCCGGCCATCAGGGTTGGCGCCGGGGAAGTTGCAGGATCGCCTCGGCATTGGAGGGCGAGAAGCAGGCATCGGCCGCCTGCTGCCAGGGCAGCCAGCGCCAGGCGCGGTGTTCGCGCGGGTTCAGCTGCACCGGCGTGCCGGCCGGCACGGTGAGGCCAAACACACGCTCGCGGTTGTGCGTCACGCCCGGGGCGTAGCGGTGCGCCCAGCGCGGGTAGATCTCGTAGACGTTCTCGAGCTCCCAGTCGCTCAGGCTGCCGGCGCGGATGCCGGTTTCCTCGGCCACCTCGCGCCAGGCCGTCACGGTCCAGGGCTCGTCCGCATGGTCCTTGGCGCCGGTGACGGACTGCCAGAAGCCGGGCGGCTCCACACGTTCAATCAGCAGCACGTCCAGCGCCGGGGTGTGGATCACCACCAGCACCGATTCGGGGATCTTGAAAGGCATGCCGCGTTATACGCGGCGCTGACTCCACAGCACGCCGCCCACGATCAAGCCCATGCCCACCAGCGTGGCCAGGCCCGGTGCCTCGCCCAGCAGTGCCCAGGCCAGCAGGCCGGCCAGCACCGGCGTGAGCGCGCCAGCGGCGGCACAGCGCTGCGCACCCAGGCGCGCCACCGCCAGGCTGAAGCTGAAGGTGGACACCAGGCCCACGCCCAGGCCCTGCACCAGGAACTGCAGCAGCAGGGTGTAGGTGGGCAGGGCCAGCAGGGCGGTGGGCGGTTGCCAGACCAGCAGGGGTAGCAGCAGCAGGCTGGACAGCAGCGCCAGCAGGGCCACCGCCTCCAGCGGCTGCAGCCCGGCGCGGCGCAGCGCCAGGGTGTAGTTCGACCACAGCAGGCTGCACAGCAGGAACAGCCCGTAGACCCAGGCGGCCCCACTGGCGCCCGAGCCCAGCACCAGCAGCACCAGCACGCCCACCGCAATGGCCAGCAGCGCCGGCCAGCGCGCCAGGGCTGCGCGGCCGCTGGCAAACGCGGCCAGCAGCGCGGCGGAGAGCGGCAGCGTGCCCGGAATCAGGGTGGCGCCATCGGCCACCGGCGCGTGGCGCATGGCCCAGCCAGCCAGCAGGAAGTAGGGCAGGCCCGCACCGAACAGGATCGCCAGCAGCAGCCGCGGCGGCACCTGCAGAAGGCGGCGGCGCCGCGCCCAGGCCAGCGGGGCCAGCAGCAGCGCCGCTGGCAGGAAGCGCAGCAGCGCCAGGTCGGTGGGCGCCAGCGCCGCCTTGGCCCCGGCACGCAGCGACAGGAAGAAGCCCGCCCAGATGAGCAGGGTCAGGCCCATGGCCGCCCAACCCAGTTGGCTGGCGCTCAGGGCCGGCAGGCGAATCAGGGCCCAGGGGCTTGCGGCGCGGAACTGCATGGTCGTCGAACTCCGTGTTAACCCTAGGAATTCTGACCAGGCGGCCGGGGCGGATTTCAGCGATTTCGATGCAGGAGCGGATCGTGATTGGCGAAAATCGCCAAAATCAAAGCAGCAAGAAGCGATTTCAACCCATGGACGCCCTGGACCTTCAAATCCTCGACCTGCTGCAGCGTGACGGCCGCCTCAGCATCGCCGAGCTGTCCGAGCGCGTCGCCCTGTCGCAATCCCCCTGCGCACGCCGGCTCAAGCGCCTAGAAGAGGCGGGGCTGATCGACGGCTACCGCGCTGTGCTGAACCGCAAGGCCTTGAACCTCGGGGTGACGGTGTTCGTCAACGTGCGCCTGCAGCACCACCGCGAGGACGCGGTGCGCGAGTTCGAGGGTGCCGCCCAGGCCATGGCCGAGGTGTTGGCCTGCCATGTGGTGTCAGGCGCGCACGATTACCTGCTGGAGGTGGTGGTGCGCGAGCTGGCCGACTACGAACACTGCGTGCGCCGGCTGCAGGCGCTGCCGATGGTGCAGGACATCACCAGCAGCTTCTCCATCCGCAGCGTGAAGACGGGGGCGCCCTTGCCCCTGCGCTGATCAGCTCGGCTGGTTCTTCTTGGTCGCCACCGGCGGCGGCAGGTCCTTGGCGGCGAGCTCGCGCGCCTGCTGCACCAGTTGGTTGTGCGCATCCAGGAAGGCGGCGGCAATCACCTTGCCTTCGTTGCTGTTGGCCCAGCCAGCCCCGGCCGCGCCGCCCAGCTTGCCCATCATGAAGCCGCCCACGCCCAGGTCGGTGACGCGCACCGAGCCCGTGGCCGCGGCCACCTGTTCGGTGGTCTCGCTGTCCACCAGCAGCAGGGTCACCTGGGCTTCCTTGAGCTTGACCTGCTCGGCCGCCCCGACGAAATTGCGCAGCACCGGGATCTGACCCAGGATGCCGCCGACCTGGCGGCCCGCGTCCATCTCGCTGAAGGTCAGCGAGGGCGTCAGCATGTACTGCGCCTCGTAGCCCTTGCCCTTGTGGACCGTGCTGTCCTTCTGGCGCAGCAGGCCGGACTCCTTCAGCTCATGCTCCTGCACGATCTGCTTGAGACCCATGTTGCGATCCACCACGCGGAAGCAGCCGCTCTGCTGCGCGAGCAGGCGCACCAGCGGCAGCGGCGTCTCGGGCAGGCCGCGCGCGCCGCCGTACTGGTAGCCATTCGGGTTCTCCACCAGGGCCAGCGTGGCCACCGGGGCGTCGCACTTCACCAGTTGCTTGGCGGCGTTCTTGGCCCCGGCCGGCCCGCCCGAACCCGTGACCACCGAACCGCCCTCGCCCAGTTCGGTGCCCTGCTTGCCGCAGGCCGCCAACGCGCACACCAAACCCAGTCCGATCCATCGCTTCATACGTTTTCTCACAGACAGAAAAAAGGGCAGCCGAAGCTGCCCTGGGATTCGATCACGCCACCATCAAGCCGCGGTCGCCGCCGCATTGCGAAGGCGGATGTGCAACTCGCGCAGCTGCTTCTCGTCCACATTGCTGGGGGCGCCGGTCAGCAGGCACTGGGCACGCTGGGTCTTGGGGAAGGCGATCACGTCGCGGATCGACTCGGCCTTGGTCATCAGCGTCACCAGACGGTCCAGGCCGAAGGCCAGGCCGCCGTGCGGGGGCGCGCCGTACTGCAGGGCGTCGAGCAGGAAGCCGAACTTGATGCGCTGGTCTTCCTCGCTGATGTTCAGGGCCTCGAAGACCTTGGCCTGCACCTCGGCGCGGTGGATCCGCACCGAGCCGCCGCCCAGTTCCCAGCCGTTCAGCACCATGTCGTAGGCCTTGGCGATGCAACGCCCCGGGTCGGTCGCCATGTAGTCCTCGTGCCCGTCCTTCGGTGCAGTGAAGGGGTGGTGCACGGCGGCCCAGCGGCCGTTTTCCTCGTCGTGCTCGAACATCGGGAAGTCGACCACCCACAGCGGCGCCCAGCGGTCCTCGAACAGGCCCTTGGCCTTGGCGAACTCGCTGTGGCCGATCTTGATGCGCAGCGCGCCGATGGCGTCGTTGACGACCTTGGCCTTGTCGGCACCGAAGAAAAGGATGTCGCCATCCTGGGCGCCCGAGCGCTTCAGGATTTCGGCAATCGCGGCATCGTGCAGGTTCTTGACGATGGGCGACTGCAGGCCTTCGCGGCCCTTGGCCACTTCATTGACCTTGACCCAGGCCAGGCCCTTGGCGCCGTAGATCTTGACGAACTCGGTGTAGGCGTCGATCTCGCCACGGCTCATCTCGGCGCCGCCCGGCACGCGCAGCGCCACCACGCGGCCACCCGGGGTGGTGGCCGGGCCGCTGAAGACCTTGAAGTCGACATCGCCCATGCAGTCGGTCAGCTCGGTGAACTCGAGCTTGACGCGCAGGTCGGGCTTGTCGGAACCGAAGCGGTGCATGGCCTCGGCGTACTTCATCACCGGGTAGTCGCCCAGCTCCACGTTCATGGCCTTGCGGAAGACGTGGCGGATCATCCCTTCGAACATCGAGCGGATCTCTTCCTCGGTCAGGAAGCTGGTCTCGATATCGATCTGGGTGAACTCGGGCTGGCGGTCGGCGCGCAGGTCCTCGTCGCGGAAGCACTTGGTGATCTGGTAGTAGCGGTCGAAGCCGGCCACCATCAGCAGCTGCTTGAAGAGCTGGGGGCTCTGCGGCAGCGCGAAGAACATGCCGTCGTGCACGCGGCTGGGCACCAGGTAGTCACGCGCGCCTTCGGGCGTGCTCTTGGTCAGCATCGGCGTCTCGACGTCGATGAAGCCGTTCTCGTCCAGGAACTTGCGGCACTCCATGGCCACGCGGTAGCGCAGCATCAGGTTCTTCTGCATGGCCGGGCGGCGCAGGTCCAGCACGCGGTGCGTCAGGCGCGTGGTCTCGCTGAGGTTGTCGTCGTCCAGCTGGAACGGGGGCGTGACGCTGGGGTTCAGCACCGTCAGCTCGTGGCAGAGCACCTCGATCTTGCCGCTCACCAGGTTGGCGTTCTCGGTGCCGGACGGGCGCGCGCGCACCTTGCCCTTGACCTGCAGGCAGAACTCGCCCCGCACGCCCTCGGCGGTCTTGAACATCTCGGCGCGGTCGGGGTCGCAGACCACCTGCACCAGGCCCTGGCGGTCGCGCAGGTCGATGAAGATCACGCCGCCATGGTCACGCCGGCGATGGGCCCAGCCCATCAGCGTCACGTCTTGACCCAGCAGGGCCTCGCTCACATCACCACAGTAACTCGTACGCATTTCTGACTCCTGGCCGCTTCAACGCGGCCACACAAACTGAAAAAGAGAGGGGATTGGCGATGCCCTGGCTGAGCCCGACGCCGGCGGGCTCAGCCGATCGGATTGGGGTCGCTCGGCGGTTTTTGGGGCACTTCGGCTGCCGCCGGCGGATGGGGGGCGCTGGGGGCCACAACCCCCATGGAGATGATGTGCTTGAGGGCCGCGTCCACGCTCATGGCGAGCGGGCGCAGCTGGCTTCTGGGCACCATCAGGAAAAAGCCCGAGGTGGGGTTGGGCGTGGTGGGCACGTAGAGCGAGACATGCTCGCTGCCATCGCCCAGCAGCGGCGCCACCTCAAGCGCAGGCTTGCCGGTGACGAAGGCAATCGTCCAGCTGCCGGCGCGCGGGTACTCGACCAGCACGGCCTCGCGAAACGCGTTGCCCTTGCTGGAAAACAGGGTGTCGCTGACCTGCTTGACCGAGCTGTAGATGCTCTTGACGATGGGGATGCGGTGCATCAACCCATCCCATTGGCGCAGCCACCACTGGCCGACGAAATTGGCCACGAACACGCCAGTGGCCAGCAGCAGCAGGGCCAGCACCAGCACACCCAGGCCGGGGATCTTGTGCAGCTCGCCCAGGAAACCGGCCAAGCCGGGTGGGGCCACCTTGGCGGCCGCGCCCAGCACTGCGGCAAAGATGCCGTCCAGCAGGCCCAGGACGGCATGCAGCACCCAGACCGTGATGGCCAGGGGCAGCCAGACCAGCAGGCCGGCGATCAGGTATTTGCGCAGCGTGGACACGGATTCCTTAATGGCAGCCGGAGCCGCTGCAAGCCGTGCCGCAGCCGGCGGCGGCCGGTGCCGGCGCGGCCTCCGCGGCGGCCGGCGCCGGCGCGCTGGCGCCACCCTTGAAATCGGTGGCGTACCAGCCCGAGCCCTTGAGCTGGAAGCCGGCAGCCGTCAGCTGCTTGGCGAAGGTGTCGGCGCCGCAAGCCGGGCAGGTGCTCAGCGGGGCGTCAGATAGCTTTTGCAGCACATCCTTGGCATGGCCACAGGCGCTGCAGCGGTAGGCGTAGATGGGCATGGGACAACTCCGGGAGCGGGCAAAAAGCCCGCGATTCTAAGAAACACCCATCCCGCCATGCGGAATGGGCGCAGGCCCGGAACAGATGGGGCTCAGGGATGCGGCTTCAAGTGGTGATCGACATGCTCGTGGCGGTTCGCCAGCCACTGCGGCGCCAGCGAGCCCAGCACCATGCCGAAGAACGCGGCGATCAGGCCGGCCAGCTGGCCGGGGAAGACCTCGCCCCAGGTAGTGACCTGCGGGAAAAAGGCGATCCAGGTGCCCACGCCGGCCACCAGCGAAAAGATCGCGCCCTGGGTGCTGGCGCGCGACCAGTACAGGCCGAACACCAGCGGAATGAAAGCCCCCACCAGCGTCACCTGGTAAGCGGCCGAGACCAGCTCGTAGATCGAGGTGCCTTGCATGGCGATGGCGTAGGCCAGCACCAGAGCGGCAAAGATGACGATGGTCCAGCGCATCGCCAGCAGCTGCTGCTTGTCCGTCATGCCCGGGCGCAGCTGCTTGAGGATGTTCTCCACAAAGCTGGTGGAAGGCGCCAGCAGGGTGGCCGAGGACGTGCTCTTGATGGCCGACAGCAGCGCCCCGAAGAACAGGATCTGCATGATCAGCGGCATCTTGCCCATGATGAAGGCGGGCAGCACGCGCTGGTAGTCGTTGGCGGCCAGTTCCATCACCTCGTTGCCCATCACCACCACGGCGGCGCTGACGATGAACATCGGCACGAAGGCGAACAGGATGTAGGCGGTGCCGCCGATCACCGCACCGCGCTGGGCGGTCTTGGCATCCTTGGCGGACATCACGCGCTGGAACACGTCCTGCTGGGGGATCGAGCCCAGCATCATGGTCAGGGCCGCACCGATGAACATCGCCATGTCGGCGAAGCTGGGCTCTGGGAAGAACTTCCACAAGTCCTTCTGGCTCGCCAGGTCGAGCACCTTGCCGGCGCCGCCAGCCAGGTCGGCCGCGAAGACGGCGATCACGGACAGGCCGACCACCAGCACGATCATCTGGATGAAGTCCGTCCAGGCCACGGCCAGGAAGCCGCCGATCACCACATAGATCAGCACCGCCAGGGTGCCGATGATCATGCCGGTGGCCGGGCTCATGGCGCCATTGGTCAGCACATTGAAGACCAGACCCAGCGCCGTGATCTGCGCCGCCACCCAGCCCAGGTAGCTGAGGATGATGGCCGCCGAGCAGAACACTTCCACGCCCTTGCCGTAGCGCTGGCGGTAGAAGTCGCCGATGGTCAGCAGGTTGCGCTGGTAAAGCTTGGCGGCGAAGAACAGACCCACCAGGATCAGGCAGGTGCCGGCGCCGAAGGGGTCCTCGACGATGGCACCCAGGCCGCCCTGCACGAACTTGGCGGGGATGCCCATCACCGTCTCGGCACCAAACCAGGTGGCGAAGGTGGTGGTGATCACCATCACCAGCGGCAGGCTACGCCCGGCAATCGCGAAGTCCGAGGTGTTCTTGATGCGGGAGCCGGCCCAGACCCCGATGGCCAGGGTGCCGAGCAGGTACAGGACGACGAAGACGATCAGCGTGGTGTTCATGGGCACGGCACCGGGACGGATGAAAAGGCGCCACGGCTCCCGGGCAGGGGGCGGCGGCGCGGGCGGGATTATGGTGGCGGGGGTGGCGCTGACTTCTAGACCTTTACCCCAAACCCGGTGGGGTGGCCGCTGGGCTCAGCGCGGCGCCTCCAGCGGCAGTTCGATCTCGAATTCAGAACCCTGGCCGGGCTCGCTGCGCACGCGGATCTGCCCGCCCAACAGGGAGCTGACCAGGGTGTAGACGAGGTGCAGGCCCAGGCCATTGCTGCCACGGCCAAAACGCGTGGTGTAGAAGGGATCGAACACCCGCCCCAGGTGCTCGGGCGCAATGCCCTGGCCGTCGTCGCTGAAGCGCAGGCGCAGCCGGCGCGCACCCAGGGCCTCGGCGCGCAGGCGCAGGCAGCCGCCCGGGCGGCCGGCCAGGCCATGCTCCAAGGCGTTGTCCACCAGCTGCTCCAGCACCTGGCGCAGGGCGCCGGGGTAGCTGTCCAGCGCGAGCGCGGGCGCCAGCTCCGCTTCAAAGCGATGGCCGGCTTGCTGGATGGCCTGCGCCCTGGTGGTGCGCAGCTCCTCCACCAGGGCCTGCAGACTGAAGTGCTGACGCTGCTCGCCACTGCGGTCCACCGCCAATTGCTTGAAGCTGGCCACCAGGCGGCTGGCGGTCTCCAGGCTTTGCAGCAGGACCTCGCCGCAGCCATCCAGAGTCTGCAGGTAGTGGTTCAGATCGCTCTTGCGCAGCTGGCCCTGGCTGACGGTCTGGCCCAGGCGCCGGCCTTCCTCGCACAGGGTCGAGGCGGCCAGCAGGCCGTTGCCCAGCGGCGTGTTGAGTTCATGCGCCACCCCGGCCACCAAGTGCCCCAGCGCCGCCAGCTTGCGCTGTTCCACCAGCTGGGCCTGGGCCTGCTCCAGCTGCTTGTAGGCGGCGGCGTTGTCCAGCGCCACAGCGGCGTAGGCGCCCAGGGTCTGCAGCATGTCCAGATGGGTCTGGTTGAAGGCATCGGGCTCGGGGCTGAGGGCCGCCAGCACGCCCAGCACCTCGCCCTTGATCTTCAGCGGTACGTAGAGCGCCGAACGCGAGCGGCTGGGCGGGCTGCCGTCTTCCATCTGCAGCCATTCGTTGTCCTGCTGGCGCTGGGCGCTGTCCACCTGGCGGTTGTCGTGGGTCAGTTCGCGCAGCCACTGCGGCTCGCCGGTGGCCACGCAGCGCGCGGCCGGCTGCTCCTGCGCGTCCAGGCGGCGGCGGTAGGGCCGGAAGGCGCGCCCCTGGTCCATCACCAGACCGAACTCCACCACCGCTTCCTCGCGGTTCACCAGGCCCAGGCCGAAGCAGCTGGCCGGCAGCAGCGCGGACAGGTGGTCGATCAGCGCCTGGCGCACCGCCTGCGGGTCCAGATTGGCGGTCAGCTCGCGACCGATCTCGCTCAGCACGCCGAGGTGCTGGCGCTGCGCCTGCACCTCGGCGGTGCGCCGCGCCACCTCGCTTTCCAGCCGCCGCTGGGTGGCACGCAGATGGCGCACGCGCAGCTGCCAGGCTAGCACCACGCTGGCCACCAGCAGGGCCAGCAGCAGAGCGCGGAAGGGCAGCGAGCGCCACCAGGGCGGCGCCACCGCCACGTCCAGCAGGCGCTGCGGCTCGCCCCAGTCGCCGTCTGGATGGGCGCTGCGCACCCAGAGCTGGTAGCGGCCGGGGTCCAGATTGGTGTAAGTGGCCAGGCCCTGGCCGGGCTCGCCCTCGATCCAGTCGCGGTCAAAGCCGTTCAGCTTCCATGCATAGCGCACGCGCTCGGCGCCCAGGAACTGCTGGGCGCGCAGCTCGAAGCTGACCATGGCCTCGCGGTGGCTGAGCTGCAGGCTGCGCGCCCGCTCCAGCGGCCCGTCCACGCCCAGTTCGGCCAGGCTGGGCTGGGCATTGGCGGCCCTGAGCGAACGGTTGAACACGCGCACATCGGCCAGCAGCACCGGCGCGGCGGCAGGCGCCGGCGGCAGCGCGGCCGGCTCCACGCGCAGCACGCCTGGCGAGCCGAAGTACAGGGCGCCATCCGGCCCGCGCGCGCTGGCGCCCAGGGCCGCACCCACCTGCAGGCGCCCGCCCAGGCCGGCGCGGTACTGCAGTTGGCGCCGGTCCGGTGCGAGCCGGCTCAGGCCCTGGGAGCCGGCCAGCCACAGGCCCTCGGCCTCATCCAGCTCCAGGTTCCAGATCGGCCCCGCCACCCCATCGCTGCGCAAGCGGGGCCGCCATTGCTGCGGCCCCAGGGGCTCGAGCTCGAACAGGCCCAGGGGCGAGGCCATCCACAGGCGGCCGGCGCCGTCCTCGCGCAGCGCATGCACCTTGAGCCGGTCCAGCGCCAGCTCGGGCGCACCGGTCAGCGCGGGCACGAAGCGATCGGCCACCTGCAGGAACAGCCCCCCAGCGGTGCCGACCCAGAGCCGGTCCTGACGGTCGGTGTTCAGGCTCAGGATCTCCTCGTTCGGCAACGCGGGCTGCGGCCCGAATTGGCGCAGGCGCTGCAATTGCCCCTGGGGGCTGCGACGGAACAGGCCGGTCTGGCTGCCCGCCCAGAGCGTGCCGTCGGCCTGCAGGGCCAGGGAGGAAATCATGTGCGCCGAGGGGTCGTCGGTCTGCAGGTCGATGGCCTGCGGCTGGGGCGCGCCTTCGGGCAACAGGTAGAGCCCGGTCTGGGCGCCGATCCACAGGCCCACGCCGGGCTGCTGCCGCAGCGCCCGCACCAGGTGGATAGGTAGGCCGCCGGTGTCCACGGCCTGGGCCTGGCCACTGGCCAGATCGAGCCTGAACAGGCCACGGTCCTGCGTGCCCACCCACAGGCCGGTGCGGCCGTCGGGGGCCAGGGCCTGCACGGCGTCACTGCCCAGGCTGCCGGGATCGCCCTGCTGCTGACGGTACTGGCGCAGGCCGGCGTCACGCACATCCGCCAGCGTCACCGTGCCCTCGCGCCCGCCCACCCAGAGCGTGCGGTTGCGGTCCTCGAACAGGGCGGCGATGGAGTTGCTGGCCGGGCTGTGCACATCGGCCGGTTGGTGGGCGAAGGACTCGGCCCGCTCCGCGCCCGGCCGCCAGCGCCACAGGCCGGTGCGGCCCATGCCCAGCCAGATGGCGTCCTGGCTGTCGCGCAGCAGCATGTAGACGACATCGGCCGGCAGGCCCAGGCGCTGCGGCAGATCGAGCAGACGGCCGTCACGCGTGTCCAGCACATGCAACCAGCCTTCGCCCCCGATCCAGGCCAGTCCCTGGGCATCCACGACCATGCTGCGCACGATGGTCTGGCCCGGTGGCGGCTTGGGGAAGCGCCAGCGCGCGCGGGTCTGGCCCTGCGCATCCACATGCAGCAGCTCCTGGCCGGCCGTCAACCACAGGCCGCCCGCGCCATCGGACTGGGCCGAACGCAGGATCGGCGGGCGGTTCGGCGTCACGGGCGTCAGGTCATCCGGCAGCGGCACCGGGGTCAGGCGCCCGCTGGCCGGCTCGAACCACAGCAGGCGGTAGTGCAGTTGCAGCCAGATGCGCCCGGCCGTGGCCGGCACCAGGCCCATGACGGCGCGCTGCGCCGGCGTGCGCGCTTCCGGCAGGGCAATGCGTTCGATGCGGCCGCTGCGCGGATCCAGCCGGTCCAACCCTCCGGCCGTGGCCACCAGCAGGCGACCGTCGTCCTGCCACAGCAGGGCCTGGATGAAGGGGTGACTCAGGCCATCGGCACGGCGCGGGTCGGATTCGATGCGGCGGGCCTGCCGGCCATCCCACAGCACCAGGCCCTCGCTTGTGCCCAGCCAGATGCGCCCCAGGTCGTCCTGCAGCCCGCATTGCAGGCTGCCCTGCAGGCTCAGGCGCTCGCGGCCCAGGCGCTCGAACTGCAGGGTTTGCACGCCCGCTGCCCATGTCTGGCCCAGCCACAGGCTCAAGAGGAGGAGCAGCAGCAGCAAGAGGCGCGCGGCAGGCATGGCCGCGAGTCTAGGAGGCTGCCGGGCTTACAGGGGCAGCTGGAACCAGCGCAGCAGCAACACCGCCGCCACCGCACCACCGGTGAAGCCCAGCAGCGCCCACAGCAGGGACTGCAGCATGCGGTTGGTGCGGCGCAGCTCATTCACCAACTGCTGCGTGGCCTCGGTCGAGCGGCCAGCGGCCTGCTGCTTCAGGGCGTCGTGCAGCAGGCGCGGCAGCTCGGGCAGGAACTGCGCCAGGCGCGGCGCCTCTTTCTTCAGCACCCGCGTCAGCGCCCGCGCGCCGACTTGCTCGTCCATCCAGCGCTCCAGGAAAGGCTTGGCGGTGGCCCAGAGGTCCAAATCGGGATCGAGCTGACGGCCCAGGCCTTCGACGTTCAGCAGGGTCTTCTGCAGCAGCACCAGCTGGGGCTGGATCTCGACATTGAAGCGACGCGATGTCTGGAACAGGCGCAGCAGCACCTGGCCGAGCGAGATGTCCTTGAGCGGGCGGTCGAACTGCGGCTCGCAGACGGTGCGGATGGCGGCCTCCAGCGCATCGATGCGGGTCTCAGGCGGTACCCAGCCCGACTCCACATGCAGCTCGGCCACGCGCTTGTAGTCGCGCCGGAAGAAGGCGACGAAGTTCTGCGCCAGGTAATCCTTGTCGAACTCCGACAGCGTGCCGACGATGCCGAAATCGAGCGCCACATAGCGCTGGAAGGTCTCGGGCGCCACGCTGACCAGGATGTTGCCAGGGTGCATGTCGGCGTGGAAGAAGCCGTCACGGAACACCTGGGTGAAAAAGATGGTGACGCCGTCGCGCGCCAGCTTCTTGATGTCCACCCCGGCCTCGCGCAGGCCGTCCACCTGGCTGATGGGCAGGCCGTGCATGCGCTGCATGACGATGACCTCAGCGGTGCACAGGTCCCAGATCATTTCGGGCACCATCACCAGATTCAGCCCGTCCATGTTGCGGCGCAGTTGCGCGGCATTGGCGGCCTCGCGCACCAGGTCGAGCTCGTCATGCAGGTACATGTCGAACTCGGCCACGACCTCGCGCGGCTTCAGGCGCCGGCCATCGGCACTGAGGCGCTCGACCCAGGCCGCCAGCGTGCGCAGCAGGCCGAGGTCGTCTTCGATGATGTCCAGCATGCCCGGGCGCAGCACCTTGACGGCGACCTCGCGGCCATCGTGCAGCTGGGCGAAGTGCACCTGGGCGATCGAGGCGCTGGCCACCGGTTCGGCGTCGAAGCGCGCAAACAGGGCCTCGATGGGCTTGGCGAACGCGCGCTCCACCAGGCGGCGGCTCAAGCTCGCCGGGAAGGGCGGCACGCGGTCCTGCAGTTTGGCCAGTTCCTCGGCGATGTCGGGGGGCACCAGGTCGCGCCGGGTGGAGAGCACCTGGCCGAACTTGACGAAGATCGGCCCCAGGCGCTCCAGAGCCAGGCGCAGGCGCACGCCGCGCGGCTGCTCCCAGCTGCGCCCCACGCTCGTGAGCCGGCGCAGCCAGCGCACCCGCTGGTCGGAAAAGCCCGACAGGGCCAGGTCGTCCAGACCGTAGCGGACGACGGTCCAGAAGATCAGCGCCAGGCGCAGGAAGCGCCGCATCAGCGCTTCAGCAACTGGCTGAGCGCGGCCTTCAGACCCGCTGCCGCCTGGGCCAGCATCTGCGCCGGCGCAGGGCCTACGAAGCGGGCAATGTCGTCGGCCGGATCCCAGCGCAGGTTGTCGAACAGCCAGTTCACGGCGCCGGCCAGGGCGGCGTCGCCGCGCACGCTGACGCCCTCGCGCTGGCCCTTCAGCGCAGCCAGCGCCGATTGCAGGGGGTTGCTGGCGTCCAGCTCGATGGCCAGGGCGGCCTCACCCGCTTCCTCGGGCGCAAGGCGCTCAAACAGGCCGGCCGGGGTGATGGCCAGATGCAGATCGGGCAGCTGCGGCGCCCAGGCGGGTGCACCGCGCACCGCCACACTCAGGCGGCGCCCCACGAAATCTTTCAGCTTGGCCATGGCCGCGGGTTCGCGGCTCATCACATGGTTCAGCCACAGCACCAGCTGTTCCTGAAGGGCGGGGGCGAAGGGTTCGATCAGCATCCGGGCATTCTAGGAAGCCCCCTGCCCCAGGGGCGGCCGGCAGGCGCGCAATGACCCCTCCACTACGATCGCGGCCCTGTGCCGCCCTGCGGCAGCTTTCATCAGCATTCCGCCATGAGCACCCCCCTCGACATCCAGCCGGTCATCATGGCCGGCGGCAGCGGCACGCGGCTGTGGCCGCTGTCGCGCGCCGGTTACCCCAAGCAGTTCCTGGTGCTGTCCGGCAACAGCAGCCTGTTCCAGCAGGCCGCCGAGCGCTTGGCCGCGCTGGCCGAGCCCGGCCTGGCCGTGGCCGCCCCGCTGGTGGTGGGCAATGAAGAACACCGCTTTCTGGTGTTGGAGCAGCTGCGCGAGGTGCGTCTGGCGCCCGGCGCCGTGCTGCTGGAACCCTGCGGCCGCAACACCGCCCCGGCCGTGACCTTGGCGGCACTGCAGGCTTCCCTGGAAGGGCGCGATCCGATCCTGGTGGTGACGCCGGCCGACCAGACCGTGACCGACGCCGCCGCCTTTGCCGCCGCCATGCGCCAGGCCGCGCGCCGCGCCGCCGACGGCAGCCTGGTGGTGCTGGGCGTGACGCCCGACCGACCTGAGACCGGCTACGGCTACATCCGCAGCGCCGGTGAAGTGGTGCAGGCCTTTGTGGAAAAGCCCGACCTGCCGACTGCCCAGCGTTATCTGAGCGAAGGCGGCTACAGCTGGAACGCCGGCATGTTCGTGATGCGCGCCAGCAGCTGGCTGCGGGCGCTGGCCGAGTTCCGCCCCGACATCCTGGCCGCCACCGAGGCGGCGTTTGCCCAGCGCCAGCAGGACAGCGTGTTCGTGCGCCCGGACAAGGCCCTGTTCGCCGCCGTGCCCAGCGAATCGGTGGACTACGCGGTGATGGAGCGCTGCCCCGGCAGCGCGCACCCGCTGGCCATGGTGCCCTTGAGCGCCGGCTGGAACGACCTGGGCGCCTGGGAAGCCGTCTGGCAGGTGGGCGAAAAGGACGCCAGCGGCAACGTGACGCGCGGCGACGCCCTGCTCTCCAACTGCCGCAACACCCTGGTGCACGCCGGCTCGCGCCTGGTGGCCGCGGTGGGCGTGGAGAACGTGATGGTGGTGGAAACGCCGGACGCCGTGCTGGTGATCGACCGCGCGCGCAGCCAGGAGGTCAAGGCCATCGTCGAGCGCCTGCAGAAGGAAGGCCGCGGCGAACAACTGCTGCACCGCAAGGTGCACCGCCCCTGGGGCTGGTACGACGGCATCGACCACGGCGAGCGCTTCCAGGTCAAGCGGATCCAGGTCAAGCCGGGCGCATCACTCAGCCTGCAGATGCACCACCACCGCGCCGAGCATTGGATCGTCGTCAGCGGCACGGCCGAGGTGACGGTGGGCGACAAGACCACGCTGCTGAGCGAGAACCAGAGCACCTACATCCCGCTGGGTGAGGTGCACCGCCTGGCCAACCCGGGCAAGGTGCCGCTGGAGATCATCGAGGTGCAGAGCGGCAGCTATTTAGGCGAAGACGACATCGTCCGCTACTCAGACACCTACGGAAGGGCCTGAGGCTATGACGATTCTTGTGACCGGCGGCGCCGGCTTCATCGGCAGCAACTTCGTGCTCGACTGGCTGGCGCAGAGCCAGGAAAAGGTCGTCACGCTCGACGCCCTCACCTATGCCGGCAACCGCGAAAACCTCGCCATCCTGAAGGGCGACGAGCGCCACCACTTCGTGCATGGCGACATCGGCGATCGCGCCCTGCTCGACCAGCTGCTCGCCACCCACCAGCCGCGCGCCATCCTGCATTTCGCCGCCGAGAGCCATGTGGACCGCTCCATCCATGGCCCAGGCGCCTTCATCAAGACGAACGTCGAAGGCACCTTTACGCTGCTCGATGCGGCACGCGCCTATTGGTCGGGCCTGAACGAGGACATCAAGGGCGATTTCCGCTTCCTGCATGTCAGCACCGACGAGGTCTACGGCAGCCTGGCCCCCGACGCCCCGGCCTTCACCGAAACCCACCCCTACGAACCCAACAGCCCCTACAGCGCCAGCAAGGCCGCCAGCGACCACCTGGTGCGGGCCTGGCACCACACCTATGGGCTGCCGGTGCTCACCACCAACTGCAGCAACAACTACGGGCCCTTCCATTTCCCCGAGAAGCTGATCCCGCTGATGATCGTCAACGCGCTGGCCGGCAAGCCGCTGCCGGTGTACGGCGATGGCCAGCAGATCCGTGACTGGCTGTATGTGAAGGACCACTGCAGCGCCATCCGCACCGTGCTGGCCCAGGGCCGCCTGGGCGAGACCTACAACGTCGGCGGCTGGAACGAGAAGGCCAACATCGACATCGTCAAGACCGTCTGCGCGCTGCTGGACGAGCTGCGCCCGAGCAGCGAAGGGCCGTACGCGCGCCTGATCACCTACGTCAAGGACCGCCCCGGCCACGACCGCCGCTACGCCATCGACGCCCGCAAGATCGAGCGCGAACTGGGTTGGCGCCCAGCCGAGACCTTCGAGACCGGCATCCGCAAGACGGTGCAGTGGTACCTCGACCACCCGGACTGGGTGGCGCGGGTGCAGAGCGGCGCCTACCGCGATTGGATGGAAAAGCAATACGCATGAGGATCGTTCTGCTGGGTGCCAAGGGCCAGGTCGGCTGGGAGTTGCAGCGCGCGCTGGCGCCGCTGGGCGAACTGCTGGCCTGGGACCGCGAGCGCGCCGATCTGTCGAACCCTGAAGCCCTGGTGGCGCAGCTGCGCGCCGTGGCCCCGCAGGCCCTCGTCAATGCCGCCGCCTACACCGCCGTGGACAAGGCCGAGAGCGAGCCCGAGCTGGCGCAGCGCGTCAACGCCGAGGCGCCCACGCGCCTGGCGGTGCTGGCGGCCGAGCTGGGCATTCCGCTGCTGCACTACAGCACCGACTACGTCTTTGACGGCAGCGGCAACCAGGCGCGTGACGAAAGCGCCGCCACCGGCCCGCTGTCGGTCTACGGCGCCACCAAGTTGGCAGGCGAGGAAGGCATCCGCGCCAGCGGCTGCGCGCACCTGATCCTGCGCACCTCCTGGGTCTATGCGGCTCGTGGCGGCAATTTCGCCAAGACCATGCTGCGCCTGGCCGCGGAGCGCGAGCAGCTGCGCGTGGTGAACGACCAGATCGGTGCGCCCACCGGCGCCGAGCTGCTGGCCGATGGCGCGGCCCATGCGCTGCGCAGCCTGCTGGCGCAGCCCGACCTCTCCGGCACCTACCACCTGTGCGCCAGCGGCGAAACGAACTGGGCGGACTACGCCCGCTTCGTCATCGATCAGGCCCGGGCCAAGGGCCAGGTCCTGCGCTGCCAGGAAGTGCAAGGCATCCCCAGCGCCGACTACCCCACCCCCGCGCGCCGGCCGCTCAATTCGCGCCTGGATTGCCGCCGCTTTGAAACCACGTTCGGCCTGCGCTTGCCCCATTGGGAGCAAGGCGTGCGCCGCATGCTTGATGAGGTGATCGGATGACGAGCAATCGCAAGGGCATCATCCTGGCCGGCGGTGCCGGCACCCGCCTGCACCCGGCCACGCTGGCCGTCAGCAAGCAGCTGCTGCCGGTGTACGACAAGCCGATGGTCTATTACCCGCTCAGCACCCTGATGCTGGCGGGCATCCGCGAGGTGCTGCTGATCTCCACCCCGCAGGACACGCCGCGCTTTGCGCAGCTGCTGGGTGACGGCTCGCAGTGGGGCATGAACATCCAGTACGCCGTGCAGCCCAGCCCCGATGGCTTGGCGCAGGCCTTTCTGATCGGCCGCGAGTTCATCGGCAATGCGCCCTCCAGCCTGGTGCTGGGCGACAACATCTTCTACGGCCACCACCTGCCGGTGCTGCTGCAGGAGGCCGATGCACGCCAGCAGGGCGCCTCGGTATTTGCGTATCACGTCACCGACCCCGAGCGTTATGGCGTGGTCGAGTTCGACGCCCATCAGCGTGCCGTCTCGATCGAGGAAAAGCCCAAGGAGCCGAAGAGCCATTACGCGGTCACCGGCCTGTACTTCTACGACCCACAGGTCTGCGACCTGGCCCGTGAACTCAAGCCCAGCCCGCGCGGCGAGCTGGAGATCACCGACCTGAATGCGCGCTACCTGGCGATGCAGCAGCTGCATGTCTCCATCATGGGCCGCGGCTACGCCTGGCTGGACACCGGCACGCACGACAGCCTGCTTGAAGCCGGCCAGTTCATCGCCACGCTGGAAAAACGCCAAGGCCTCAAGGTGGCCTGCCCCGAAGAGATTGCCTACGCCAAACGCTGGATCGACACCGAACAACTGCTGCGCCTGGCCGCGCCGCTGGCCAAGACCCAGTACGGCCAGTACCTGCAAAAGCTGACCCATGAACGTCATTGAAACCGCCCTGCCCGGCGTGCTGATCCTGGAACCCCGGGTGTTTGGCGATGCGCGCGGCTTCTTCACCGAGAGCTGGAACGAGGCACGCTTTAACGCAGCCGTCGGCAGCGAGGTCCGCTTCGTGCAGGACAACCACAGCCGCTCAAGCCGTGGCGTGCTGCGCGGCCTGCACTTCCAGCGCGCCCCGCATGCCCAGGGCAAGCTGGTGCGCTGTGTGGCGGGTAGCGTCTTCGATGTGGCCGTCGATCTGCGCCAAGGCAGCGCCACCTTCGGCCGCTGGGTCGGCGTGGAATTGAACGCCGACAACCACCGCCAGCTCTGGATCCCGGCCGGCTTCGGCCATGGCTTCCTGACCCTCAGCGACTCGGCCGATTTCCTCTACAAGACCACCGACTACTACGCCCCGCAGGCCGAGGGCTGCGTGCGCTGGGACGATGCGGATATCGGCATCCAGTGGCCGGACGTGGGCGTGGCGCCGATGCTGGCCGACAAGGACTTGAAGGGCCAGGCCCTGAAGGACCTGGCCCCGCTTTGATCAAGCTTTGAAGTACTGCCTGTACCAAGCAACAAAGTTCTTGATGCCCTGCGGCACCGGCATCGCCGGCTTGAAGCCGGTGTAGGCCTCCAGCTCCGACACATCGGCATGCGTGGCCGGCACGTCGCCCGGCTGAAGATCCATGAAGTTCTTCTTGGCCTCCACGCCGATGGCGGCCTCGATGGCTTCGATGAACTGCATCAGCGTCACCGGGTCGTGGTTGCCGATGTTGAACACGCGATAGGGCGCGTTCGAGCGCGCCGGGTCGGCCTTGATCGGGTTGTAACCGACCTCTGGCTCGGCCGGGCGGTCCAGCACCCGCACAACGCCTTCGGCGATGTCGTCGATGTACGTGAAGTCGCGCACCATCTGGCCGTGGTTGAAGACGTCGATGGCGCGACCTTCCAGGATGGCCTTGGTGAACAGGAACAGCGCCATGTCCGGCCGGCCCCAGGGGCCGTACACCGTGAAGAAGCGCAGGCCGGTGGTGGGCAGGCGGTAGAGGTGGCTGTAGGTGTGCGCCATCAGCTCGTTGGCCTTCTTGGTGGCGGCATACAGGCTGACCGGGTGGTCCACGCTGTGGTGCTCGCTGAAGGGCATCAGGGTGTTGCCGCCGTAGACGCTGGAGCTGGAGGCGTAGACCAGGTGCTGGATCTGGTGGTGCCGGCAGCCTTCCAGGATGTTCATGAAGCCCTGGATGTTGGCGTCGATATAGGCGTGCGGGTTGGTGAGCGAGTAGCGCACGCCGGCCTGCGCGGCCAGATGCACGACGCGGTCGAACTTCTCCGCCGCGAACAAGGCCTCCATGCCGGCGCGGTCCTCCACGCTCAGCTTCACGAAGCGGAAGCCCGGCTGCGGCGTCAGGCGCGCCAGGCGGTCGTGCTTGAGTTGCGGGTCGTAGTAGTCGTTCAGGTTGTCCAGGCCCACGACCTCGTCGCCTCGAGCCAGCAGGATCTGGCTGACGTGCATGCCAATGAAACCGGCTGCGCCGGTGACGAGGATCTTCATGGGGAACTCCGCGAACAAGGGGGTCTTGAGGGCGCGGCATTCTCGCCCTGCGCCGAGAATCCGCGCAGCCTTCCCTCCCCCTGAATCCAATGGCCAAGCCCCTGATCCACCTGGTCGCCGGTGCGCGTCCCAACTTCATGAAGATCGCCCCGCTGGTGCGGGCCCTGCAGGCCGACGGCCGGCTGGACTTCAAGATCGTGCACACCGGTCAGCATTACGACCGCGAGATGAACGAGATCTTCTTCGAGGAGCTCGGCATCCCCCAGCCCGATGTGCGTCTGGGCTGCGGCGGCGGCAGCCACGCCGAACAGACCGGCAAGATCATGCTGGCCTACGAACAGCTCTGCAGCGAACAGCGCCCCGATTGCTGCCTGGTGGTGGGCGACGTGAACTCGACACTGGCCTGCTCCATCGTGGCCAAGAAGGCGCAGATCCCGGTGGCCCATGTGGAAGCGGGCCTGCGCAGCGGGGACATGGCCATGCCGGAGGAAATCAACCGTCTCGTCACTGACGCCATCACCGACTGGTTCTTCGTGACCGAGCCCAGCGGCCTGGAGCACCTACGGCGCGAGGGCAAGTCGATGGACGCGGTATTCGACGTCGGCCATGTGATGGTGGACAACGTGCTCTACCAGGCTGCCAAGCTGGCAACGGCCGACACCTCGGGCTTCGAGACCCAGGCTTTCAAGGCTGCGCACCCGCGCTACGCGGTGGTGACCCTGCACCGCCCCAGCAATGTGGACGGCGATGACAATCTGCGCCGCGTGGCCGGCGTGCTGCGCCGCATCGGTGAGCAGGTGCCGGTCTGCTTCCCGGTGCACCCGCGCACGCGCAAGAACCTGGAAGCCGCTGGCATCGACCTGGGCCCCAACGTCACCCTGCTGGGCCCGCAGCCCTACATGGCCTTCCTGCATCTTTGGAAGGACGCCGCGCTGGTGCTGAGCGACAGCGGCGGCCTGCAGGAAGAGACCACGGCGCTGGGCGTGCCCTGCGTGACCATGCGCGACAACACCGAGCGCCCGATCACCGTGGATGAGGGCAGCAACATCCTGGCCGGCACCGAGCCCGCCGCCGTCATCGCCGCCTGCGAGGCCGTGCTGGCCGGCGGTGGCAAGCGCGGCCGCCGCCCCACCCTGTGGGACGGCAAGGCGGCCGAGCGCATCGTGCAGATCCTGGCCGGGCGCCTGGGCGCCTGAGCCCGCGCCGCCTCAGTGCGTGTACTGGGGCGTGGTTGAGGGGTTGGGGGCCAGCACGGCGGAGGCCCCAGCCGCCGCAGGCGCCGATGCCGCCGGCGCGGCAGGGGCTGTCGCGAAGCGCCCTTGGTATTCGATCTTGGCCGCCGCGCGCAGGGTCTTGAGTTCCTGTTGCCAGTGCTCGTTGCGGCGCTGGTTGCCGAGGAAGTTTTCGATCATCGGCCGGGCGCGTTCCAGATCCACCGGCTGGGGGCGCGAGCTGAGCAGGATGACAACCTGCAAGCCATTGGGCGTGCGGTTGAGCAGCGATTGCCCGTCCTTCATCTGGGCCAGGGTGCCGAGGCTGGCGAGCGGCAATTCATTGGCCGCGGCCACCGTCTGCTGCGCGGCAAAGCGCAGGTTCTGCGCCTTCAGGTAGGCGGTGAACTCGGTCAGGTTCTTGCTGGCGGCCAGGCGTGCGCGCAGGGTGTCCAGTTGCTCGGGTGGCGCTTCGATGTCAAGGCGCTGCAGGTTGTAAATGCGGCGCTCGGCAAACAGCGCGGGGTTGGCGTCGTAGTAGCGCTGCACCTCTTCCTGCGTGGGCTTGCCCGCCGCGGCACGCACCTGATCGGCATAGGCAGCTGCCAGGATCTGCCGGCGCGCCGCCTCCATCTGCTGCAGCACCTTGGGGTCCTTGTGCAGACGCAGCTCCTCGGCCTTCTGCACCGCGAGCTCCTGGTCGATCAGCTGGTCCAGGGCCTTGCGGCTCAGGGCCTCACCCTGCTCCGGCCGGGCCTGGGGCTGCTGCTTGATGAAGGCATCCACCTGGCGCTCGCTGATCTCCTCGCGGTTCACCCGCGCCGCCACCGGGTGGTCCGGGTCACTCGGTGAACAGGCCGCCAGGGTCAAGGCGGTCGCCAGCACTCCCAGGCCGCGCTTCAGCATTTGATGCCCACATGCAGGGCCACCACGCCAGCACTGAGCTTGTGCACATCCACATGGCCGAAACCGGCGCTCTTCATCATCTGCTTGAGGGTGGCGGCATCGGGATGCATGCGGATCGACTCGGCCAGATAGCGGTAGCTCTCGGCATCACCGGCAATCCACTGGCCCAGGCGCGGCAGCACGGAGAAGCTGTACCAGTCGTAGGCCTTCTGCAGGGGTGCGGCGACCTTGCTGAACTCCAGCACCAGCAGGCGGCCGCCGGGCTTGAGCACGCGGTTCATCTCGGCCAGGGCTTTGTCCTTGTGCGTCATGTTGCGCAGGCCGAAGGCCACGCTGACGAGATCAAAGCGCTCGCTGGCAAAAGGCAGCGCCTCGGCATCGGCCAGCAGGCTGGGCGTCAGCGTGCCGGCATCCAGCAGGCGGTCGCGGCCTTGCCGCAGCATGGCTTCGTTGATGTCGGAATGCAGCACCAGGCCACGCGGACCGACCCGCTTGGCGAAGGCTTGCGTCAGATCGCCGGTGCCGGCCGCAATGTCCAGCACTGTTTCGCCGCCCGCGAGGCCGGCGACGGCCACCGTGTAGGCCTTCCAGGCGCGGTGTGCTCCAGCCGACATCAGGTCGTTCATCAGGTCGTAGCGCGAGGCCACGGAATCGAACACCCCGCGCACCTTGCGCGCCTTCTCGCGCTCGTCGACCTGCTGGAAGCCGAAATGGGTCTTGTCGTCAGTCATGCCGGATCGCGGCTGGCGCCTGCGGCGCGCAACCGGCTTTCGTAGTCGGCCCAGAGGCGATCCTGGTCGCGCCCGAGCTGGTAGAGGTAATCCCAGGAGTACAGGCCGCTGTCGTGGCCATCGCTGAACACCGGGCGCAAGGCGTAATGCCCGACGGGCTCCAGCGCCGTGATCTGCACGCCCCGCTTGCCCACCTGCAGCACTTCCTGCCCGGGGCCATGCCCCTGCACCTCGGCCGAGGGGCTGCACACGCGCAGCAGTTCGAAGGGCAGGCTGAACGCGGCACCGTCGTCAAAGCTCAGCTCCAGGCGCTGACTGGCCTGGTGCAAGGTGATGGCGGTGGGGCGGGGAGATTCGGGACGCAGGCCGGCCATGGTGGGAGAGGCGGAAAGGTTGGAGTGTAAGAAGCCCATGAAAAAGGCCCCGGGGGTCGCCCGGGGCCTGGCTGCCAAGTTCCTAGAAGGGGCTTACCACTTCAGGTTCAAGGTGTAGGTGCCTGCACCGCCGCTGTAGTACTTGACGCGGACATAGCGGGTCGAGGTGGTCGTCCCGGTATTGGCGCTGCTGGCGGTATCGATCTGGCCAGCGCCCTTGTCGCTGTATGCCAGGGTCGTGCCCGAGCTGTTGACGATGTACAGGTCGTAGTCCTTGCTGCCACCGTTGAGTGTGGCGGTCAGGGTCTTGCCGGCCGGCAGGTCGACGCGGAAGTAGTCCGTGTCGGTCGTGCTGGACAGACTGCCATTCACCGTGGTGTTGCTGGTGCCCACCAGATTGGCGGTGCCAGTGGTGTTGTTGGACTCGACTTCATTGGCCGTGCCGCCCGGGGGCTGGGTGGCGCCGCCCGTGATGGCCGCGATGGCCGCCGGGGCGTCGACGATGCCGGTGCCGCACTGGCTGCAAGTGGCCGGGAAGGCACGGGCACTGTTCTTGATGGCAGCCTCGATCTGGTCCGGCGTCGCCGTCGGCTTGGCCTGGTACAGCAGCGCCGCAACGCCCGCCACGTGCGGCGTGGCCATCGAGGTGCCCTGGTAGTAGGCGTAGTTGTCAGCGCCCGGGCCTTGCGTGCCAGCGTTCAGCGTCGAGTAGATGCCGTTGGCCGTGCCCGTGCTCATGTTGCCGCCAGGAGCCGCCACATCGACCACGGTGCCGTAGTTGGAGTAGGAAGCACGGCCACCGGTCGGGCCCACGGCCGCCACGGCGATGACGCCGGCGCAATTCGCGGGGTTGCTATTGCTGGCGTTCTGGTTCTCATTGCCCGCAGCCACCACCACCGTCGTGCCGCGCGAGCGGGCGCTGTTGATGGCGTTCTGGCTGGTCGTGTCGCAAGCGCCGCCGCCGCCCAGGCTCATGTTGATGACCTTGGCCGGCGTGGCATTGGCCGGCACACCGGAGACGGTGCCGCCCGAGGCCCAGATCATGGCGTCGGCGATGTCCGAGGTGTAGCCGCCGCAACGACCGAGCACACGCACGGCCTGGATCTTGGCGCCGTAGGCCACGCCGATCACGCCCAGGCTGTTGTTGCCCTTGGCCGCGATGGTGCCGGCCACGTGGGTGCCGTGCCAGCTGGAGTTCGAGGCCGGCTCACCGGTGCCGCACTGACCAGCGGTGGACCAGTCACCCGGATCAGACGGGTCGGTGTCACGCGCATTGCCATCATTCGACACGAAGGTGTCGGCAATCATGTCGTAGCCGGCCACGGTCTGGCCGCTCAGGTCCGGGTGGGAAGCGCGGATGCCGGTGTCCAGCACGGCCACGACGACGCCGGCGCCGTTGTGCGTGTCCCAGGCGGTGGTGGCACGGATGCCGCCAGCGCCCGTGCCCATGCCCCAGAGCTTGCTGAAGTCGGTGTCGTTGGGCGTCATCAGCGCGTACATGCGGCGGTCCGGCTCGGCGTACTCGATGCTGCTGTCGGCTGCCGCCATGCGCGCGGCCATGGCCTGCAGCTCGCTCACGCTGGCCCACTTGTTCAGCTTGTAGACCTTGGCGCCGAGGCCATTGGTCTTGAGCTCGGCCATGCTCAGGCCGGCTTCCTGGGCCATGCGGGCCAGGCCCGGAGGCACGAACGCACCGTCGGCCGCCATGCGGGCAGCCGGTGCGTCATCGCGGTACTTGATGATCATGCGGTCGGTGAACGCGCCGCGGACGGTGTTCACGGTATCGGCCGCACCACCTGCCTGGGCCAGGCCCACCAGGCCAGCGCTCAGGCAAAGAGACAACAGGGCCCGCTGCGGGGCCTTCTTCGAGATCGACATTCCAACGCTCCAAAAGGGGAAACAAAGGGGCCCCGGTGGGGGCCATGCGAACTGCGGTCCGGAGGTCATCCGGCTACTGCTGGGACGCGAGCGGCGGGCGCCGCTTTCTTTGCCTACACGGGGGCTTCGACTGCAAGACCCTCGGACTGCCTGAGCAGGTGGGGCGCGCGATCGCCCCGTTCGCCGCACGGGGGTGGCCCGCTTGGCATGGGGTGCAAGTCTAGGAACTTCAATCCTTCATACGGCGTAACTGTGCGTACCTGCAACGCAGGGACTTTCCCGGCTCGGGCCAACCCACCCGGGAAGTTCCCCAGCCGCAAACTTCACCCTCGGGCGGCCGCAATGACAAAGCGCCGATCGGAGCGGACACCAGCCCTCAGGAGCGGGTGATGGAGGCCTCGCCCACGGGGTGCAAGACCTGTCCGTGGGCCACGAAGGCGGCAGCGTTGGCGAGCGTCGTGCGCGCGATCGCAGCAAGGGCCTCCTCGGTGAAGAAGGCCTGGTGCGCCGTCACCAGCACGTTCGGAAAGGTCAGCAGGCGCGCGAACACGTCGTCGGTCAGGATCTCGTCCGAGTGGTCCGCAAAGAAGAGCTCGGCCTCCTCTTCGTAGACATCGATGGCCAGCCCACCCAGTTGCCCACTCTTGAGCGCCTGGATCACCGCCAGCGTGTCGATCACCGCGCCGCGGCTGGTGTTGACCAGCACCGCACCGGGCTGCATCCAGCTCAGGCGCTCGGCGTTGATCAGGTGGTGTGTGTGCCCATTCAGCGGGCATTGCAGCAGCACCAAGCGGGAGCGCTGCAGCAATTCATGCAGGCCCACATAGGCCGCGCCGAGCGTGGCGTCCGGCTGGGGATCATGCGCCAGCACCTCGCAGCCCAGGCCTTGGAAGATGCGCACCACACAGCGGCCGATGCGCCCGGTGCCGATCACGCCCACCGTCTTGCCGTGCAGGTCGAAGCCGAGCAGCCCGTCGAGTTCGAAATTGCCTTCGCGCACCCGGGCATGGGCGCGGTGCGTCTTGCGAATCAGGGTCAGCAGCAGGGCCAGGGTGTGCTCGGCCACCGCATGCGGCGAGTATTCGGGCACCCGTGCCACCGCCAGCCCAAGGCGCTGCGCGGCCGCCAGGTCCACATGGTTGTAGCCGGCACAGCGCAGCAGCAACAGGCGCACCCCGAGCCGACGCAGCTGCGTCAGCACGTCCGCATCCAGCTGGTCGTTGACAAAGGCGCACACGGCCTCGCAGCCCTGCGCCGCGCCCACGCTGTGCAGGTCCAGCCGGGCTTCGATGAATTCGATGTCGCGTGCGCCGGCCGCCAGAAAGCTCTGGCGGTCGTAGCGCTTGGCGCTGAACAGCGCGATGCGCATCAGGTTTCGAACCAGGGCTCGTCGGGCAGCGATTCGAAGACCTTGCGCAGGCCCTCGCTCCAGCCCTTGCGCAGCTGCTGGAAGTAGGCCGACTCGGCGGTCACGCGGTGCGCCTTCATCGGCTCCTCGAAGCGGTTGGCGCGCAGCAGCACCATGTCGATGGGCAGGCCGACGCTGAGGTTGGAGCGGATGGTGGAATCAAAGCTGACCAGCGTGCACTTGGCCGCCTCGGGCAGCTCGGTACTGTCGTAGCGGATGACGCGGTCGATGATGGGCTTGCCGTACTTGCTCTCGCCGATCTGGAAGTACGGCGTGTCTTCCGTCGCCTCGATGAAATTGCCCTGCGGGTAGATATGGAAGAGCCGCGGGCCCTCACCCATGATCTGGCCGCCGAGCAGGAAGTTGGCACCGAAGTCGACGCCCTGGCTGGGGCCGTGGCCGGCATCGCTGTCGCGCGCCACCACCTCGCGCAAGGTCTGGCCCACCAGCACGGCGGCGTCGTACAGGCTGGGCACGTTGAGCATGTTCGGCACCTCGTGCAGCAGGCGCTGCTGCAGCAGCGAGACCACCGATTGCGTGGTGGCCAGGTTGCCGGCATTGAGCAGCACGATCTCGCGCTGGTGCGGGATGTGGAACAGCGTCATCTTGCGGAACTGCGCGATGTGGTCGACACCGGCATTGGTGCGGGTGTCGGACGCAAACAGTAGGCCGGCGCGCAGGCGCATGGCGACACAGTAGGTCATTGGTCGGGGGCAGCGGTGACTCGGACGAAAGTCGCCAATTGTTCCAGGCCGCCACCGCTGCGCATGCCACGCACCGGGCAGGCATCCGCGTAATCCGCCCCGAAAGCCAGCCGCACGTGATGGCCGTCGGCGCGGCAGCGGTTCGAAATGTCGAAACCCACCCAGCCGGCCGGCAGCCGCACCTCGGCCCAGGCGTGGCTGGCCACATGCTCGGCGTCGGTGGCCAGGTAGCCGGACACATAGCGGGCCGGCAGGCCCAGAAGACGGCAGCAGGTGATGAAGACCTGCGCATGGTCCTGGCACACGCCATGGCCGGTGGCGAAAGCCTGGCCGGCCGGGGTGGCCGCGTCAGTGCCGCCAGGGATGTAGGGCATGCGCTGCAGCAGGGCTTCGATGAGCTGCATCAGGCCGGCCTCGGGCGCCGCCTGCACGGAGGCGGCGTGCTGCAGGGCGAAGGCCTGCAGGGCCGCGTCAGGGGTGGTCAGCAGCGTGGGGCGCAGGAACACCGGGGCCGGCAAGGCGTCCTCGGGCTCGGGCGGCTGCGGGCCGTCCGGCGTCAGCACCTCCCCCAGGGCGCGCAGATGGATCTCGCGGCGGTCGCCTTCCAGCGTCAGCACATGCAGGGTGTTGCCCCAGGCATCGAGCGCCTGCACGGCCGGGCCCGGCAGTTCCAGGGCCCAGCGCAGCACCTGCAGACCGGGCGTGGGCCGCGGGCTCAGACGAATGTACTGGGTGGAAAGGCGCAGCGGGGCGTCGTAGCGGTAGGTGGTGTCGTGGGCGATGTGCAGCAACATGGTCAATGCGCCTCGAAGTAGGCACGGCTGATGGCGCCGGAGAGCTGCGCGGACTCCTCCAGGAAGCGCGTGATCCAGGCATGCAGGCCGGTGTCCAAGATGGCATCGATGTCCGCATGCTGCAGTTGCAGCGCCATCTGCCCGGCCAGCAGCTTCGGGGTGCGGCCGGCGTCCAGGCTGCCGCTCTGGCACTCGATCTGCGGCAGCACATCGGCCACCTGGGCGGCGCAGCTGCGCAGCGAGCGGGGCACGTCGTCGCGCAGGATCAGGAGCTCAGCCACGCGGCGCGCGTCCAGGCTGTCGCGGTACACCGCGTGATAGGCCTCGAAGGCCGAGAGTGAGCGCAGCAGCGCGCTCCAGGCGTAGAACTCGGCGCTGCTGTCCTGGCGCGCGGCGACCGGCTGCAGGCTGTCCTCGGCCGGTTCGATCAGCTGGCTTTTCACGTCCAGCAGGCGTGCGGTGTTGTCGGCGCGTTCGATGAACGTGCCCAGGCGGATGAAGCAGTAGGCGTCGTTGCGCTGCAAGGTGCCCACCGTGGCCCCGCGCATCAGGTGCGAGCGCTCCTTGACCCAGTCGAAGAAGCTGGATGGGTTGTCGCGCAGCCGTGCTGGCAGGCTCTTGGCTTCCAGCCAGGTGGCGTTGACAGCCTCCCACATCTCGGCAGTGATCTGGCCGCGCACCGCGTGGGCGTTCTCGCGGCTGCTGCGCAGGCAGGAACGCACCGAGGCCGGGTTGTCCAGGTCCAGCGCCATGAACTCGAACAGGCTGCGGGCGTCAAAGCGCGGGTGGCGCGCCTGGTAGGCCTGCAGGGCGCCCGTCACTGCCAGCGGTGCGGCCAGCTCGGTGGCGGCGCCGCGGCTCTGCGGCATCAGGCTCAGGCTCTGGGTGACGTCAAGCATGCGCACCAGGTTCTCGGCCCGTTCCATGTAGCGGCTCATCCAGTAGAGCTGGGAAGCGGTGCGGCTCAGCATGAGGGGCTCTCCAGAATCCAGGTGTCCTTGGTGCCGCCGCCCTGTGAGGAGTTCACCACCAGGCTGCCGGCCTTCAGCGCCACCCGTGTCAGCCCGCCCGCCACCATGCGCACCTCGCGGCCGCTCAGCACGAAGGGCCGCAGGTCGATGTGGCGCGGTGCGATGCCGCTCTCCACAAAGGTCGGGCAGCTGGAGAGCGCCAGCGTGGGCTGGGCGATGTAATTGCCGGGGTCGGCCTTGACGCGTTCGGCGAAGTCGGCAATCTCCTGCGCCGTGGCGGCCGGCCCCACCAGCATGCCGTAGCCACCAGCGCCATGCACCTCCTTGACGACGAGGTCCTTCAGGTTCGCCAGCACATGGGCGCAGTCGTCGGGCTTGCGGCATTGCCAGGTCGGCACATTGCGCAGGATGGGCTCCTCGCCCAGGTAGAAGCGCACCATGTCCGGCACATAGGGGTAGATGGACTTGTCGTCCGCCACGCCGGTGCCGATGGCATTGGCCAGCACCAGGTGGCCGAGCTTGTAGACGCTCAGGAGCCCCGGCACGCCCAGCATCGAATCGGCACGGAAGGCGAGCGGGTCGAGGAAGGCGTCATCGATGCGGCGGTAGATCACATCCACCCGCTTCGGCCCCACCGTGGTGCGCATGTACAGATAGCCGCCCTTGACGAACAGGTCCTGCCCCTCCACCAGCTCCACGCCCATCTGCTGGGCCAGGAAGGCGTGCTCGAAGTAGGCGCTGTTGGCCGGGCCCGGCGTCAGCACCACCACGGTCGGGTCGTCGGCGGTGGCGGACTGGCGCAGCGTGTCGAGCAGCAGCGTCGGGTAGTGGGCCACGGGCGCCACCGCGTAGCGATCGAACAGTTCGGGGAAGAGCCGCATCATCATCTTGCGGTTCTCCAGCATGTAGCTGACGCCGCTGGGCACGCGCAGGTTGTCTTCCAGCACGTAGTAATGCCCGTCGGCATGGCGGATCAGGTCCACGCCGGTGATGTGCGCGTAGATGCCGTGCGGCAGGTCCAGGCCCTGCATGGCGGGTTGGTACTGGGCATTGGCAAACACCTGATCGGCCGGCACCAGCCCGGCCTTGACGATGTCGTGGCCGTGGTAGATGTCGTGCAGGAAGCGGTTCAGCGCCGTGACGCGCTGGGCCAGGCCACGCTGCAGCGTCACCCACTCGTCGGCAGGGACGATGCGGGGCACGGTGTCAAAGGGGATCAGACGCTCGGCGCCGGCCTCGTCTCCGTACACGGCGAAGGTGATGCCGACCTTATGGAACAGCAGATCGGCCTCGGCGCGCTTGGCGGCCAGATGCTGCGGCGTCTGCGCCTGCAGCCAGTCGGCAAAGCCCTGGTACTGCGGACGGATGGCGCCGCTGGCGAGCAGCATCTCGTCGAAATGCTGGGGCGGCGGTAGCTGGAGTGCGTGCATGGGACTCCCGGTGGATGCACAAGGGCGGTGCAAGGGTCGTGCCGAGCGAGACTACCAGTCTGTCGGGCTTGTGCTTGGGCCTGCGCCCCACTTCGGAGCAAGGTGAAACCCATCTTGCACCACCCTGCGCACAGCCCGCACCATGCGGGTGCCAGCCCGCCCCCGGCGCGCCAGCTTGGCGTCAGCCAGGCCCTCCACACTCAAATCGCCCATGCCGCCTGCCGTGTCCCGCCGCGCCCTTGCCCAGGCTCTTGCCAGCCTGCTGCTCGGCTTGCTCGGCTTGCTCGGCATGGCGGTGCCCGCCGAGGCGGCCTGCGTCAAGACGCTGGCTTGGAGTGAGGACCCGCCTCACACCATGCGTCTGCCCGACGGCAGCGTGGGGGGCATTGAAATCGAGCTGCACCGCGAACTCCTGGCCCTGTTGGGTTGCGAGCTGCGCTTGCAGGAGCTGCCCTTCGCCCGCGCCCTGGCCGCCCTGCGCGCGGGCGAGGTGGACGTGATCCCCGCCACGCTGGCACGGCCCGAGCGCGAGGCCTATGCGCGCTTCTCGCGCCCGCTGCTGCAGCTGCGCAATGTGCTGTTCGTGCGCCGCCCGGACACCGGCCCCACCCAGCACCTGCGCCTGGCCGGCCTGGTGGCCGCCGGCTGGCGCCTTGGCGGCCAGACCGGAGTGGCCTATGGCAGCGAGTTCGTAGCCCTGCTGGAAGACCGCAGGCATCGCGCCCAGATCATCCAAGTGCCCTATCGGCAAAGCCTGTGGCAGATGCTGGCGCGCCACCGGCTTGACGGCGTGCTGGCCAACGAACTGACCGGCGTGCACGAGCTGCGTGCCCTCGGTCTGCAGGACCTGATCGTGCCCAGCGAGCTGGCGCTGGCCGTCGAGCGCGGCGGCAGCGCCTGGAGCCGGCACAGCACCGAGGCCGAGTTTGTCGAACGCTTCAACGGCGCGCTGCAAACGCTGAAGGCCAGTGGCCGCTACGCCACCCTGCTGGCCCCGTACGGGCTGGATGCACGGGGCGCGCTGCAGCGCCCGGTCGGCTCAGCGCACTGAAGCCACAAGCTGCGCCACCTGCGCATCCAGCGCAGGCCATTGCGCCTGCAGGGCCTGCAGCGCCGCGGCGGGCCGTTCGCGCTGTGCAGCGGCCCAGATGGGCGCCGGGAACTGGGCGTCGTCCGCGAAGCGGGCAATCACATGCCAGTGCAGATGCGGCACCACATTGCCCAGGCTGGCGAGGTTGATCTTGGCCGGGCGCAGGGTGTCGAGCAGGATCCGTTCCACCGCCACGACGGTCTCCATCAGCCGCACCCGCTCGGCGCGCGGTAGGGCGCTGAACTCCGCCACATGGGCGTTCAGGATGACTCGGTAGAAGGCCGGGTGCTCGGGGGTGTCGGTCACCCGCACCACGCGCAGCAGCTCGTCGCGGTACAGGGGCAGGCCACCCTCGGTGGCGCAGAGCGGGCAGGAATTCATGGTGGAGCGCGGCAGCCCGCGGCTAGCATCGAACAAGCCCGCATTCCACCACCCGCCATGTTCCGCAAGCCTCCGCTGCTGCGCCTGCTCCTGCTCCTGCCGGCCCTGGGCCTGTGCCTGCCTGCGCCGGCCTGCGTGAAGAGCCTGCGCTGGAGCGACGACGCGCCCTACAGCGCGCGCGGCGCCGATGGCGAACTCCAGGGCATCGACATCGAAATCAATCAGGAGCTGATGCGCCGTCTGGGCTGCCGGCTGGAATTCAAGGAGATGCCGTTCGGCCGCGGCCTGCGTGAGCTAGAAGCCGGCAGCCTGGACATGATGGGCAGCGCCTTCCGCCGCCCCGAGCGCGAGCGCTTTGCCTGGTTTTCCGCCCCGGTGCTGCAGGCCCGCAAGCGCCTGTTCGTACGCCGCGCCGACCTGCCCGGCTTCAGGGCGCGCAACCTGCGCGAGTGGCTGCAGGGTGGCGTCACGCTCGGGGTGCTGCCCGGCGTCGTCTACGGGCCCGAATTCAGCGAGCTGCAGCGGGATCCGGCCCTGCAGCCGCATATCCACACGGTGGTGAATCGGCGCAGCCTGTGGCTGATGCTGGACCGCGAGCGCATCGACGGCATGCTGGTGGACGAGCTGACCGCCGGCTACGAACTGCGCCGCCTGGCCCTGGATCAGCGCCTGGCGCCCGCACCCTTGGTGGTGGAGAGCGAGCCCTCCTACACCGCCTTCAGCAAGCGCAGCACGCCGCCAGAGTTCGTGGCGCGCTACAACGAGGCACTGGCCGCGATGGCGCGCGATGGCAGCCTGGCGCGCATCCTGACGCGCCACGGCAATCGGCCACCTTAGACCAGCACCCGCTCGATCCCGCCCGCATTCGCCTTGGCCACGTACTCCGGCATCCAGCTCGCACCGAGGATCTTGTTGGCCATCTCGACGACGATGTAGTCGGCCTCCAGCAGGCCGTTCTGCAGGTCATTGCCATAGCGGCTGAGGCCCTGCAGGCAGCTCGGGCAGCTGGTCAGGATCTTGACGTCACCGCCCTGCGGCGCAATTTGCGCAGCGTTCTTGCGCAGTTCCTCTTCCTTGCGGAAGCGGATCTGCGTGCTGATGTCGGGGCGCGTCACACCCAGCGTGCCCGATTCGCCGCAGCAGCGTGCGCTCTGCAGCACCTGCTCGCCCACCAAGGCCTTGACGGTCTTCATCGGCTCCTGCTGCTTCATCGGGCTGTGGCAGGGGTCGTGGTACAGATAGGCGCCGCCGGCTTCGAGCTTGATGCCCTTCTCCAGCAGGTACTCGTGGATGTCGACGATGCGGCAGCCGGGGAAGATGTCCTCGAAGCGGTAGCCCTGCAGCTGATCAAAGCAGGTGCCGCAGCTCACCACCACGGTCTTGATGTCCAGGTAGTTCAGGGTGTTGGCCACGCGGTGGAACAGCACCCGGTTGTCGGTGATCATCTGCTCGGCCTTCTCGAACTGGCCCGAGCCGCGCTGCGGGTAGCCGCAGCACAAGTAGCCGGGCGGCAGCACGGTCTGCACACCAGCATGCCAAAGCATGGCCTGGGTGGCCAGGCCCACCTGGCTGAACAGGCGCTCCGAGCCGCAACCGGGGAAATAGAACACCGCCTCGGTGTCCGACGTCGTGGTGGCGGGATTGCGGATGATGGGGACGTAGTCCTTGTCCTCGATGTCCAAGAGCGCCCGCGCGGTTTTCTTGGGCAGGCCGCCGGGCAGCTTCTTGTTGATGAAGTGGATGACCTGCTCGCGCACCGGTGCGGGGCCCACGGTGCTGGGCGGTGCCGAGGTCTGCTTCTTCGCGAACTTCTTCAGCACATCGTGCGCCAGGCGCTGCGCCTTGAAGCCCACGCCCACCATGGCGCTGCGCGCCAGCTTGATGGTTTCGGGGTTGGTGGCGTTGAGCATGAACATCGCCGCGGCATTGCCGGGGCGGAAGCTCTTCTGACCCATCTTGCGCAGCAGATTGCGCATGTTCATGGACACATCGCCGAAGTCGATCTTGACCGGGCAGGGGCTGGCGCATTTGTGGCAGACCGTGCAGTGGTCGGCCACGTCCTCGAACTCTTCCCAGTGCTGCACGCTGATGCCGCGCCGGGTCTGCTCCTCGTACAGGAAGGCCTCGATCAGCAGCGAGGTGGCGAGGATCTTGTTGCGCGGGCTGTAGAGCAGGTTGGCGCGCGGCACATGCGTAGCGCAGACCGGCTTGCACTTGCCGCAGCGCAGGCAGTCCTTGATCGAGTCGCTGATGGCGCCGATGTCGGAGCGCTGCATGATCAGCGACTCATGCCCCATCAGGCCGAAGGACGGCGTGTAGGCATTGGTCAGGTCAGCGAAGGGGATTTCCTTGTCCTGCCCCAGACGCAGCAGCTTGCCGCGGTTGAAGCGGCCTTCGGGGTCGATGCGGCGCTTGTAGTCGGCAAAGCCGGCCAGCTCGGCGTCGGTCAGAAACTCCAGCTTGGTGATGCCGATGCCATGCTCGCCGCTGATGACGCCACCGAGCGAGCGTGCCAGCTTCATGATGCGGCCCACCGCCTCATGGGCGGTCTGCAGCATCGCGTAGTTGTCGGAGTTGACCGGGATGTTGGTGTGCACATTGCCGTCGCCGGCGTGCATGTGCAGCGCCACCCAGACGCGGCCGCGCAGTACCTCCTGGTGAATGGCGCGAATGCCTTCGATGATGGGCGCGTAGGCCGCGCCGCTGAACAGGGCCTGCAGAGGCTTCAGCAGTTCGCGCTTCCAGCTGGCGCGCAACTGCGCCGACTGGAGCTGCTCAAAGAATGAACCTTCGCCAGCGCGCGGCAGATCGAGTTCATCGTGCCAGCGCTGCCACTGCTCGCCCACCTGGTTGATGAGCGCCAGGGCCTGCACCACGCGGTCTTCCAGCAGCTCGCTGCTGCCGATCTCGCTGGCGTCGTCGCTGCGGCCCAGCGGCAGACGCGGTTGCTGGAAGAAGGCCTGCAGACGGTCCACCAGCTCCAGCTTGTTGCGCAGGCTGAGCTCGATGTTGATGCGCTCGATGCCAAGCGTGTACTCGCCCATGCGCTCGAGCGGAATCACCACGTCCTCGTTGATCTTGAAGGCGTTGGTGTGCTTGGCAATCGCCGCGGTGCGCTTGCGATCCAGCCAGAACTTCTTGCGCGCGTCGGCGCTCACGGCCACGAAGCCTTCGCCGCTGCGGGCGTTGGCAATGCGCACCACCTCGGAGGTGGCGCGCGCGACTTCCGCTTCGTCGTCACCCACGATGTCGCCGATCAGCACCATCTTCGGGAAGCCGCCGCGCTTGCTCTTGGTGGCATAGCCCACCGCCTTCAGGTAGCGGTCATCCAGGTGCTCCAGGCCGGCCAGGATGGCCTTGCCTTCCTTGGTGGAGGCGAACAGATAGTCCTTGATCTCGACAATCGAGGGCACGGCATCCTTGGGATTGCCGAAGAACTCCAGGCAGACCGTGCGCACCGCCTTGGGCATGCGGTGCACCACCCAGCGCGCGCTGGTGATCAGGCCGTCGCAGCCTTCCTTCTGGATGCCGGGCAGGCCGGCGAGGAATTTGTCGGTGACGTCCTTGCCCAGGCCTTCCTTGCGGAACACGCGACCCGGAATGTCCAGGCGCTCGGTCTTCTCCAGCGTCTTGCCGCTGGCATCGAAGTAGCGCAGCTCGAAGCTGGCCGTCTCGACGTCATGGATCTTGCCCAGGTTGTGATTCAGGCGCACCACCTCCAGCCACTTGGCGTCGGGCGTCACCATCTTCCAGGAGGCCAGGTTGTCCAGCGCCGTGCCCCACAGCACCGCCTTCTTGCCTCCGGCATTCATGGCGATGTTGCCGCCGATGCAACTGGCCTCGGCGCTGGTGGGGTCCACCGCAAACACGAAGCCATGCTGCTCGGCCAAGTCGGCCACGCGCTGCGTCACCACGCCGGCCTCGCTGTAGATGGTGGCCACCTCGCGGTCCAGGCCCGGCAACTGCAGCATCTCCACGCCACGCAGCGCTTCGAGCTTCTCGGTGTTGATGACCGCGCTCTTCCACACCAGGGGCACGGCGCCGCCGGTGTAGCCGGTGCCGCCGCCGCGCGGAATGATGGTCAGACCCAGCTCGATGCAGCCGGCCACCAGGCCGGCCATCTCGGCCTCGGTATCGGGCGTCAGCACCACGAAGGGGTATTCGACGCGCCAGTCGGTCGCGTCGGTCACGTGGCTGACGCGCGAGAGGCCGTCGAACTTGATGTTGTCCTTGGCGGTGTGCTTTCCCAGGGCCTTGGCGGCGCGCTTGCGCAGGTCCCAGACCTCGCGGAAGCGTGCGGCAAAGCGCTGCACCGCCTGGCCGGCGAGGTCGAGCAGCTCGCCCACCAGGGCGTCACGCTCGGGGTCCTTGCTGGGGTCGCGGCGGCGATCCACCTCGCGCAGGCGGTGGTACAGGGCCTCCACCAGGGCGTCGCGCCGGCGCGGATTGGCCAGCAGGTCGTCTTCCAGGTAGGGGTTGCGCTGCACCACCCAGATGTCGCCCAGCACCTCGTAGAGCATGCGCGCGGATCGGCCGGTGTTGCGCTGGCCGCGCAACTGTTCGGCCAGGGCCCAGGCGCGCGGGCCCAGCAGGCGCAGCACGATCTCGCGGTCGGAGAACGAGGTGTAGTTGTAGGGAATCTCGCGCAGGCGTGCGGGGGCCTGCTCGTCGATCTCGGGGGCGGCGACCGGGGCGGTCAGCGGCAACGCTGCATTCATGGGCGGGGACCTCGGGGCGCTGCGGGAGGCAGCGTCAGGGGGTTGGGGATACTAGCTCAGCTGCCTTCGCCCTACAGGCATTGAGCCTAGGCGTAGCCGCCCAGCCTGCTTCCCTGACGAAAGCTGAACGGAGAAAACCATGGCCTGGCCTTACCCCTTTTGGATCGCACACCGCGGCGCCGGCAAACAAGCCCCCGAGAACACGCTAGCCGCCTTCCGCGTGGGTCGGGCGGCCGGCTTTCGCGGTTTCGAATGCGATGTGCAACTCAGCGCCGATGGCGTGCCCTTCCTGCTGCACGACGACACGCTGGAGCGCACCACGAATGGCGCGGGCCTGGCCTGCGCGCTGGAGTGGGCCGCCCTGCAGCGCTTGGATGCGGGCAGCTGGCTCGCCCCCGCCTTCGCCGGCGAGCCACCCGCCAGCCTGGCCGTCCTGGCCGAACAGGCTGCGGCCGGGGATCTGGCCCTGAACCTGGAGCTCAAACCCAGCCCCGGCCAGGCCGAGCGCGTGGGCGCGGGTGTGGCGCGCTGGCTGCGCGCCCATTGGCAAGCGCCCTGCCAGCCCCTGCTGAGCTCCTTTGAGCCCGAAGCCTTGCGCGCCGCCCACGCGGCGGATGCCGGCTGGCCGCTGGCCCTGCTGCTGGAGCACTGGCAGGACGATGCCCCGCGGCAGGCCCTGGCCCTGCACGCCTGCGCGGTGGTGTGCCACCACGCCAGCCTGGATGCCGCCGCCATCGCCGCCCTGCATGCCCAGGGCCTGAAGGCGCTCAGCTACACGGTGAACGAGGCGGCCGAGGTGCAGCGCCTGCGGGCCGCCGGCATCGATGGGCTGATCACCGACCAATTGGACTTGCTTGCCCCCTGAGCGTGGCCGCTTGGCAACAGGCGGCTCGCGCGATCTGATCCAACGCAAAGCGCGTGCTGCGCCGCACAAAACGCGCCCTCAGGGTTGACCCTGATCAAACGACGACCGCGGCGCGACCGGTGCAATGGCTCCATTCCCAACCCACCCGGAGTCACTGACCATGTCCCGCAAGCACGTCGCCCTCTTTGCCCTGGCCACCGTGGCCGCCACCACCCTGCTCGTTGCCGTGCCGGCGCAGGCTCAGGCGCAAGGCGATTGGCTGGTGCGCGTCCGCGCCCTGCATCTGGATTCGGCCAACAAGGACAGCACCCCGCTGGCCCTGTCGGTCAACAACAAGACCTTCCCCGAGGTCGACATCAGCTACTTCTTCACGCCCAACCTGGCGGCCGAGCTGGTGCTGACCTATCCGCAGAAGCACGACATCCGCTCGGGCAGCACCCAGATCGGCACACTCAAGCACCTGCCGCCCACCTTCTCGCTGCAGTACCACTTCACTGGCATGGGCTTCCGCCCCTATGTGGGCGCCGGCCTGAACCTGACGCACTTCTCGTCGGTCAAGTTCAACCCCGCCGTGGCTGCGGCCCTGGATCCCTCGATCAAGAAGACCAGCGTGGGCTTCGCCTACGGCGCCGGCTTTGACGTGCCGATGGGCGAGGGCTGGGTCTTCAACGTCGACGCGAAGAAGGTGCAGATCGGCACCGACGTGAAGTCCAAGGGCACCAAGGTCGGCGAGTTCAAGGTCGACCCGGTTCTCTTCAGCATCGGCATCGGCAAGAAGTTTTACCCCCCCCGAAGCGGCCCAAGAGGCCGCCTCCCCCCAGGGGGCGCCGCCAGTGG
This sequence comes from Inhella sp., assembly GCF_041912635.1. Classification (GTDB taxonomy): domain Bacteria; phylum Pseudomonadota; class Gammaproteobacteria; order Burkholderiales; family Burkholderiaceae_C; genus Inhella. The sequence continues at coordinate 97,428 of NZ_JAYRMO010000007.1, forward strand.
CCCGGCAAAGCCGGTTCCACGGCGGCACTTGATCTCTTCCCTCCCTGACCGAGCCTTAAGCAGCTGCAGCGGCGGCGTCGTGGTCGATCTTGGGCAGGGCGCGCACGCCGCTGATGGTGGCGCTGCGCCAGGCCACCGCCGCCAGCAGCAGGCCGGCGCCGCAGGCAAAGCCCAAGGCCGAGCGCAGGCCGAAGTGCTCGCCCAGCCAGCCACCCAGCAAAGCGCCGGGGCCGGCGGGCAGCAGGATCAGCCAGCGCATCGTGCTCGTCATGCGGCCCAGCAGGGGCTGCGGCGTCACGGCCTGACGCAGGGACAGGAAGTTGATGAAGATCAGCACCGCCCCGACGCCGAACAGGCTCAGCATGGCGGCAAAAGCCGCCACACCCCAGGGCCCCAGCGGCGCCAGCGCCAGCACGCCCCAACCCAGGGCCGAGATGGCGATGCCTGTGACCAGGCAAGGGCCGGGTCCCAGGCGCTCGCTGATGCGATGCCCGAACACCGAAGCCAGCACCGTGCCCACGCCCAGGCCCACATAGCTCAGGCCGACGGCCGAGCTGCTCATGCCCAGTTCGCGCGTGGCAAACAGGATCTGCACCACCAGCGCGGCGTTGTGGCAGAGCTGCCAGCCGCCCACCGTGGCGGCCAGCACCGGCAGCAGCGGCTGGCTGCGCACGAAGCGCAGACCCACGGCGAGCTCCTCCCGAAAACCGGCCCCGCTGCGCTCGCTCAGGTGCTCGACCACATGGATGCCCTTCAGGATGGCGGCCGAGAGCGCCAGCATCAAGGCATCCACCGCCAGCGCCAGTGGCGCGCCCACCAGCTTGATCAACAGGCCCGCCACCGCGGGGCCGACGACTTCCGGGCCGCTGCTGGCCAGCGCGTTCTTGGCATGGGCCTCCACTAAGCGCTCGCGCGGCACCACCTGGGTCAGCACGATCTGCGCGGCGCTGCCGGCGATCGTGTAGCAGCAGCCGAGCAGAAAGGCCACGCCATACAGCCAGCCCATGCCCAGCCAGCCCATCCAGTGGGCGATCGGCACCGTCAGCAGCGCCAAGCCCATGCTGAGCTCGCCCACCACGTACACAGGCAGCTTGCGCACGCGGTCCAGCCACACGCCGCTCGGCAGCGAGAACAGCACGAAGGGCGCGATCTCCATCGCCGTCAGCAAGCCCATCTGTGTGGGGCTGGCGTGCAGCAGCACCGCTGCCGTCAGCGGCAGGGCCAGCAAAGTGATCTGGCCACCGATGGAGGAAATCAGGATCGAGGTCCAGAGGCGCCGATAGACACGGTCGCGCAGCAGGTCCTCAGGAGGAAGCGCAAAGCGCTGGCGCAGCCAGGCGAGGCATGCGTTCAACATCGGGAAACTCCAGCAAAGCAGGCAAGACGCAACAGCCGCAAGGATGCAGCCGGGGAATGAGGGAGCAGACCCTCAGGTGGCGTCAAGCAGCTTGGTCATGGGCTGGAAGGGTGGCGAGTGGAAGGCCCAGATGGTAGCGATTCGCCCCCAGCGTGACCATCGTCATTTGGAAGGCCGAATCAGAACGCCACGGCCGCGCCGTCCCGGCGCGGATCACTGGCGGCCACATAGCCCGTCACGGCCGGATCACCCGACGGGCCACCCTCCGGCCCATCCATTCGCCAGATGAATTGACCGGCGCCGAAGTCCTGGTAGCTGTCGTGAATGTCGCCGATCTGATGGCCGGCGTCCTGCAGGCCTTGCAGCGTGGCGGCCGGCCAATGCGGCTCGGCATTCAGGTGCAGGCCCTGGTTGAAGCGCCAGCGCGGCGCATCGCAGGCAGCCTGCGGGTTCTGGCCATACACCAGTATCCGCACCAAGGTCTGCAGATGGCCTTGCGGCTGCATATTGCCGCCCATCACGCCGAAGCCCATCTGCGCCGCACCGTCCTTTGTCAGGAAGCCCGGAATGATGGTGTGGAAGGGCCGCTTCCCCGGCCCCACTTCGTTGGCATGCCCACGCTCCAGCGTGAAGCAGGCACCGCGGTTCTGCAGGCTCACGCCATAGCCCGGCAGCACCAGGCCGGAGCCGAAGCCCATGTAATTGCTCTGGATGAAGCTGACCTGCATGCCCTGGGCATCGGCCGTCGTCAGGTAGATGGTGCCGCCCCTGACCGGGTTGCCGGCGCCAAAGTTCTGCGCGCGTGCCGGGTCGATCAGCGCCGCACGGTGGCGCAGGTAGTCAGCATCCAGCAGCGCAGCGCTGCCGAAGGGCATGGCGGCGGGTTCGGCCACGTAGCGGTAGACGTCGGCAAAGGCCAACTTCATCGCCTCGATCAGCAGGTGCTGCGTGCGCCAGTCGTCCACCGGGTAGCGGCCCAGGTCCAGATGGCGCGCCATGCCCAGGGCCATCAGCGCGGCGATACCCTGGCCGTTGGGCGGGATCTCATGCACGCGGTGGCCCTGGAAGTCGGTAGCGATCGGCGCCACCCACTCGGGCTGGTAGGCCGCCAGATCCGCCGCGCGCAACTGCCCACCGCCGGCGCGCGCAAAGCGCTCCAGCGCCGCGGCAATCTCGCCGCGGTAGAAGGCCTCGCCGCGGGTCTCGGCAATCAGCCGCAGGCTGCGTGCGGCGGCGGGGAAAGCAAAGCGCTCCCCCACCCGCGGCGCACGGCCGTGGGGCAGGAAGGCTTCAGCGAAACCGCCGCCACCGGCCAGCTCCGGCACCTGGGCCGCGCGCGCCCATTTGTCGGCCACGCCCACGGGCACGGCGTAGCCCTGCTCGGCGATCTCGATGGCCGGCTGCAGCAGATCAGCAAAGGGCAGTGAGCCAAAGCGCTGGTGCAGCGCGGCCCAGCCGGCCACGGCGCCGGGCACCGTCACCGCGTCCCAGCCGCGCTGCGGCATGTTCGCGTGGACGCGGAAGTGCTCGGGCGTCCAGCCCGCCGGCGCCGGGCCACTGGCATTCAGGCCATGCAACTGGCCACCGGCCCAGATCAGCGCGAAGGCATCGGAACCCAGCCCATTGCTGCAGGGCTCCACCAGGGTCATGCAGGCCGCGGTGGCGATCGCGGCATCCACCGCATTGCCGCCGCGCAGCATCATCTGCAAGCCAGCCTGGGCGGCCAGTGGGTGGCTGGTGGCCACCACGCGATGCCCGAACACCGGGCTGCGCTGGCTCGGGTAGCCGGCGGCCCAGTCGAAGTTCATTGCAGCTTTGGGCTGTGGCGCAGGGCCTTCACGGCGCCCTCGCCCATCGCCGCCCCAAAGCGCTTGGCCAGGCGTTCGGCCACGTTGTCATGCGGGGTGTAGTCGATCACCTCTTCAGCACCGACCACCTCGCGCGCCACATGATCGAGATTGCCGAAGGCATCGGCCAGACCCATCTCGACCGCCCGGCTGCCATTCCAGACCAGGCCGGAGAAGGTCTCACCGTCTTCCTTGAGACGCTTGCCACGGCCCTCGCGCACCACGGCGATGAACTGCTCGTGCACCTCGTCGATCATGGCCTGGGCCAGCGCGCGCTCCTTCTCGGGCAGGGGCGAGAAGGGGTCGAGCAGGCCCTTGTGCGCGCCCGCGGTGATCAGGCGGCGCTCGATGCCCAGCTTGCCCATCAGGCCGCTGAAGCCGAAGTCATCGATCAGCACGCCGATCGAGCCGACCATCGAAGCCTTGTCGACAAAGATCTGATCGGCCGCGGCGGCGATGTAGTAGGCGCCGGACGCACAGATATCTTCCACCACCGCATAGACCGGCTTGCCATGCAGGGCCTTGAGGCGACGGATCTCGTCGTAGACGATGCCGGCCTGCACCGGGCTGCCACCGGGCGAGTTGATGCGCAGCACCACGGCGCGCGCGCCCTGGTCGGCGAAGGCGTTCTTCAGGGCCGACACCAGCACCTCGGCACTGGCCTCGGTCCCAGGCGCGATCTCGCCGTGCACTTCCACCAGCGCGGTGTGCGGCGTGCCGGACACGGCCGCCGGGTTCTGCTGCGCCCACAGCTGCCACAGCAGCAGGGTTCCCAGCAGCAGCCAAGCCAGACGCAGGCCAACGCGCCAGCGGCGCTCGCGCCGCTTCTCGTCCAGGTAGTCGCGCGCCAGCTGCAGGGCCAGCGCTTCGTGGCTGGGTGCGGCCGCGGCGGGCGCGGGCGCGGCGCTGGGGCGCAGCATCTCGGCCGGCTCCGGGGTGGGGTCCGGCAGGACCGGCGGATCGTTCGGATTCATGGGGCAGGAGCCGTGGGCTCTCCGGGGGCTGGGGCCGCCGGCTCAAGGGGCGGCTGAAGGGTGTCGGAAGGATACCAATGCACGAATCCATCGAACTCGGCCACGCTCACCGGGATCAGGCCGGCGCGGCCGCAGCGGCCCATCAGGCAGGCGCCGGTCTTGGGCGAGTAGACGGCACCATGCACGGCGCAGAGGATGTAGCGCTTTTCGGCATCCAGGAATTCGTTGGGTTGCCAGTCCAACTCGGTGGGCACATGGGCACAGCGGTTTAGGTAGGCCACCACCTCGCCGTCGATGCGCAGCGCGAATGCGCGTTCGTCCATGCCGCAGTAGCGCAGCTCCCACTGCACGCCCAGGCCGCGCTCTTCCAGCGCGTCGCTCGGGCAGACGCGCAGCGGCTCAACCATGGGTGCGCAGCCAATGCGCCAGCGCCGGCACGTCATGCACCAGGCCAAGCGGGCGCAGGCTCTGCAGTTCCTCGTGCCCGTGGGCGCCAAAACCCACGGCCAGCGCCGCCGTGCCGGCATTGGCGGCCAGTTGCAGGTCGTGCGTGGTGTCGCCAATCATCAAGGTGGCGTGGGCTGGCACTCCCAGCTCGTCCATCAGCTCGTGCAGCATCTGCGGGTTGGGCTTGCTGGCGGTCTCGTCCGCCGTGCGCGTGGCCTCGAACAAATCTTGCAGACCCACCTGGCGCAGGGCCTCGTCCAGGCCGCGACGGCTCTTGCCCGTGGCCACGGCGAGGCGGTGGCCCCGACCGGCCAGTTCGTGCAGCAGCTCGGGCACGCCCTCGAACAGGGTCACTTCATGCACGCTGGCGAAGTAGTGGCGGCGGTAGGCGTTCGCCAGCTCGCGGTACTGTTCGCGCGGCAGCTCGGGCACGGCGATCTGCAGCGCCGGCTCAAGGCCCAAGCCAATGACATGGCGCGCGCGCTCAGTCGGCACCTCGGGCAGGCCGAACTCGCGCGCTGCGGCCTGGATGCTCTTGACGATGCAGGCGGTGGAGTCGAACAGGGTGCCGTCCCAGTCAAAGGCCAGCAGCTCAAAACGGGGGTTCATGCGGTCTCGATCAAATGCCGGCACTCGGTCGGCAGGGGCGCCTCGCACACCAGCTGCGCGGCGGTTTGGGGGTGGGCAAACTGCAGGCGACGGGCGTGCAGGAACATGCGCTCAAAGCGCTGCGGTCCGCGGGCCATGTCCCTGTTCTTCGCGAAATCGCCGTACTTCGGGTCGCCCACGATGGCATGGCCGGCCTCGGCCAAGTGGACGCGGATCTGGTGCGTACGGCCGGTCTTGATGGTCACGTCCAGCAGGGTCGCCCAGCCCAGACGCTTCACCACCTTCACCAGCGTGATGGAGCGCTTGGCCTGCTCGGCGGCCGGATCGTGGCTGCTGGTGACCTGGCGCACACGACGCTCGCCGTCGGCATCCAGGTACTTGTGTAGGGCGACGTCGATGACCTTGAGCTTCTCGGGCCAATCGCCCCAGACCAGGGCGGCATAGGTCTTGCCGGTTTCGCGGCCGCGGAACTGGTCCTGCAGATGGGTCAGAGCCGAGCGCTTCTTGGCCAGCACCAGCACGCCGCTGGTTTCCTTGTCCAGGCGATGTACCAGCTCCAGAAACTTGGCCTGCGGGCGGGCGCGGCGCAGCTGCTCGATGACGCCGAAGCTCACGCCCGAGCCGCCGTGCACGGCCACGCCGGCGGGTTTGTCGATGACGAGCAGGTGCTCGTCCTCGAACACCAGCGGAAATTCGCGCGGCGGGGCCAGCTCGGCCAGGGCCTCTGCCGGCCGCTCCGCCACCCGCACCGGCGGGATGCGCACCACATCGCCCAGCTCCAGCCGGGTGTCGGCCTGCGCGCGGCCCTTGTTGACGCGCACCTCGCCGGCCCGGATCACGCGGTAAATGTGCGTCTTGGGCACGCCCTTGAGCTCGCGCAGCAGGTAGTTGTCCAGGCGCTGCCCGACCGAGCCCTCATCCACCGTTTGCAAGCGCACTTTGGCGGCGGGCATTGGGGTTTGCGCGGGTTTCGGGCTTTGCGCAACTGACCGTCTGGCTTTGGCTTCTATAATGCGGCCCGTCATTTGCGTCGTAAGTCGTTGATTCGCAAGATTTTATGCGCCGCGCTGATGACACCCGTGATGCACCAGGCCCGGTTTTGTGGCAGGCCCGCGCCCCAAGGTGGCGCCGGCGGCAGAAGACCTGTCTGGCAGTGCAGTGTGATTGAACCCGTTGCCGCCGTGCCGAACCCGATTTGGCACCCGTCGACACCCGAACAAGGTTTCCGGTGTGCCTGCCGCCCCCATGGCAGGCGCGCCTCGCGCGTTTCTCCAACTCCACCGCGAATGCTCCCCGCCTCCCCCTCCCCGGCCTTCAGCCGCCGCCCCGACCGCCGCGCCCCGCTTCAGCGCGCGCGGGCCGGGCGTTGCCGCTGGTCCGCAGGGGCTGGGCACGCAGCGCTCGCCGGGGGCGGAGGCCGTGCCCGTGCCAACGCCTCGCGAAGCTTCTTTTTCCCAAGCAGCTGATCGCGTCGCCCAGGGCGATTCCTTCCTCTCGGTTCTTTCCACCGCACGCGCGTCGTTGCTGCCCGAACCGGCAGCGCCTGACCCGTGGAGAGTGAACAACCGATGAAACGCATGCTCATCAATGCGACGCAGCCCGAAGAGCGTCGCCTGGCCGTCGTCGACGGCCAGAAGCTGATCGACTTCGAAACCGAAATTGAAGGTCGCGAACAGCGCAAGGGCAACATCTACAAGGCCGTCGTCACGCGCGTCGAGCCCTCGCTCGAAGCCTGCTTCGTCGATTACGGCGAGGACCGCCACGGCTTCCTGCCCTTCAAAGAAATCGCCCGCAGCTACTTCAAGGAAGGCGTGGCGGTGCGCGATGCGCGCATCAACGACGTCATCAAGGAAGGCCAGGAACTGCTGGTCCAGGTGGAAAAGGAAGAGCGCGGCAACAAGGGCGCGGCGCTGACCACCTTCATCAGCCTGGCGGGTCGTTACGTGGTGCTGATGCCCAACAACCCGCGCGGCGGTGGCGTCAGCCGCCGCATCGAGGGCGAGGACCGCGAGGAGCTCAAGGAGAACCTCGAGAGCCTGGACTACCCCAAGGGCATGAGCCTGATCGCCCGCACGGCCGGCATCGGCCGCTCGGCCGCCGAGCTCCAGTGGGACCTGAACTACCTGCTCAAGCTCTGGACCGCGATCGACGACGCGGCCAAGGGCGGCAAGGGCGCCTACCTGATCTACCAGGAGAGCAGCCTGGTGATCCGCGCCATCCGCGACTACTTCCACGCGGACGTGGGCGAGATCCTGATCGACACCGACGACATCTACGAACAGGCCAAGCAGTTCATGGCCCACGTGATGCCGGACACGGCCAATCGTGTGAAGCGCTACCGCGATGACGCGCCGCTGTTCAGCCGCTTCCAGATCGAGCACCAGATCGAGACGGCCTTCAGCCGCACGGTGAACCTGCCCTCGGGCGGCGCCATCGTGATCGACCACACCGAGGCCCTGGTGTCGGTGGACGTGAACTCGGCGCGTGCCACGCGCGGTTCGGACATCGAAGAGACGGCCACCCGCACCAACCTCGAAGCCGCCGACGAAATCGCCCGCCAGTGCCGCCTGCGTGACCTGGGCGGCCTGATCGTGGTCGACTTCATCGACATGGAAGAGGGCAAGAACCGCCGCGAGGTGGAGACCCGCCTGCGCGATGCCCTGCGCCATGACCGCGCGCGCGTGCAGTTCAGCTCGATCAGCAAGTTCGGCCTGCTGGAACTGAGCCGTCAGCGCCTGCGTCCGGCGCTGAGCGAAGGCAGCCACATCACCTGCCCGCGCTGCAACGGCACCGGTCACATCCGCGACACCGAGAGCTCGGCGCTGCAGATCCTGCGCATGGTCCAGGAAGAGTCCATGAAGGACAACACCGCCGCCGTGCATGTGCAGGTGCCGGTGGAGGTGACCAGCTTCCTGCTGAACGAGAAGCGCGCCGAGATCACCAAAATCGAACTGAAGCAGCGCGTGAACGTGCTGCTGATCCCCAACCCGCACCTCGACACACCGAACTACAAGCTGGAGCGCCTGCGCCACGACGACCCTCGTCTGGATGCGTTCAAGGCCAGCTACACCATGATCGAGGAGCCGAGCGAGGACGTGAGCATCACGCGCCGCGAAACGGCCAAGCCGCGCCAGCAGCCGCTGATCAAGGGCGTGCTGCCGGATCAACCGGCCCCCGCCGCACCCGTGCCAGCGCCGGCCCCGGTGATGGCTCCCGCCCCGGCCCCGGTGGTTGCAGCGCCGGCCCCGGCGGGCGGCGGCTTCTTCGGTTGGATCAAGAAAATCTTTGGCGGCGCCCCCGACCTGGTGCCACCGGTCAGCGCCCCGGCGCCGGCCGCTCCTGCCGCTGATAAACCCAAGGCCGAGCGCGGTGAGCGTGGCGACCGTGGCGGCCGCGACCGCAATCGCCGTGGTGATCGCGGCGAGCGGGGTGACAAGGCGGAGCGCGGCGAGCGCTCCGAGCGTGGCGGCGAGCGCAAGCGCGTGGAGCGCAGCGCGGACGAAACCCGCAACGACAACCGTCCGCCCAAGTCCGACGCGATCGCCCGTGAGGGCCGCGACCACCGGGAGCCGCGTGAGGCCCGCGAGCCGCGCGAAAACCGCGAGGCCCAGGCTCCGCGCGAAAACCGCGACGGCAGCCCCCGCAACGAGGACGGCAAGCGCCGCCGCCGTGACCGTGGCGAGCGCCGCGAGCACAGCGAAGCCCAGAACGCTGAAGCCGCCCAGCAACTGGCCGCCAGCGCACCGCTGCCGCCCACGCCGCAGGAACTGCACGAAGCGCCGCCGGCCTTCGTCGACAGCAAGGCGCCGGACGCCGATGAACGCATCGAGCCCCTGCACGGCGAACCCACCTCCAATTCCCTGAACGAGGAACGCCAAGGCCGTCGCCGCCGCCGCCGCCGTGCCGAGGGCGAGGAAGGCCAAACGACAGAGGCCACCGGCGACGGCTTTGCCGAGACCGTGCCACTGGCACCGGATGCCGCGCTCGGCACCGTCGAAGCCGATGCCGAGACTCCGAACGATGACCTGGCCGAAGGGCACGAGCCGGAGGAAGGTCGCCGTCGCCGCCGTCGCGGCCCGCGCCGTGATCGCGACGCCTCTGCAGCCGACGCTGGCGCGGAATCCGGCAGCCCGCAGCAGCTCGAACTCGGCGCAGAGACCGCCGCGCCGGTTGAATCCGCCCCGGCAGCGCTCGAAGTCGCTGAACCCGTCCGCGTGACGGCGCCCGCAATCGCCGCACCGATCGAACAGCCGGCCGAAGCCCCCGCCGTCGCACCTGCCGCCGCACCGACCCCTGTGGCCCCCGCCGCACGCTTCGAGTTGCCGCTGGGTGAACTGCAGCAACTGGCCGACGCCGCCGGCCTGAAGTGGGTGCACTCGGACGCCGGCAAGGTGGCCGCCGTGCAGGCCGCCATGGCGGCCGAGCCCAAGCCGGTGCAAGTGCCACGCGAACGCCCGCCGGTTCCCATGCTGGATCAGGGGCCGCTGGTGCTGGTCGAGACCCGCAAGGATCTGAACCAGGTGCGTCTGCCCTTCGACGCCTGATTCAGATCAGCGCCTGCGAAGAACCGCCCTCCGGGGCGGTTTTTCTTTGGGGCTCAGGGCAGGCGCTGCACCAGCACCGTGGCGCTGGCCATCTCGCGCTCGTCGCTCAGGCTGACCAGGGCCTGCCAGCCGCGCGCCTCGAACCAGGTTTTCAGCGCGCCGCTGAGCACGATCTGCGGGGCGCCACCCGACCCGGGCAGGGTTTGGCAGGCGCGCCAGCTCATGGGCTGATGCATGCCCAGGCCGATCGCCTTCGAGAAGGCTTCCTTGACGGCAAAGCGCGTGGCCAGAAAGGCCACACCGCGTGCCTCGGAGCGTGCCCGGCGCGCTCGGAAGAGGATCAGCTCCTCCGGCCCCAACACCCGTTCAGCAAAGCGCTCCCCCTGCCGCGCCAGCACCCCGGCGATGCGGGTGATGTCGCACAGATCGGTGCCGATGCCGACGATCACTGCGGGCGGTAGGCGTTCTGGATGCAGCGCAAGTAGTCGCGCACCGTCTCGGCGTAGCCCAGCTCCAGCGCGTCGGCAATCAAGGCGTGGCCGATCGACACCTCCTGCACGCCGGGCACGGCCCGCAGGAAATCGGTCAGATTGGCGCGGTTCAGGTCATGCCCGGCATTCACGCCCAACCCGGCCGCAAGCGCGGCCTGGGCCGCAGCCGCGTAGCGCGCCAATTGCTCGGCCTGCGTGGCGCCGCCATGCGCTGCCGCATAGGGTTCGGTGTAGAGCTCGACCCGATCGGCGCCCAGGGCAGCCGCATGGGCCATGGCCTCGGGCAGTGGATCCATGAACAGGCTGACCCGGACGCCGAGCTGGCGGCACTCGGCAATCAGCGGCGCCAGGCGCGCGCCGTCTTGCGGCAGGTTCCAGCCATGGTCAGAGGTGAACTGCTCGACGCTGTCGGGCACGAAGGTGGCCTGATGCGGCCGCAGCGTGCGCACCAGCTCCATCAGGTTGTGGGTCGGGTTGCCTTCGATGTTGAACTCGGCCTGCGGCCATTGCTTCATCAGCTGGGCCAGTTCATGCACGTCGCTGGCGCGGATATGCCGCTCGTCCGGGCGCGGATGCACAGTGATGCCTTGGGCGCCCGCCAGCAGGCAGAGCTCGGCCGCGCGCAGCACGCTGGGGATGCCCAGGTGCCGGGTATTGCGCAGCAGCGCCACCTTGTTGACATTGACCGACAAGGCGCAACGCGCATCGGCCGCGAACGGGGCCATCAAAGGGTTCATCGACGTGAGCTGGGGGGCAGGAGATCGTGTGCCTGGTGCAGCACCTGACGGCTGCGCAAGGGCTGGTGGCCGAGATGGTATTGCAGCACCCCACGCAGCACCGGCTTCAGCGCCGCACGTTCCGCCAGGCCGGCCAGGCAACGCACCAGTCCCGGCACGCCCTCCGGCAGGGCCGCAGCCAAAGCCTGCCAGGCAGCCGCCCCGAGCCCGTCGGCAGCGCTCACCAGGCCGAGCTCCGGCGACAAGCCGTAGGCGCGACCGGCGCGCAGCGCGCCTTGCTGCAGGCTGTCCTGCGCCAGATCGGGCAGCCAGCCCAGCTCCTGCAGCAGCATCAGCTCGAAGGCGCGCAACCAGGTATCGGTGGATTCGGGGTTCAGGGCCAGACCGGCCACCGCGGCGGCATAGGGTTCGAACAGTCCCGGATGCGGCTGCGATCGCGGCAGCAGACGCATCAGCAGTTCATTCAGGTAGTAGCCGGCCAGCAGGGCCGGGCCCTGCGGCAGCGGGTGACCACCCAGCCACTCGGCGCTGCGCAGGGTCTGCACCTCCACGGGCTCCTGGCCCTTGCCGCGCGTGAACTGCACCTGCAGGCGCTGCAGAGGCAAGAGCACGGCGCGCAATTGCGAGGTCGGGCGCTTGGCCCCCTTGGCCACGACGGCCAAGCGGCCCTGCTCACGCGTGAACAGGTCCAGCACCAGGCTGGAGTCGCTCCAGTCGTAGCTGTGCAGCACATAGGCGCTGAAGGCGCCCGTCCGGCTCACGGCCACGCCCGCCCCCAGCGAGGCGGCCACCGGACCCTCATTCGTAGCCGTAGGAGCGCAGATGCTCTTCGCTGTCGGCCCAGCCGGAGCGGACCTTGACGAACAGCTCCAGGAACACGCGCGCCTCGGTCAGACGCTCCAGCTCCTGGCGCGCTTCGCTGCCGATGCGCTTGAGCCGCTCACCGCCCTCGCCGATCACCATGCCCTTGTGGGCCTCGCGCTCCACGACGATGCTGGCGGCGATGCGCCGCAGCGGTGGCTTGGGTACCACAGGCTTGCCCTTGGCCGGCGCCGCACTGGACGGGGGGGCATCTTCTTCCTCCCACTTGTCGATCACTACGGTGCAGCTGTAGGGCAGTTCGTCGCCGGTCAGGCGGAACAGCTTTTCGCGGATCAGCTCCGAGGCCAGGAAGCGCTCGCTGCGGTCGGTCAGCGCGTCCTCCTCGAAGAACCAGTCCTGCTGCGGCAGGTGCGGCGCCAAGATGCTGAACAGGCGCTCGACATCGGCTGCCTTCTTGGCGCTCAGCGGCACGTATTCGGTAAAGGGATGGCGTTCCTGCATGTCCTTCAGCCAGGGCAGCAGTTCCTGGCGGCGGTGCACGGCATCCAGCTTGTTCGCCACCAGCACCACCGGTTTGTCTTTGGGGCACAGGGCCAGCACCTTGGCGTCGTCCAGCCCGAAGCGCCCGGCCTCGACGACCAATAGCACCAAATCCACATCGGCCAGCGCGCCGGTGACGGTGCGGTTGAGGTTGCGGTTCAGCGCATTGCCATGCCGGGTCTGAAAGCCCGGCGTGTCGACGAACACGAACTGGTTCTCGGCCACTGTGCGTACGCCGGTGATGCGATGGCGCGTGGTCTGGGCCTTCTTCGAGGTGATCGAGACTTTCTGGCCCACCAGTGCATTGAGCAGGGTGGACTTGCCAACATTGGGTCGACCGACGATGGCGATGAGTCCGCAGCGCTGAGCGCCCGGCGTAGTGGTGGTTTCGGTCATGAGCTTGCGCCCTCCTGCAGGCGCGCCAACAAGGCCGCTGCGGCCTGTTGTTCGGCGGCGCGGCGCGAACTGCCCAAGCCCACTGCGCTCACCGCCAGCGAAGCGACGGCGCATTCGACCTCAAAGGTCTGGGCATGGGCTTGGCCGCGCGCGGCCACGATGCGGTAATTGGGAACGGGGTGGCGGCGCCCTTGCAGCCATTCCTGCAGCGCCGTCTTGGCATCCTTGGCCCAGCGTGCTGCGCTGGCGTCTTCCAGCAACAAGGGGGCGAACAGGCGCGTCACCAACTGCTCTGCGGCGTCGAAGCCCCCATCGAGATGCACCGCGCCGATCACCGCCTCCAGCGCATCGGCCAGGATGGAAGGCCGGCGCGCACCACCCGCCTTGGCCTCGCCCTCGCTCAGTCGCATGCAAGCGCCCAGGCCCAATTGCAGGGCGAGTGCATGCAGGCTCTCCTCGCGCACCAGATGCGCCCGCATGCGCGACAGCGCGCCCTCGGCCGCCGCGGCTTCGCGGGCGTAGAGCAACTGGCTGACGACGAGATTCAAGACCGCATCGCCCAGGAACTCCAGGCGCTCGTTGTGGTGGGCGCTGTGGCTGCGGTGCGTCAGCGCACGTTGCAGCAGGCGCGGGTCACGGAAGCGGTAACCCAGCGCCTCCTGCAGATCCATCACGGAATCCTCACTCCGACTGCCCCTGGTACTTGATCACCAGGTACACCGGCCCGCCCAGCTCGATTTCGCGGTCGTAGGCGAACTTGATGCGCACCTTGTCGTTTTCTTTGGTGATCTCAAGGTCTTGCGGGTCGAGCTTGATGGAGTACTCGACTTCCTTGATGCGCCCGAACGCCGCCCGTGCGGCACCGACGGTTGCCGGGCTTTCCTGCGCCACCTTCGTAACGGCACGCTTGGTATCCCAGTACTCGATCAGCGTTGGAAAGACCTTGGCGCCCACCACGCCAGCGAAGGCCAAAAAAATTCCCCAGAACAACAAGCCGAACAGGGTGACTCCACGCTGGGTTCGAGGGGTTCGCCGCATCTCGTTCGCTCCGTCAGGTTTGGAAGGGAGAAGGTAGCGCAAAAAACGCTGGCTCAGTGAAAACGACCGATGCGCTTCGGGTCGCTGAAGTTCATCCAGATCACCACCGCCTTGCCCACAATGTTCTCATCCGGGACGAAACCCCAGAAGCGGCTGTCGCGCGAGTTGTCGCGGTTGTCACCCAGCATGAAGTAGTGGCCGGCAGGCACCTTGCAGCTCACTCCTTCGATGGTGTAGCTGCATTGGTCCGCATGCGGGAACGGCCCTCTGGCGCTATCCATGTAGAAGCGCAGCGGCTGCATGCGATCCACCAGCATCTGGTGCTCCACCGCGCCGAGCTTTTCCTTGTAGAGCGGACGCTCGCGCAGGCTGTCCTGATCGAAATACGGGCCCTGGGCCTCGGTCGGCACTTCCTGGCCGTTCACGAACAAGCGCTGGTTGCGCCAGGCCACCTCGTCACCCGGCACACCGACCACCCGCTTGATGTAGTCCATGCGCGGGTCTTCGGGGTAGCGGAACACCATCACATCGCCGCGCTGCACCGGATGGTTCTCGATGATCTTCTTGTTGAGCACTGGCAGCCGAATGCCGTAATGGAACTTGTTCACCAGGATCAGGTCCCCCACCAGCAAGGTAGGCACCATCGAGCCGGACGGAATCTTGAAGGGCTCGAACAGGAAGGAGCGCAGGCCGAAGACCAGCAAGATGACCGGGAACAGGCCGGCCGTCCAGTCCAGCCACCAGGGTTGGCGCAGCACCGCCTGCTGCGCGGCCTGGACATCCTGGTTGTCGACCTTGATGCCCTGCGCCTCCAGTTTGGCGCGGCGCTCCTGATCCTGCCTGAGCAGTTCACTTGCCGCAGCTTGACGGCGCGGCAGGAAGTGCCAGCGCTCCGCCACCCAGTAGAAGAAGGTCACGACCGACATCAGGAACAGCAGCAGCGAGAAGTTGCCCGTCCATTTGTCCAGATACCAGCCGGCCAGGTAGGCCACCAGGACGGCGTACAGCAGTCCGGTCAGGGCGCTCAAGCGGGATTCCAAGGTATTCACTCTTCCACCTGAAGGATGGCCAGGAAGGCCTCTTGCGGCACCTCGACGGAGCCGATCTGCTTCATGCGCTTCTTGCCGGCCTTCTGCTTTTCGAGCAGCTTGCGCTTGCGCGTGATGTCACCGCCGTAGCACTTGGCCAGCACGTTCTTGCGCAGGGCCTTGATGTCCTCGCGGGCAATGATCTTGACGCCGATGGCCGCCTGGATGGAGACGTCGTACATCTGGCGCGGAATGATCTCGCGCATCTTGGCCGCGACCTGACGGCCCCGGTACTGGCTCTGGCTGCGGTGCACGATGATGGCCAGCGCGTCGATGCGGTCGCCATTGATCAGCATGTCCACCTTGACGACGTCGGAGGCGCGGTACTCCTTGAACTCGTAGTCCATCGAGGCGTAGCCGCGGCTGACGGATTTCAACTTGTCGAAGAAGTCCAGAACGATTTCCGCCAGCGGCATCTCGTAGGTGAGGTGCACCTGCTTGCCGTGGTAGCTCATCTGGATCTGCACGCCGCGCTTCTGGTTTGCCAGCGTCATCACCGCGCCCACATATTCCTGCGGTTGGTACAGATGCACGGTGACGATGGGCTCGCGGATCTCTGCGATCTTGCCCGGCTCGGGCATCTTGCTCGGGTTCTCGACCAGGATGACCTCGCCATCACCCAGCACGACTTCGTAGACCACCGATGGCGCGGTCGTGATCAGGTCCTGGTCGAACTCGCGCTCCAGGCGTTCCTGGACGATCTCCATGTGCAGCAGACCCAGGAAACCGCAGCGGAAGCCAAAGCCCAGGGCCTGCGACACCTCGGGCTCGAAGCGCAGCGAGGAGTCGTTCAGATGCAACTTTTCCAGCGCGTCCCGCAGCTGGTCGTACTCACTGGCCTCGGTTGGATAGAGGCCGGCGAACACCTGTGGCTGGATTTCCTTGAAGCCGGGCAGCGCCTGTTCGGCCGGGCCGAGGTTGTTTGGCAGCTTCTTTTCCAGGGTGATGGTGTCGCCCACCTTGGCCGCCGCCAGCTCCTTGATGCCGGCGATGATGAACCCGACCTCGCCCGCATTCAGCTGGTCGCGGCTCTCGCTCTTGGGCGTGAACACGCCGAGCTGGTCGGCCGGATAGACGGCATTGGTGGCCATCATGCGGATGCGCTCGCCCTTCTTCAGCGTGCCATCCACCACCCGCACCAGCATCACCACGCCGACATAGTTGTCGAACCAGGAGTCGATGATCATGGCGCGCAGCGGCGCCTCCACCACGCCCTTGGGCGGCGGCATGCGGGCGATGACCGCCTCGAGGATCTCGTCGATGCCCATGCCGGACTTGGCCGAGCAGGGAATCGCGTCGGCGGCATCGATGCCGATCACGTCCTCGATTTCCGCTTTGGCGTTTTCCGGATCCGCCTGCGGCAGGTCCATCTTGTTCAGCACCGGCACCACTTCGACGCCCAGGTCCAGGGCGGTGTAGCAGTTGGCCACGGTCTGGGCCTCGACGCCTTGGCTGGCATCGACCACCAGCAGCGCACCTTCGCAGGCCGACAGCGAGCGGCTGACCTCGTAGCTGAAGTCGACATGCCCCGGGGTGTCGATCAGGTTCAGGTTGTAGACCTTGCCGTCGCGCGCCTTGTATTTCAGGGCCGCGGTCTGCGCCTTGATGGTGATTCCGCGCTCGCGCTCGATGTCCATCGAGTCGAGCACCTGGGCCTCCATTTCGCGGTCGGCCAGGCCGCCGCAGCGCTGAATGATCCGATCGGCCAGCGTGCTCTTGCCGTGGTCGATGTGGGCAATGATCGAAAAATTGCGGATGTGATCCATTGGGGTCGTCTATGCCGCGCTTCGGAGTCACAAGCCCGCAGGGCTTGCAGCGTAGGCTCATGTCGCGAGGCGACGTGAAGGTCCCGACGGGACCGTGCCGAAGCTAAAAAAAAGGCACGTCCAAGGGGCAGACGCGCCTTCCAACAAAACATATGGCAACTGCTTGTTGGGGAGGCCATTGTAGCCAAAAGGCCCGAGGCGACCACTCCCCGCAGGTCCGCATGAACCCCGTTGCAGGTCGCCAACAGGGTATTTATTCACAGCTTATCAACAGGTCTTTTGTCGCCAGAACCGATGGGCGCCAGCTCACTGGCGCCCATTCTTTACTCAATCAGTTGGAATGATTAGCGCGACGGCCGGATTAGCACGATGCTGGTCACATCACCCCGCCGCACCACGAGGCTGACCACTTTGGCTTTCTCCAGCTTGCCCAGCAGGGTCTGCAGTTGCCGGGCGCTACTCACCTCGGCGTTGTCGACGGACAGGATCACATCCCCCTCACGCAGTCCGGCGCGGGCCGCGGCCCCTTCGGCTCCATCCACCCGCACACCATTGCGCAGGCGCATTTCCTTGCGCTGGGCCTCCGTGAGATCGGACAGACTCAAACCAAAGGCCGAGCCCACACGGGGGCCTTCACCGGCCTCAGGCGTGCCACGTGGATTGCCTTCCTTGAGCTCCGCGACCACCACTTGCAAGTCCTTGAAGGCGCCGCGGCGGAACACCTGCAGGCTGGCCTTGCTGCCGGGCCGCACCGCGCCGACCAGACGCGGCAGGTCGGTGGAGCGCTCGATCGCCTTGCCATCGAACTTGGTGATCACGTCGCCGCCCTCGATGCCGGCCTTCTCCGCCGGCCCGCCGGCCTCGACGTTGCGCACGAGGGCCCCGTAGGCGCGCTGCAGGCCGATCGCTTCGGCCACATCACGGCTGACGGCGTCGATGCCGACACCGATGCGCCCACGCACCACACGACCGCTGGTGCGCAGCTGATCTGCCACCCGCATCGCCTCATCGATCGGGATGGCGAACGAGATGCCCATGAAGCCACCCGACTGGCTGTAGATCTGCGAGTTGATGCCGACCACCTCACCCCGCATGTTCAACAGGGGGCCACCGGAATTGCCCGGGTTGATGGCCACATCGGTCTGGATGAAGGGCAGGAAGTCCCCGGTATCACGCGCCTTGGCGCTGACGATGCCCGCGGTCACCGTGTTGTCGAAGCCGAAGGGCGAGCCGATGGCCAGCACCCATTCGCCCACCCTGAGCTTGCCCACCTCGCCGAGCTTGACGGTCGGCAGGCCCGTGGCCTCGATCTTCAGAACTGCCACGTCGGTGCGACGGTCGGTGCCCAGCACCTTGGCCTTGAACTCGCGCTTGTCGGTCAAGGTCACGATGACTTCGTCGGCGCCGTCGACCACATGGGCATTGGTCAGCACCACCCCGTCGGCCCCCAGCACGAATCCGGAGCCGACCCCGCGGCGCTGCGGGCCCTCGTCCTCATCGCCGCCACGCGGGCCTTGACGCCGCGGCATGGGAATGCCGTAGCGACGCAGAAATTCCAACATCTGCGCATCCAGCTCGGGGCCCTGCGCACTGCGGACACGCTCCGCGGTACGGATGTTGACCACGGCGGGCCCAACTTTCTCCACCAGTTCGGTGAAGTCCGGTAGGCCGGCATGCTGGGCAAGGGCAGGACTGGGAAGTGTTTGCAGGCCCAGGGCGAGAGCAAAAGCGGCAAGACTGGTGCGTAAGGCGAGCTGCTTCATGGTGGCAAGAGCAAAGTCAAGGGAGGAAATGCGCGGACATGATGCCGGCACGGGGGCCTCAACGCCCACTCGTCATGCGCAAGTTGACGGCGGTGCTGTCGAATTTCAAGGCGCCCCCAGCCAATGCCGGCGCCGACTGGGCCAGAGCTGGGCACGCAGCAGCGACCATTGCGAGGGCTGCTGCGCGCGGGTCAGCCAGACATGGCACTGCACTGGCCAGAGCCAGCTTTTCAGCCCCGGGCCACGAGGCCAGCGCAGGCGCACGTACAAACGGTCGCTGTGGTCCAGAACCACGTCGACACGCGCCAGAGCCTGCACCTCCTCCGCACGGCCGCGCAATTGCCAATCACCGCGCTCGCAACACAGCCAGTACCACTCCCCCTGCGGCAGCAGGGGCCAGCGCAGCCCGGGCAGAGGGCGGCCGGCCATCGAATGGCCTTAGAAACGCTTGAACAGCAGGGTGCCGTTGGTGCCGCCGAAACCGAAGTTGTTCTTGGCGGCGACGTCAATGCGCATCTCACGCGCCTGGTTGGCGCAGTAATCGAGATCGCACTCGGGGTCGGCTTCGTGCAGGTTGATGGTCGGCGGCGCGATCTGGTCGCGGATCGCCAGCACGGTGAACACCGACTCGATGCCCCCGGCGCCACCAAGTAGGTGACCGGTCATCGACTTCGTGGAGCTGATCGCCATCTTGCGCGCCTGCTCGCCAAAGGCCATCTTGATCGCGTTGGTCTCGTTCGCATCGCCCAGCGGCGTCGAAGTGCCATGGGCATTCAGGTACTGCACGGCATCGGGGTTCAAGCCGGCGTCGCGCAGCGCCGCCTGCATGGAGCGGCGCGGGCCGTCCACGTTCGGCGCGGTCATGTGGTAGGCATCAGCGCCCATGCCGAAGCCGACCAGCTCCGCATAGATGCGCGCACCGCGCGCCTGTGCATGCTCCAACGACTCCAGCACCATGACGCCGGCGCCCTCACCCAGAACGAAGCCATCGCGGCCCTTGTCCCAGGGGCGCGAGGCCGTGGCCGGGTCGTCGTTGCGGGTGGAGAGGGCACGCGCCGCCGCGAAACCACCGATGCCGAGCGGCGAGATCGTGGACTCGGCACCGCCGGCCACCATCACGTCGGCATCGCCGTACTGGATCAGGCGCGCCGCCATGCCGATGCTGTGCAGACCCGTGGTGCAGGCTGTTACCACAGCCAGGTTCGGGCCCTGGAAGCCGGTCTGGATGGACAGGTGGCCGGAGATCATGTTGATGATCGAGGCCGGCACGAAGAACGGCGACACACGACGCGGGCCGCGGTTCAGCATTTCGCTGTGCGTTTCTTCGATATTGGGCAGCCCACCAATGCCCGAGCCCACCATCACGCCGATGCGTTCGGCCTGGGCTTCGGTCAAGGCCTCACCCGTGGCCAGGCCAGCGTCCTTGATCGCCTGCAGGCCGGCGGCCAGCCCGTAGTGGATGAAGGTATCCATGCTGCGGGCTTCTTTGGCCGAGATGTACTCCTCGATCTGGAAGCCCTTGACCTCGCCAGCGAACTGGCAGGCCAGATTGCTCGCATCGAAACGGGTAACGGTGGCGATGCCCGAGCGCCCGGCCAGGATATTGGCCCAGCTCTCGGCAACGGTGTTGCCCACCGGAGTGATCAGTCCCAGACCGGTGACAACGACGCGACGACGGCTCATGCGATTCAGCAGCAATGCAGATGGTCAAAGGGGCCTTGCGGCCCCAGGGTTGCGGGCCAGACCCAGTCTGCCCGCAGCGGAAAACCTGAAATCAGGCCTTCTGGTGCTTGACGGCGTAGTCGATCGCCAGTTGCACCGTGGTGATCTTCTCGGCCTCTTCGTCCGGAATCTCGATGCCGAACTCGTCTTCGAGAGCCATCACCAGCTCCACGGTGTCGAGCGAGTCGGCGCCCAGATCGGCCACGAAAGCCTTTTCGTTGGTGACGTCCGCCTCAGGCACGCCGAGCTGCTCGGCAATGATTTTCTTGACGCGGGCTTCGATATCGCTCATGACTCCTCCGGGAGGGTTTTGCAAAGAAACAGCCCGCCATTCTACGGGCTTAGGGCGACACCCCTAATTTTGGGGCGCGCGGGTGAACCCGAGCCTGGTGGCCCGGGGAGTGCACTTCAGCACATGTACATGCCACCGTTGACGTGCAGCTCGCTGCCCGTCACGTAGCCGCCGCCAGGGCCAGCCAGGAAGGCCACCGCCGCGGCGACCTCCTTGGCCTCGCCCAGGCGCGCCAGCGGAATCTGTGCCAGCAGGGCATGTTGCTGGGCTTCGGGCAGCGCCGCCGTCATGTCGGTGGCGATGAAGCCGGGTGCCACGCAGTTGACCGTGATGCCCCGACTGCCCACCTCGCGGGCCAGCGCGCGGCTCATGCCGGCCAGGCCGGCCTTGGCGGCGGCGTAATTCGCCTGACCCGGGTTGCCGGAGGCGCCGACAACCGAGGTGATGCTGACGATGCGGCCCATGCGCTGTTTCATCATGGGCTTGATGGCCAGCCGGCAGAGGCGGAATACGGCCTTCAGATTGGTGTCCAGCACCGCATCCCAATCCTCGTCCTTCATGCGCAGGGCCAGGGTGTCCTTGGTGATGCCGGCGTTGTTGACGAGCACGTGCAGACCGCCCTCCTCCTTGACGAGCGCGTCAACCAGCGCCTCGCAGGCCGCCGCGTCGTTGACGTTCAGCGCCACGCCACGGCCACCCCATGGGGACAGCGCCTCGCCGATGCGGGCTGCTCCCTCGACCGTGGTGGCCGTGCCGATGACCTTGTGGCCTTGCTCGGCCAGGGTCTGGGCGATGGCGGCGCCGATGCCGCGGCTGGCGCCGGTGACCAGCGCGATGGATTTTGGTGTCGTCGTCATGCGGGGGCTCCCGGGGTCTGATCCAACAGGGCACGGGCCTCGGCCAGGCTGGCGGGGTCAAGGATCGTGGTGGTCAACAGGCCGGCGTCGATGCGCTTGACCATGCCGGCCAGCACCTTGCCCGGGCCGCACTCGATCACATGGCTCAGGCCCCTGGCCTTGAGCGCCTGCACCAGTTCGACCCAGCGGACCGGCTGGTAGGCCTGGCGGTAGAGAGCGTCACGCAGCTCGGCCGCCGTGGCGGGCGTGGCGACATCGACGTTGTTGACGACTGCGAAGGCGGGCGCCTTGAACTCGATCGCCTCCAGCGCCACGCGCAGGCGCTCGGCGGCGGGTTTCATCAGGCTGCTGTGGAAGGGCGCCGAAACCGGCAGCGGCAGCGCGCGCTTGGCGCCAGCCGCCTTCAGCACTTCCATGCCCTTCTCGACGCCGGCCTTGCTGCCGGCGATCACGGTCTGCTTCGGGTCATTGAAATTGACCGCCTCAACGACCTCGCCGGAGGCTTCGCGCGCAGCGGCGCAACCGGCTTTCACGGCCTCGGCGTCCAGGCCCAGGATGGCAGCCATGCCGCCCTGCCCGACCGGCACGGCTTCCTGCATGGCCTGGGCGCGCAGGCGCACCAGAGGCAGGGCCTGGGACAGCGTCAGCACACCGGCCGCGACCAGGGCGCTGTACTCACCCAGGCTGTGGCCGGCGGCGGCCGCCGGCGTCAGGCCGGTTTCCTGCAACCAGGCGCGGTAGCAGGCAATGCCGGCCGTCAGCATCACCGGCTGGGTGTTCGTGGTCAGGTCCAGCTGCTCCTTCGGGCCTTGCTGGATCAGGGCGGCCATGTCGAGGTCCAGGGCCTCGCTGGCCTCGGCCAGGGTATTTCGCACGGCCGGGTGGTCACCCCAGGCGTCGAGCATGCCGACGGCCTGCGAGCCCTGGCCCGGAAAGACGAATGCAAAGGGAGTGCTCATCTCAAGCTCCGTTCTTGTTCTTAGTAGGTGATCAGGGCCGCGCCCCAGGTGAAGCCGCCGCCCACGCCTTCGAGCAGCAGGTTCTGGCCGCGCTGGATCTGACCCGCCCGGATGGCCTCATCCAGTGCCAGCGGCACCGAAGCCGCCGAGGTGTTGCCATGCTCCTGCACGGTCACCACCATGCGCTCCTCGGGCAGGCCGAGCTTCTTGGCCGTGCCCTTCATGATGCGCAGATTGGCCTGGTGCGGAATGAGCCAGTCAATTTGTGCAGCCGGGATGCCAGAACGCTCGATGACCTCGCGCGCCACTTTGTCCAGCGCCGAGACGGCGAGCTTGAACACCGCCTGGCCGTCCATGCGCACCACCGGGTGGCCGACCACGCTACCACCGTGCACGGCGCCAGGCACGCACAGCACTTCGGCCTGGGCACCATCGGCATGCAGGGCGGTGGCGCGGATGCCGGGCTCGTCGGAGGCGCCCAGCACCACGGCGCCGGCGCCATCACCGAACAGCACGCAGGTCGTGCGGTCCTTGAAGTCCAGCAGACGCGAAAACACCTCGGCGCCGATCACCAGCGCATGGCGGGCCTGGCCGGCGCGGATCATGGCGTCCGCCACAGAAAGCGCGTACAGGAAGCCCGAGCAGACCGCCTGCAGATCAAAAGCGGCGCAGCCGGCCACGCCCAGCTTGGCCTGCAACAGGCAGGCGGTGGACGGGAACACCATGTCCGGCGTCGTGGTGGCGACGATGATCAGATCAAGCTGCGCCGCCGCGATGCCGGCGGCCTCGAGGGCACGGCGGGCGGCGGGCAGGGCCAGGTCGCTGGTGCTTTCGTCCGGCCCGGCGAAGTAGCGGGCCTTGATGCCGGTGCGCTCGGTGATCCAGGCGTCCGAGGTCTCGACCCCATCGGCCGCCAACTGCGCGGCCAGGTCTGCATTGGAGACGCGACGCGCCGGCAGATGGCTGCCGGTACCCAGGATGCGCGAGAAGCGCGGCAGAGTGGCTGTGGTCATGCGGGGGTCGTAGGAAGAGGAGCAGCCAGGCTGCCCATGGCGGCGGCCACGCGATCGTGCACGCCATCGAGCAGGTTGTGACGGGCCGACTCGTGGGCGCGCTCGAGCGCGCGCTCGAACGCGAAGGCATCGGCCGAACCATGGCTCTTGAACACCAGGCCGCGCAGGCCCAGCAGGGCTGCGCCGTTGTAGCGGCGGTGGTCCACGCGCGCACGGAAGCGCTGCAGCACCGGCCAAGCCACCAGGCCGCGCAGCTTGGTGCTCCAGCTGGCGCCGAACTCACCCTTGAGCTGCGTCGAGATCATGCTGCCCAGGCCCTCAGCGGCCTTGAGCAGCACATTGCCGACGAAGCCGTCGCAGACCACGATGTCGGTCGTGCCCTTGAAGATGTCGTTGCCTTCCACATTGCCGTGGAAACGGATCTGGCCGGCGGCATCGGCGGCGCGCAGCAGCTCGCCGGTGCGCTTGATGACTTCGCTGCCCTTGATCATTTCCTCGCCGACGTTGAGCAGGCCGACGCTGGGGGTCGGGTTTTCGGTGACGGCAGTGACCAGGGCCGAGCCCATGACAGCGAACTGCAGCAGATGCTCGGGACCGCAGTCCACATTGGCACCCAGATCCAGCACGGTGGTGAAGCCACCCTTCTGGTTGGGCAGCGAGGCGGCAATGGCCGGGCGGTCGATGCCGTCCATGGTCTTGAGCAGGTAGCGCGCCAATGCCATCAGCGCGCCGGTGTTGCCGGCCGAGACGCAGGCATCAGCCGCCGTCTGCCCCTGTTCGTCGGCCTTCAGCTGGCTGATCGCCACCCGCATCGACGAATCCTTCTTGCGGCGCAGCGCCACCTCGACGGGGTCGTCCATGCTGACCACTTCGCTGGCGGCGACCACGCGGCAGCGCGGCCAGTCCCGCGCGGCCGCCAGGGCCTCGGGCTGACCGACCAGCAGCAATTCGGCATGGGGGTGATTGGCCAGAAAGGCCTGGCAGGCCGGCAGGGTGATCGAAGGGCCGTGATCGCCGCCCATGCAATCAACGGCCAGGCGCACGCGTTGCATATGAATCAAGCCTCATGAAGCGCAAAGCACAACGCCCGCCGACCCTTTGCAGGGGCGTCGGGCGTGGTGGGGTTCGGACCGTGGGCCGGGGTGACACGCATGCGCGCGCTCGTCCCGGCGGGGATCCTCAGGAGGCGTCGGCCTTGGTCTTCAGCACCTTGCGACCGCGGTAGAAGCCGGTCGGGCTGATGTGGTGACGCAGATGCACTTCGCCGGTGGTCGGCTCGATGGCGGTGCCCGGGTTCACCAGGGCGTTGTGCGAACGGTGCATGCCGCGCTTGGAAGGCGACTTCTTGTTTTGTTGAACGGCCATGATTGCTCCAATGCTGTGACGGGCGGACCTGATGCCCAGCCCGGGCGGCGTTCGGCTCCGGCTGTGCCAGTACCTGAACGCCCAATCTGCCAGCACCTCGTCAAAGAGCGGCAGCGACAAAAGCCCGCGATTCTAGCCAGAAATTCGAAGCCCGGGCAAGCTGAACCGCGGATCGACTCACTCGCCCTCGCCCTTGCGCAGGCTGGCCAGCACCGCGAATGGGTTGGGGCGCTCGGCTTCCTCAGGCAACGCCTCGACATCGACCGAGCCCTGCGCCGGGTGCTCGCAGTCCTCGTGCATGGGCACCAGGGGCAGGGCCAGCAGCAGCTCGTCCTCGATCAGCTCGCGCGCGTCGAAGCTGCGGCTCAGCACCAGCAGGTCCTCCTCGGCGTCCGCGTCTTCCGCCAGGGCGGTGGCCTCGTCCTGCACGAAACGGAAGCTGCGCTCGATCTCGAGTGGAAACGCCGCCGGCTGCAGGCAGCGCTGACAGCTCAGATGCGCTTGAGCCTGCGCCTGCAGATGCAACCAGATCTCGGGTTTGCCACCCAGGGGCTCGCGGCGCTCGCCCTGCAATTGCCAGCGCACGGGCGCCAGGTCCGGGTCGGTCAGGTTGGATTCAGCCCACCGCGCCAGGCTGCCCGCTGGCCACTCGCCCTGCACCGCACCGTCTTGCTTGGCAAAGGCCTCGATGTCCAGGCGCTCGGGTTTCCAGTTCGATTCGGCTCGCATGGGGCGAAGTTTAGGTGGGGGTGAAAAAATGCCGCCATGACCGCCCCCTTGATCCTGGCTTCGACCTCCCGCTACCGGCGCGAGTTGCTGGAGCGACTGCACCTGCCCTTCACGGTGCAGGCCCCGCACACCGACGAAACCCCGCTGCCCGGCGAAGCCCCGGCGGCACTGGCCCAGCGCCTGGCCCTGGCCAAGGCGCAGGCCGTAGCAGCCCTGCATCCCGACGCCTGGGTGATCGGCTCCGATCAGGTGGCCGACCTGGACGGCGAGCCGATCGGCAAGCCCGGCGACATCGCCCGTGCCCAGGCGCAGCTGGCGCGCCTGAGCGGCCGCACCGTGGTGTTCCAGACCGGCCTGGCCCTGGTCGGCCCCGGCTCGCAGCGCAGCCTGCTGGTGCCGGTGCGGGTGCGCTTTCGCACGCTCTCGCTCGCGGCGATCGCGCGCTACCTCACGCTCGAACCCGCCATCGACTGCGCCGGCAGTGCCAAGAGCGAGGGCCTGGGCATCGCGCTGCTCGATGCGATCGAGTCCGACGACCCGACCGCGCTGATCGGCCTGCCCCTGATCGCGCTCGGCCGCTTGCTGCGCGAGGCCGGCATCGACCCCTTGGACGCGGCATGAGCAGCGCCCGCCTCTTCCTCGTTCCGAACACGCTGGATTTCGGCATCGCCGGTGAACCGGCGCCACTCGACGACCTGCTGCCGCGCAGCACCCTGCGCGAGGCCGCGCGCCTGAGTCATTGGGTGGTCGAGAACGCCAAGACCGCACGCGCCTTTCTGAAGCGCGTCGACGCGGTCTTCCCGCTGGCGCAGCCGCTGCAATCGCTGCAGATCCAGGAGCTGCCGCGCCCCCCCAAGGGTGGCAAGGGTCCGTCGCCCGACTGGAAGCCGCTGCTGACGCCGCTGCGCGCCGGGCAGGATCTGGGCCTGCTCTCCGAAGCGGGGCTGCCCGCAGTGGCGGACCCGGGCAGCCAACTCGTAGCCGCCGCGCATCGCGAGGGTTTCGGTGTGGTGACCCTGTCGGGTTCGAGCAGCCTGGTGCTGGCCCTAGCCGCCAGCGGCTTGCAGGGGCAGAGCTTTGCCTTTGTCGGCTACCTGCCGCAGGAGGCGGCAGCGCGCTTGGCGCGGGTGAAGGAGCTGGAGCAGCGCTCCAAGCGCGAGCAGCAGACCCAGCTGGCAATCGAGACGCCCTACCGCAACCAGGCCCTGCTGGACGGCCTGCTGCAGGCCTTGCAGGGCGAGACCCTGCTGTCGGTCAGCGCCTCGCTGTGCACGCCTTTGGCATGGACGCGCACGGCGCGGGTCGCGGACTGGAAGCGCCAGCCCTCGACCCTGCCGGCCGATCAACCGGCCATCTTTTCCTGGCTGGCCTCGGGCTGAACCGGAGCCGGCGGCGCAAACAGGGCCGCGACCTGACGCTTGGGCTTGATGTAGCGCGAGGGGCCGCTGGGCTTGATGGCCGTAGCCGCCGCGCGCTCCCAGGCCGGCGGTTCGGCGCTCGCGCTGGGCTCGTACGGCTTGTCGAAGAAGGGATCCGCCGGGGTGCGGCGCGGCGCGGCGCGGTACTCGTCGCGGCGCTCGGAACGTTCCGGACGCTCCGCGCGTTCGGTCCGTTCCGGGCGCTCGGCGCGTTCTGGACGTTCGCTCCAATCGCTGCGCGGGCGGCGCGGGCGCTCCTCGTCGGCCACGTTGACGCTTTCGGGCTTGATCTCGCGCTTGATCAGCTTCTCAATGTCAGTCACCAGACGGGCATCGCTGGGCGAGATAAAGGTGATGGCCACGCCCAGTGCACCGGCCCGGCCGGTGCGGCCGATGCGGTGCACATAGTCCTCGGCATTGAAGGGCACGTCGAAATTGAAGACCAGGGGCAGTTCGGCGATGTCCAGGCCGCGGCCCGCCACGTCGGTGGCGATCAGAAGATCGACCTCGCCAGCCTTGAACGAGGCCAGGGTCTTCAGGCGCTCGTCCTGGCTCTTGTCACCGTGCAGCGCGCTGGCTTTGATGCCGTCACGCTCCAAGGCACGCGTCAGCCGCGCAGCACCGAGCTTGCTGTTCATGAACACAATGGCCTGCTTGGCACCGCGCTCGCGCCACAGCTGCAGCAGCAGCGCACGCTTCTTGTCGTCGCCCACGCTGTAGAAGCGCTGCTCGACATTGGTGGCCGTGGCGTTCGGGCGCGCCACCTCCACCAGCTCGGGGTTCTGCAGGTAGCTGGAGGCCAGGCGCTTGATCTCGGGCGAGAAGGTGGCCGAGAACAGCAGGGTCTGGCGGTTCTTGGGCAGGAAGCTGAGGATGCGCTGCAGGTCCGGCAGGAAGCCGATGTCGAGCATGCGGTCGGCTTCGTCCAGCACCACGTACTCGACCTGGTGCAAGGCGCAGTTCTTCATCTCGATGTGATCGAGCAGACGACCCGGTGTCGCAATCAGCACTTCCACACCGCCGCGCAACTGCGCCGCCTGGGGCTTGATGTCGACGCCGCCGAACACGCAGGCCACGCGCAGGTTCGTGTGCTTGGCGTAGGACAGCACGTTCTGCGCCACCTGGTCGGCCAGCTCGCGAGTGGGCGCCAGCACCACAGCGCGCACCGGGTGGCGGGCCGGGGACATGCTGCTGTTCTCGTGCTTGAGCATGCGCTGCAGCAGCGGGATCGAGAACGCCGCGGTCTTGCCGGTACCGGTCTGGGCCGCACCCATCACATCGCGCCCATCCAGCACGATGGGGATGGCCTTGGCCTGGATCGGGGTCATGGCGGTGTAGCCGGAATCGGCCACCGCGCGCAGCAGCTTGGGGTCCAGCGGCAGCGTGTCAAAGCGCTGGGGCGCCGGGTTTGCTTCTTGGGTCATAGCCGGACATTGTCGCCCGGCCGGTGTTTCAGGCCAGCACCGGCCGTCGGACCAGCCAGCGCGGCGCCCGGAAACGCACGATGCGCCAGTACAGGCTCACATAGGCCCCGGCATAGAGCAGCAGGCAGATGCCTAGGGCCGCGCTGGAGCGCCAGAACAGCACCGCCGGCAGCACCGCGAGCGCGCAGGCCACCCATAAATAGGGGGCAGTCAGGGAGTTGCGCCGCAGCAACTCGCGGGCATCGCGGCTGCCCACGGCCCAGCGCACCAGGCGGCGGTAGATGAGGCTGTGCAGGTGCACGCCATCGGGCGCGGCCATGGGCCGGCCGCGCAGCACGCGCCGGCGGTACATGGAGAACAGGGTCTCGACCACCGGGTAGCCGCACAGCAGCAGCGGAAACAGAGGCGAGACCTGCGGGTTGCGCACCAGCAGCAAGATGCCGAGCTCGCTGAGCATGAAACCCAGGAAATACGCACCGCCGTCGCCCAGGAAGATCAGACCGAGCGGGTAATTCAGCAGGAACAGGCCCAGCGTGGCGGCCAGCAGCAGCAGGGCCGCGCCGGCGATCGCCCCATCCCCCACCTGCAGCGCCACGGCGCCCAGGCCCGCCAGCATGATGACGCTGCACATCGAGGCCAGGCCGTTGAAGCCATCGATGATGTTGACGGCATTGCTGACGCCCAGCACCACGAAGAGGGCCAGCAGCACGGCGCCGGCCGGCCAGGCGGCGATCCAGTCCAGGCCCGGGATGTCGGTACGGCTGATGGTGGCCTCCAGGCCCCAGGCCGCAGCCAGGGCGCCCACCGCCAGCAGGGCCATGCGGCGGCGCGGGCTGATGCGCTTGGTCAGGTCTTCCCACAAGCCTCCACCGAGCACCGGCAGGGAGAACAGCAGCAACCCGCCCAGCAAAGGCAGGTGTTCAGGGCGCTGCGGCAACCAGACCGCGGAGGCCGCCACAAAACCGGCCCACAGCGCCAGCCCGCCGATGCGCGGCACTGCGCGGCCGTGGAATTTCTGCGGGCCGCTGAAGTCGTGGTCGGCCGACCACCAGGCATGCAGGCGGGCCGAGCGCACGATCAGCAGCGCCCCCAGGGCAGCCACCAGCAGACCGAGAGCGGCAGCGGCCAGCAGTGCTTCCATCGCTCAGGCCGGGCGACGGCGCGGGCCGCGCAGCAGCACGTAGATGGCCAGCGCCAGGCCCACGGCCGTGCTCACGCCCACGCCGATGAAGGCGCGCTTGGGGCTGGACTTGCGCTCCGGCACCTGCGGCGCGTCGATGACCTGCAGCAGTCCGCCCTCGCGGCCCTCGTCCACCCGCGCCAGTTCGTACTGACGCGCGTACTGCTCGAACAAGGCTTCCTGGTACTTGAACTCGCGGTAGCGGGTCACATAGCCACCCTCGGCCTCGGCCACGCCGCCGGTCTCCAGGCGCTGCAACTGGGCCTGCAGGCCGGCGATGGCCGAGCGCTGCTGGCGTACCTCGGGGGCCTGATCGGCCAGGGTGGTCTGCAGCACGCGCAGGCGCACCTCGGCGGCGGTCAGCTCGGCGCGCAGCTTGGCGTAGACCTCGGCGGTGGCCTTGGGCTCGGTCTTCAGGCTTTCCGGCGCCAGGCCGCTGCGCTGCAAGGCAGCCTGGGCCTGCTGCAGCTGGGCGGCGGCTTCGGCGCGGCGCTCCTCAAAAAACTTGCGGCGCTGCGCGGCCTCGGTCACGGCCACCTCGCTGGCCATGCGGCGCAGCTGCTCCACCATGGCCGCGGCCATGGCGGCGGCGCGCTGGGGGTCGTGGTCGTCGACTTCGATGCTGATCAGCCCATCGCGCCGGTTCAGCTGCACGCGCAGGTTCTGCCAGAAGCGTTTGCGCGCGTCCTCGCGCAGCTCCTTGTCGTAGAGCTTCTGCAGCTCGAACTGGTCGAGCATGCGATCGGCCACGGTACGGCTTTGCAACAGGGCCAGGAATTGATCCGGGCTGCGGCCGCCGGCCTGCGTGGCCAGCCCGGCCAGGGCGCCGAGCGAGGCCAGAGCGCCGCTGGCGATGGCCGAGGCGGGTGCGGGCGGCAGCACCACGGCGCGGGCGGTGAAGCTGGGCGGCACCAGGAAGCTGCCGGCGACCGCCAGCACACCGGCCACCAGCGCGCCAACGACGATCAGGCGCGCCTCGCTCCACAGCAATTGCAGCGGGGTGGCGCTCATTGGGTCAGGTTCTTCAGGGCCACGGCGCCGAGGCCGAACTGGGCCAGGATCTGCGCCCAGTCTTTCAGTTCCTGGCTCAGGCGCAAACGATCCAGGTCTTCTGGCACGAACAGGGTGTCGCCTGGCAGGGCCGGCAGGCGCTGCAGGCCCTCGCGCTGCCAGAAGCTTTGCAGCCGCGTGCTGGCCACCGAGCCATCGGCGCGCAGCACGAACAGGCTGTCCTTGTCCGCCCCGCGCGTGGGGCCGCCAGCGCGTTGCAGGTAATGCGCCAGATCCGTGCCCTCGCGGTACTCGAAGCTGCCGCCATTGAAGACCGAGCCGTACACGCTGATGGCCTGGCGGCGGCCGGGGACGATGAGCTGGTCGCCGTCCTCGAGCGGCAGCGCCGGCAGCTCGCGGGCCTCGGGCGCCAACTGCAGCACCACGCGGCCGCTGGGCTGCACCTGGCGCAGGCGCTCGATCAGGCGCAGATGCGCCACGCGGGAATCGGGCGTGCCCTCGGGTGGCGGGCGCTCCTTGCGCGTCACCGCGGCGCGGGTGAATTCGGTTTCCAGCTCGCGCAGCGCGCGGTCGTAGCCCTCCATTTGGCGGCGCCGCACGGTCTCGCGGCGCAGTTCGGTGCCGAACAGATAGGCCTCGGGACTGGGGCCGCCGGCAGCGGCCAGGGCCTCGCGCAGGGTGGCGCTAGCCGGCAGCACATAGTCGCCGGGGCGCAGCACCTCGCCTTCGACGCGCACGCGCTTGTGCAGGGCCTGGCTGGGGCGGTTCAGCTCGGCCAGGCTGTGCAGGCGCAGCACCTCGCCGGCCTGCAGGCGCTGCTGGCCGGCCTGGGCCAGCTCCAGCTCGCGCACCGGCTGCTCGCCGTCCAAGGCCAGCAGCACGGCGCGCTGGCGGTTCGCCACCGGAGCCAGGCCGCCGGCCATGGCGATCAGGTCGGCCACCGTCTCCTCACCCTTGAGCTCGAACACCCCCGGGTGCTGCACGGCGCCGATCACCCCCACCTGCGGCCCGGCCGCCGGCACATGGATGACGTCACCCGCCTGGATGCGCCGCTCGGCCGCGCCCTGGCCCTTGAGCAGCAGCTCGTACAGGTCCACGCTGGCCAGCAGGCTGCCGGCGCGGCGGTGCTCGATGCGGCGCAGGCTGCCCACGGCACTGGGGCCACCCGCAGCGGCCAGCGCCTGGCTCAAGCCCGCCAGGGCGGAGAGGCTGTGCTGGCCCGGGCGCTGCACATAGCCGGTGACGAGCACGCGCACGCTGCGCAGCTCGCCCATGCCCAGGGCCAGATCGAACTGCTTGAAGCTTTGCGCCACGCGCTGGCGCAGCAGCGGCGCCAGTTCGCCAAAGCGGCGGCCCGCCACCGACACGGCACCGACGCGCGGGATGCTGACGCTGCCGCCCGGCCCGACGCGCAAGCGCAGGCTGGCTTCCACCGAACCCCACAGGTCGAGCAGCAGCTCGTCGCCCGGGCCCAGCACGTAGTCGTCGGGTACCGCGCCGTCGCGCTCGGGCGCCGGCGCGGCCCAGAGCAGGTCGGCGCCGAAGCGCCGCACCGTGGGCTCGGGCTGGGGTTCCTCGGGCACGCGGGGGCCGTCGGCCAGGCGCGAGACGTAGTGCTCAAAGGGGCTGAAGGAACGCGGTAGCTCGGCACGGCGCTCGCCGGGCTGCGAAGCGGCCAGAGCCGGCGGCAGGGGCGCGCGTGGCGGCTGAACCAGGCGCACCGGGCCCAGCGAGGTGGCGTCGCGCGCGGCTTCGGGCGTGCTCTGGGCGCCAGCCGATGCGATCAGGCCGCAGGCAATGAGCAGCGCAGCAAGGCCTTTGTTCAGCATGGCAGCGTGATGTCCTTCAGTGAGCGCGACAAAAACAAGGCCGCCCCGATGGCGGCCTGACAGAGGCGCGGAATTCTATGCAGCGGGTTTGCCCCAGGCCGACGCCTCACCTCCTCCAGAATGGCGGCCCCCATGCTCAAGCACACCCTGCTCTATCTGGGCGTGCGCGCCCTCAACGGCCTGCTGGCCCTGGCCACGCTGGCGCTTTTGAGCCGCTGGCTGAGTGCCGAGGACTATGGGCGCTGGGCGCTGGGCCAGACCCTGGTGGGCAGCGCCGCCCTGCTGCTCTTCCAGTGGGCGCACACCGCTTACGGCCGCCTGCACAGCCTGGGGCCTGCGCTGGATTCCACCTTGCTGCGCCTGTGGGCGCTGCTGGCCCTGCTGCCCCTGCTGGCCGCCGGTGGCGTGGCGCTGTGGCGGCCCGAACGCACGGCAGAAGCGTTGGCGATTGCGCTGGGCGTGGCCGGCATGGGCCTGTTCAATTTCCAGCTGCAACGCGCCAATGCCAGCGGGGACCCCCTGCGCTACGGGCGCCTGAGCCTGCTGCGCGCCCTGGCCTTCATCGCCCTGGCCGGGCTGGCGCCGGCCGCGCCGGGGGTGCTGATGGCGTTTGCGGCTGCGGCCTGGCTGGCCGCCTGGCTGGCCGGGCCCAGCCTGCGCAGCACCGCACCCGCACAGGCCACCCTGCTAGGGCCGGTGTGGCAGTACGGCGGCCCGCAGTTGCTGGGGTTTGCCGCGCTGGCGCTGACGGACAGCGCCGACCGCCTGATCCTGCACAGCCTGCAGGGCCCGGCCGCGCTAGCCGGCTACGCAGCGGCTGCCGATCTGATGCAGCAGACCCTGGGCGTGCTGCTCTCGGTGGTCTATCTGGCCGGTTTTCCGAAGGCGGTGCAGGCTTATGAAGCCGAGCCCGCGCAGGCCAACCATCTGCTGGCGCGCATGGCGAATCTGCAACTGCTGCTGGCCGGCGCCTTCCTGGCCCTGGTCTGGGGCGCTGCGCCGGGGCTGGCCGCGCTGGTATTCGGCCCCGCGCTGGCGCCGGCTGCGGCGGCGCTGATGCCCTGGCTGGCCACGGCCGCTGCACTGGCCGGCCTGCGCCTCTTTCTGTTCGACCTGCCCTTCCAGCTGCAGCAGCGCACCCACCTGGCGCTGGCTAGCACGGCCCTGGTGGCGGCCTTGAGCGTGGCCGGGCACCTGCTGCTGGTGCCGCGGCTGGGTGTCCTGGGTGCCGCCTGGGCCCTGCTGGGGGCGCTGCTGCTGGGCGCCACGCTCTCCTACGCCCGGGCGCGGCAGAGCGGCCTGCTGCCGGCACTGGGCGGCGCGGGCCTGCGGGTGTTGGCGTGCACCTTGGCGGCGGCGGCGCTGCTGCGCGCCCTGCCGGGCTGGCCGCTGGCGCTGCAACTGCCGCTCGGCCTGCTGCTGTTCGCCGGCCTGGCCTGGCTGCTGGATGCCGCCGGCCTGCGTCAGCTCCTTCGGGCAGCAACGAGAATCCCGGCCCCTTGAACCCGCCCACCCCGACATGGCCCTGATCGGCCTGAACCTGCTGCTGCTGGCCTGGCTGATGGGCCGGCTGACGCGCGATGCCCTGCATCCGGCGGTCGGCTTTCCGGCGGTCTGGGGCGTGGTGCTGCTGCTGATCGCTGCCGCGCAGGCCTGGGGCTATCACGCGGTGGCGGCACCGGCCCTGCTGCTTTATCTCGCCGGTGCGGCCTGTTTTGCTCTGGGCGCCTGGCAGGGCGCGGCAGTGGTGCCGGCGCAGGCCCCCGCAGCACCGCTGGCGCCCGCGTTCTGGCGCCGGCTGGCCTGGCTGTGCCTGGCCCTGCACGCCCTGGGCCTGCCGCTGGCCTGGGCCGAGATGCAAGCAATTGGCGCAATGGGCGGCAGCAACGACCTGCTCGCCCTGGCCTTCCAGCTGCGCGTTCAGGCCGTCAGCGGGGAGGCCACGCTGGGCCCGCTGGCCGGCAATTACCTGGTGCTGGGTTTGATCCTGGTGCCCATGTTGGCCTTGGGCGCGCTGCAGCGCGCCCTGAGCTGGATGGTGGTGGCCCTGCTGGCCCTGCCCTGGGTGGCGGGCAATCTGCTGGCCAATGGGCGCGCGCCCCTGGTGCTGCTGGTGCTGGTGCTGCTGTACCTGCGCCTGCTGCAGCCCGAGCGCCTGCGCCTGCGCGGCCTGCTCGCGCTGATGGGCATCGGTCTGGCGCTGTTCGCCGCCGGTGCGGTGCTGGTGGGCAAGGAAGGCATCGACCTCGCCGGCGACCCGGCCGAGATCGCCACCCTGGTGGGCAAGAACCTGGCGGACTACCTGCTGCAGGGTCCCATCCTGTTCTCGGCCTGGTGGGAGCAACCGCAGCTGCTGGTGCCCAGCTGGGACCCGCTGCGCGTGCCCTGCCTGGCGCTGCAACACCTGGGGCTTTGCGAACCCGGCCCGCTGCACCAGGAGTACCTGCCCTTCGGCGAGGGCGAGCGCCTGGGCAATGTGTACTCGATCTACTTCTCCCTGCTGCCGGGCTATGGCTGGGCGGGCGCGCTGGCCGGGCTCTGGGCCTATGGCCTGTGGGCCGGCCAGCACCACCAGCGTGCCCGCCAGGGCGGCAGCCTGCTGCAGCAGCTGCTGGCAGCGAACCTGGCCGCGGCCGTGGTGCTCTCGGTCTTTCTGGACAACTTCCTGCCCCAGCTGAACTTCCTGGCCAAGCTGGCCCTGGTGGCCTGGGCGCTGCCACCGCTGCTCAGCGGACGGCGGGAGCAGCCATGTCCGGCTTGAGGTCGGTCCTCGCGCTGACGCAGGGCCAGGACGTGCCCAGCTCGCGCTTTCGCTGGCGCCAGCATGAAGCCTGGCTGCGCGCGCAGGGGCTGGAGGCACGCGAGCTGCCCGCTCGCCATGGCGCCTACCCGCCACCGCAGGCCTGGCGCCGCCCGGCCTGGGGCCTGCGCGCGTTGGCCGACTCCTGGCGGCGCGCACGCCAAACGCATGACGCGGACCTGTGTTTTTTGCAGCGCCATCTGATCGCCACCCTGCACAGCGCCGAGCGCGCCCTGCGCGCTCCCTTTGTGTTCGATGTGGACGACGCGATCTTTCTGGGCCCGCGCGGCGGGAGCGCTAACGCCATCGCCCGCCGTGCCGCGCTGACGCTTTGCGGCAACCAGTTTCTGGCCGAGCACTTCGGGCGCTTCGGGCCGGTGCGGGTGTTGCCCACGGCCATCGACACCACGCGCTTTTGCCCGGCGCCGCCGGCCGAAGGCCCGCTGGTGATCGGCTGGAGCGGCAGCTCAAGCGGCTTTGCCTACCTGCTGGCGCTGGAGGATGCGCTGCAGCAGGTGCTTCGCCGCCACCCCGAGGCCCGCCTGCGCGTGGTGGCCGATGCCGCCCCGCCCTGGCGCACCCTGCCGCCCGAGCAAGTGGAGTTCCGCCGCTGGAACGCCGCCACCGAGGTGGCGGAGCTGCAGGGCTTCCACATCGGCCTGATGCCGCTGGACGACAGCCCCTGGGCGCGCGGCAAGTGCAGTTTCAAGATGCTGAGCTACATGGCCTGCGGCCTGCCGGCGGTGGTGTCGCCGGTGGGCATGAACGCCGAGGTGCTGGCGCTGGGCGCGCTGGGCCTGGGGCCGCGCCATGCGGATGAATGGGTGCAGGCGCTGGACGGCCTGCTGCGCGATGCCGAGCAGCGCGCCGCGCTGGGCCGAATGGGCCGCCAGGTGGCCGAGCAGCATTACGCGCGCGAACGCATCGGCACGGCGCTGCTGACCGCGCTGAGGGAGGCCCATGGCGCGCGTTGAGCGGGTGCTGCACTTGATCAGCGGCCTGGGTCAAGGTGGTGCGGAAACGGCGCTGGAACGTCTGCTGCACAGCGCGCGGGCACAGAACCCGGAGATCGCGCAGGAAGTGCTGTCCCTGGGCGGGCTGGGGCCGGTGGGCGAGCGCCTGCGCGCGGCAGGCTTTTCAGTGCAGTCGCTCGGGCTCTCGGGCCGCCGGCCGTGGCGCCTGCTGGGCCTGTGGAGCTGGCTGCGCGCGCGCCGCCAGGGCGCGCTGCTGCAGACCTGGATGTACCACGCCGACCTGCTCGGCGCCCTGCTGGCGCGGCCGGCCGGCATCCGGCGCCTGGTGTGGAACGTGCGCCAGACGGGGCTGGGCGCGACTGACATCCGCCCCGGCACGCGGCTCGTCGTCAGGCTCTGCGCCTGGCTATCCGGCCGGCCGGCGGCCATCGTCACGAATGCGCGCAGCGCCCTCACCGTCCACGCCGCCCAGGGCTACCGCGCCGCGTGCTTTCACTGGATCCCGAACGGCTTCGACACCCAGACTTTCCGCCCAGACGCCCAGGCGCGGCAGGCGCTGCGGCGGGAATGGGGCGTGGCCGACGACGAACTCTTGGTCGGTCTCGTGGCCCGGCTGGACCCGCAAAAGGACCATGCCAACTTCCTGCAAGCCGCCGCGCGCCTGCATCAAGCCTGGCCCGCGGCGCGCTTCGTGCTGGTGGGCAGCGGAATCCCGCAGGACGCCGCGCTGGGGGCTGAGATCGCCCGCTTGAAGCTGCCCGTGCTGCGCCTGGACAACCGCGCAGACATCCCGGCCGTGCTCTCCGCCCTGGATCTGTTCTGCCTGAGCTCGCGCGCCGAGGGCTTCCCCAATGTGCTGGGCGAGGCCATGGCCTGTGCGCGCGCCTGTGTCAGCACCCGCTGCGGCGATGCCGCCGAGCTGCTGCCGCCGGAATGCCTGGCGCCACCGCAAGACCCCGAGGCCTTGGCACAGGCCCTGCTGCGCTGGGCCCAGGCCGGCGCCGCGGCCCGCCAGGCCCTGGGCGAGCGCCTGCGCGCCAAGGTCCAAGCCGAGTTTCCGCAACAGGCCGTGTGGCCGCGCTATCTGGCGCTTTACGAAAGTCTTTGACGCATGTGCGGCCTGACCGGCTTCCTGACCCAACAAGCCCGCCCCGAGCCCGAGCTGCAGGCCGCGCTGGCCCGCATGACGGCCACGCTGACCCATCGCGGGCCGGACAGCGAAGGCCTGTGGCTGGAGCAGGGCATGGCCCTGGGGCACCGTCGACTGGCCATCGTCGATCTCTCGCCCGCCGGGCATCAGCCCATGGTCTCGCGCTGTGGCCGCTATGTGCTGGCATTCAATGGCGAGATCTACAACCACCTGGATCTGCGCCGCGAGCTGCCGGCGCAGGATTGGCGCGGCCACTCGGACACCGAGA
The DNA here is from genome assembly GCF_041912635.1 of Inhella sp. Classification (GTDB taxonomy): domain Bacteria; phylum Pseudomonadota; class Gammaproteobacteria; order Burkholderiales; family Burkholderiaceae_C; genus Inhella. The sequence continues at coordinate 134,838 of NZ_JAYRMO010000007.1, forward strand.
CCCTGCTGGCGGCGGTGGCGCATTGGGGTCTGCAGGGCACGCTGCCGCGCCTGGTCGGCATGTTCGCGATCGCGCTCTGGGACCGTGAGCAGCAGACCCTGCAGCTCGCGCGCGACCGCCTGGGCGAGAAGCCGCTGTACTACGGCCATCTGCCCGGCGGCGACTTCGTGTTCGGCTCCGAGCTCAAGGCCCTGCGCGAGCACCCAGACTGGCGGGGCGAGATCGACCGCGGCGCGCTGGCGCTCTACATGCGCCACAACGTCGTGCCGGGCACGCATTGCATCCACCAGGGCCTGCACAAGCTGGCGCCGGCGCATTGGCTGAGCCTGCGCGCCGGCCAGGCGCCGCAGTCCGGCTGCTACTGGGACCTGCCGGCCATCGCCAGTGCCGGCGCGCGGGACTGGGCTCCAGAAGACGCGGTGCAGCGCCTGGGCGAGCTGCTGGACCAGGCGCTGATGGGCCAGCGCGTGGCCGATGTTCCGCTCGGCGCCTTTCTGTCCGGCGGGGTGGATTCCTCCACCGTGGTGGCGCGCCTGCAGGCCCTGTCCGACCGGCCGGTGCACAGCTTCGCCATCGGCTTCGAGCAGGCCCATCTGAACGAGGCCGAGCACGCCAAGGCCGTGGCGGCGCATCTGGGCACCACGCACACCGAGTTCTATGTCGGCAGCGCCGACGCCCTGGCCTTGATCCCGCAGCTGCCCCAGCTCTACGACGAACCCTTTGCCGACTCCTCGCAGATCCCCACCCATCTGGTGGCGCGCCTGGCGCAGCGCGAGGTGCGCGTGGCGCTCTCGGGCGACGGCGGCGACGAGCTCTTCGCCGGCTACAACCGCTATGTGCTGGCGGCGCGGGTCTGGCGCCATTTGGCGCGCCTGCCCTTGGGCTTGCGGCGCTGGGCGGCGCGCTGCGTGCTCGGCCAGCCGCCGGCGCGGCTGGACCGCCTGGGCCGGTGGCTGGGCCGCGCCAATCTGGGCGACCAGCTCCACAAGGCGGCCGAGGCCGTGCTGCCCGCGGCCGACGCGATGGCCATGTACCGCGCCCTGGTCTCGCACTGGCCCGACCCCGGCGCCCTGGTGCTGGGCGCGCAGGAAGGGGCGAGCTGGTTGGACCCCGGTCGACTGCCCGCCCTGCCCGAGGCGGTGGACCGCATGGCCCTGGCCGACCAGATGAGCTATCTGCCCGACGACATCCTGGTGAAGGTGGACCGCGCCGCCATGGCCGTGGGCCTCGAAACCCGCGTGCCCCTGCTGGACCACCGCATCGTCGAGTTCGCCTGGCAACTGCCGCTGAACCTGAAGCTGCGCGAGGGTCAGAGCAAATGGGTGCTGCGCCAGCTGCTCTACCGCCAGGTGCCGCGTACGTTGATCGAGCGACCCAAGCAGGGCTTTGCCGTGCCGCTGGACGCCTGGCTGCGCGGCCCGCTGCGCGACTGGGCGGAGGCCCTGCTGGAACCGACGCGGCTGCGCCAGACCGGTCTGCTGGATGCCGAGCGGGTGCAGCGCCATTGGCAGGAGCACCTGAGCGGCCGGCGCAACTGGCAGTACCGGCTCTGGGACGTGCTGATGTTCAACGCCTGGCATGAACGGTGGATGCGATGAGGCTGGCGATCCTGGCGAACTCGGCCTGGTATCTGCAGAACTTCCGCCTGGGCCTGGCCCGCCATCTGCGCGAACTCGGGCATGAGGTCGTCTTCATCGCCCCGGCCGACGGCTACGAGACCCGGCTGACTGACGCCGGCTTCGCCTTCCACCCCTGGGAGCTGGCGGCGGGCGGTACACGGCCCTTGCAGGAGCTGGCTTCGCTGTGGCAGCTGCGTGGCCTGCTGCGCCGGCTGCAAGTGCAGGCATTGCTGAGCTTCACGCCCAAGGGCAATCTGTACGGTGGCCTGGCGCTGCCGCGTGGCGCACGCTTCCTGCCCAATGTCTCGGGCCTGGGGCGGCTCTTCATCGAACCGGGTGCGCTGACCCAGCTGGTGAAGCCGCTCTACCGCCCGGCCCTGGGCCGGGCCGCCTGCGTGCTGTTTCAAAACGAGGACGACCGCGCGGTCTTTGTTCAGCTGGGGTTGGTGGCGGCCGAACGCACACGGCGCCTGCCCGGCTCGGGCGTGGACCTGCAGCGCTTCCAGCCAGCGCCGCGCCACGGCCCGGCCCGGCGCTTCCTGATGGTGGCGCGCCTGCTGCGCGACAAGGGCGTGCACGAGTTCGTGGCCGCCGCCCGCGTGCTGAAGCAGGAGCGGCCAGACTGCGATTTCGTGCTGCTGGGTTCCTCGCGCGCCGCCAACCCCACGGCGGTTTCAGCCGCCGAGCTGCAGGCCTGGCTGCAGGCCGGCTGGGTGCAGCACATCGAGCAGGTGGACGACGTGCGGCCCGAACTGGCGTGCGCCGACTGCGTGGTGCTGCCCTCCTACCGCGAGGGCGTGCCGCGCAGCCTGCTGGAGGCGGCCGCCATGGCCAAGCCCCTGCTGGCCACCGATGTACCCGGCTGCCGGGACGTGGTGCGGCCCGGCCTGAACGGCTGGCTGTGCGCGCCACGCAACAGCGCCGCCTTGACGCAGGCCCTGCGCGACGTCCTCGCCTGCCCGCCCGAGCGCCTGCAGGACCTGGGCCAGGCCGGCCGTACCCTGGTGGAACGGGAATTCGACGAGCAGCGGGTGTTTGCGGCTTACGCCGAGCTGCTGCGCTGATTCACCCGCAAAGGCCGTGACTTTTGGCCGACCGCCCCGCAGGCCCAGGGGTATCAAGCCGTAACCAGACTCAGAGAATCGTCGGTTTGTGTTGGCCATCACATCGGCCGGCAGCCCTGCCGCTAAACTCCCGCGCCATGTCAGGGCAAGTAGAAAAAACTCGGGCGCCTGAGTTGGTGCAACGAGCCGATGCCGCCGCGCGACGCCAGACCGTCGCGGAGCTGCTCTCCCCGTGGGAAGAGTTCCGGCGCGTCATCCCGCTCGTCTCGCTCAAATCCCTGTTGCACCGCCAGCACCCTCCGGCCCCCAAGGTCGCGGTGCTGCTGTGCACCATGCAGGCGCAGCATTTCCTGGCCGAGCAGCTGAACTCCATCGCCACCCAGAGCCACCCGAGCTGGTCGATCTGGGCGTCGGACGACGGCTCGAACGACTACACGCACGACATCCTCGAGTACTACCAATCGCACTGGGGCGAGGACCGCATCTCCATCCACGCCGGCCCGGCCGAGGGCTCGACGGCGAACTTCCTCTCGCTGACCTGCCGCGCCGACATCGAGGCCGACTACTTCGCCTACGCCGACCAGGACGACATCTGGGAGGCCGACAAGCTGGAGCGCGCGGTGGCTTGGCTCAAGACGGTGCCCGACCACATCCCGGCGCTGTACGGTTCGCGCACCCTGCTGGTGGATGCACGCAACCAGCACATCGGCTACTCGCCGCTGTTCCAGCGCCCACCCAGCTTCAAGAACGCGCTCGTTCAGAGCATTGCCGGCGGCAACACCATGGTTTTCAACCGCGCCGCGCGCGAGCTGCTGCGCACCGCGGGTGAGAACGTCGAGGCCGTGACGCATGACTGGTGGGCCTACATGCTGGTGAGCAGCTGCGGCGGCCAGGTGCATTACGACGAACACCCCACGGTGCGCTACCGCCAACATGGCGGCAACCAGTTCGGCTCGAACATCAGCCCCAAGGCCCAGCTCAAGCGCATCAAGCAGCTGCTGCAGGGTCGCTTCCGCGGCTGGGTGGACTGCAATCTGGTCGCGCTGGAGCGCGTGCGCCACCTGATGACGCCCGAGAACCAGCAGGTGCTCGATGAGTTCATCGCCGTGCGCAAGCGCTGGGTCGGTGCGCGCCTGGCCGGCCTGCGCCGCAGCGGTATCCACCGCCAGACCCGGCTCGGCAACATCGGCATCACGCTGGCCGCGCTGATCAACCGCCTCTGATCCCGTGAAGGATCCGGTGGCCGGCGCGACCGCCGCGGTCCTCGTCGTCTACCACCTGCAAAGCCAGCCCGGGCCCATCGTCGAGCGCCTGCTCGCCCAGTTGGGCGCCGTGGTGCTGGTGGACAACGCGCCGGCCGGCCACCCTGCCCTGGCCTTGCTGCCCGCGCACCCCCATCTGCTGCGCATCGCCAACGCCAACCGCGGCGGCCTGGCCGGCGCCTACAACCGCGCCGTCGAACGCCTGCGGGCCGAACGGCCGGACATCGAGCAGATCGTGTTCGTGGACGAGGACTCGGAGGTCGACGTGCTGCCCGCCCTGCTGGCCGACCCTGCGGTGCAGGCGCTGCTGGCCGACGCGCAGGTGGCCGCTGTGGCCCCGGCCTACCGCGACCGCGCCACCGGCCTGCGTGGCAAGCACCTGCAGTTCGAAAGCCGCTGGCGCCTGCGCTACCTGCCGCGCGAGGTCGAAGGCCTGCATGCGGTGGCCTTCGTCATCAACTCGATGTCGGTCTGGCGCCTGGCCGCGCTGCAACGCCTCGGGCCTTACGACGAAGGCCTGCGCATCGACCATGTGGACACCGAGTACTGCCTGCGCGCGCACCGCGCCGGCTTGAAGGTGATGCTGCATGGCGGCCACAGCTTCGGTCACCGCATCGGTGAGCGCCGGGCCTACAAGCTCTTTGGCGTGCAGTTGCAGGCGGGCGGGCACTCCCCGGCGCGCCGCTACCTGATCGCCCGCAACACGCTCTGGCTGGCGCGGCACAGCCTGTGGCGGGAGCCCGGCTTTGCCTGGCTGTGCCTGCTGCGCCTGGGCTACGAGGCGGTGGGCATCCTGATGGCCGAGCCGCAAAAGCTGGCCAAGCTGGGGGCGCTGCTGCGCGGCTGCGGCGCCGGCCTGTTCTCGCGGCGGCTGGCATGAAGCTCGACCTGCTCAGCGGCGTGGCAGCCGGCCTGGCGGCCTGGGTGCTGTTCCTGCCCATCGGGCTCAAGTACCCGCTGCTGCTGATCCTGCTGGGCTGGTCGATCTGGCGCCTGGGCGCTACCGGCCTGGCGCAGCTGCTGCGCCAGGATCGCCCCTTGCAGGCGGCGCTGCTGTTCTGGCTGGGCTGCCTGGTTTCCTCCGCCTGGAGCTCGGCGCCGCAGAAGCAGATCGTCAATCAGCTCGGGCAATACAGCCTGCTGCTGCTCGCCCCCGTCCTGGCCCATGGCCTGCCCGGGCCCTGGGCGCGTCGCCTGCTGGCGCATCTGTGCGCGGCCTGCGCGCTGCTCGGCGCCTGCGTGGCCTGGGGCGCCGTGTTCGGCATGCCCGGGGCCGGCAGCGGCATCTGGGTCACCACGTTCGAAGCCGACGGCAATGCCCGCATCCTGACCTCGCTGTTGCTGGCCATCGGCTGCGCGCTGGCGATCGATCAGGCCCTGTGCAGCAGCACGCCGCGGACACGCTGGGCCTGGGCGCTGGCGGGCTTGCTGGCGTTGCTGGGCGTGGTGCTGCAGGACCGCCGCAGCGGCATGGTGGTGCTGCCCCTGCTGCTGGGCCTGCTGGGCTGGCAGCGCCTGCCCAGCCTGCGCCTGCGCCTGGGCTTCGTGGCCGCCTTCCTGGCCGCCTGCACCCTGGCCTGGCAGGCGGCGCCGGGCGTACGGGCCCGCTTTGCCGAGGGACTGCACGAGCTGCAGCATTACCAGCTCGACCCCACCGCCCCTACCAGCTGGGGCCTGCGCGTGCTGATGATCGAGACCAGCGTGGCCATGATCAAAGAGAAGCCACTGCTCGGTCATGGCCTGGCCAGCTGGCAGGGCGAATGGTTCCAGCGCGTACCCCACACGCATTACCTGCTGATCGAAAACAGCACCCCGCACAACGACTACCTCTTGGTACTGGCCCAGGGCGGGGTCTTCGGCCTGGCGCTGCTGCTGGGATGGTGGTGGGTGGTGCTGCGCCAGTCTTGGCGCGCAGGCCCGGGCTCGCACGCTGCCCTGCTGGTCTGGGCCGCGATGGCGGCGGCAGGCTTGTTCAACGTGATCCTGCGCGACGGGCGCTTTGCCGTGCCGCTGCTGATGCTGGCAGCGCTGGCATGGGCCAGCCGCAACGCCGCTCAGGCGCGCCCTGCCGCCTGACGGTAGAGGGACTCGTACAAGAAGGCCTCTTCCTCGATGCGCATGGGCAGGCGCACCGCACGCCGCCACGCGGGCAGGCGCTCGGGTTGGGCCAGGCAGGCATCGAAGGCGGCGGCCCAGGCGGCTGGTTCGTCCAAGCTCACCACCTCGCCACCTCCTTGCTCACGTACCAGCTCGGCCGGCGCGCCACGGTCTGACACCAGGGCCGGCACGCCCGCCGCGGCGGCCTCATGCAGCACCAGGGAATAGGTCTCGGGCACCAGCGAGGGCAAACACAAGAGATCGAGCTCCTGCAGGAGACGGCGCACGCCCGCAGCGTTCAGCGGGCCCAGCAACTCGATGCGCGGGTCTGCCGCGGCCCGGGCGCGCAGGTCGGCTTCGAATGCCGTATCGCCATGGAAGGCACCGGCCACGCTGAGGCGCAGCGGCGCATCCGGCCGCAAGGCCAGCGCGGCCAGCAGCAGCTGCACGCCCTTGGGCTTTTGGAGGCTGCCGATGAAACCCAGGCTCAGGCGTTCATCGCGCCGCGGCACAGGCGGCGTATGGGCCATGGCGAGCAGATCCACGCCATGTGGCAGCACCAGGCATTCCAGACCTGGGAAGGCCTGCGCGATCTGGCGCTGCACGAAGGCCGAGGGCAGCACGCGCACCTGCGCATAGGCCAGCATGGCGTGCGCGCGGGCGTGGCGGTCGGCCAGGCCCTGGGGCGTCCAGGCCGGCGTGGCGCAGCGCTGGGCACAGGCGGCGCCGCCCTCTGGGCCGGTGGCGCAGGGGCGACCCTCCCTGTCGATGAGGTTGACCCGGTAGCAGGCCTGGAAGAAGTCGGTCAGCGTCCAGACCAGGGGCAGGCCACAGCGCTGCACCGCCGCCAGCGCGGTGGCCATGCGCATGCCATGCAAGGCGTGCACGAGGTCAAAACGCTGTTCAGCCAGCCAGGTCTGCAGCTCGGCGCACAGCGGCTCGTCCACCTCGAAGCCAAGGTCGGCCGTGGCCGGCAGGCGGCGGCGGTCGAGCAGCAGCACGGGCACACCTTCCACAACCAGGGTCTGCACGCCTGGCAGGCTCGCATGGGGTGTGGCCGGTGCCGGCGCCACACGGCAGGCGAGCACCTGCACATGGTGACCGGCACGCTGGGCCATCCGGGCCAGGTTCAGGGCCACGCGTTCCGTGCCACCCTGGAATTCAGGAAAGAACTGATGCAGAACGAAAAGGATGCGCATCAAACGCCTGCCTTCAATTGCGAGAACAGCTGCTCGGCCCAGGCTCGTTCAGCATCCGAAGCGGAGCCCGGCGTCGCGCGGCGGTCCAGCACCCAGAAAGCCAGCGCCGCACCGACGCTGGCAGCAAAGGTCTTGAGTGCAGCGGCGGCGTACTCCTCGCGCACGCGGGCGTCGGCAGCGGTGTAGATCGGCGCGGCGAAGTGGCCGAAGTGCTCCAGGCGCGACATGAACATGTCCACGAAACGCTGGCGCTCCTGCAGGCGCTCGCGGTCCGCTTCCTTGGCAGCAGGCTGCTGGCGGTGCTCGGCCAGCAGCTGGCGCACGAAACCATCCACACGCGCGTCGTCCAGGGCCTGCCAATCCTGCTGCGGCCGCGGCAGCCAATGGCGGGCGCCCTGCAGCCAGGTGCGCAGCGCCTCGCTGGGGGACTGACCGTCGGGCAGCCCCTGCAGCTCGGGCAGCCAAGCCGCCAGGCGCTGGGCCACGAGCTCGATCCCCTCGATCAGCCCGCGCAGCGAGCGGCAGCCGGGGCGCTCGAAGTCCTCGAACAGATCGACCAGAAAAACCACGTCCACGAAGGTGCGCTTCAGGTAATACCAAGCAGGGCGGTTGTGCGAGTGCACGACCTTCAGCGAGGCCAGCATGGCCACCTTGTGCCCGGCCTTGATGAGGCGGATGCCCAGGTCCAGGTCCTCGGCGAAATCGCCGCGGTAGCGGTACTGCTGGAACAGGGCGCGCGAGATCAGGCAGGACACGTCGCTGAGCTGGCCCATCGAGCGCAGGCTCATGTGGTCGTCGCCGATGAAGTGACCGATGCGGTCTTCGTCCAGGCAGCCCAGGAAGCGGTAGTGCGTGTTGACGCTGCAGTCGTACATCGCATCGCTGTCGGCGCGGCTGTACTCGGCGCAGGAGGCCGCCACCACGCCCTGCTCGGCATGGTCCAGCAGGTAGCGCACGATGCCGTAGAGCCAGCGGTCGCCGATCGGGTAGGCGTCCTGCACCATGAAGAACAGATGCGTGCCGGTGGCGTGCTCGGCACCCAGATTGCGCGCATGGCTGTGGCTGAACTCTTCGGGGCGAATGCGCACCAAGCGCACACCCAGGGCTTCGATGCGTTCCGGGATGCCGTCGCTGGAACCCGAATCCACCACCACAACCTCAATCCCGCCCAGCCCCTGCTGCCCCAGCAACTTGCGCACCAACAGCAGCAGCTCCGGCCCACCGTTCAGCACCGGGATGACCACTGAGACGCGGACCTCCGCCAGCACGCGCTCATCTGCCACCAGCTGGGGGTGCAGACGCAGCGGCGGGCGTACGGGCGCAGCCACGGCAAAAGGGTTGGCAGCCACCACGCCGGCGGGCTGCGAGTAGTCGCGCACCAGGCGCGGCAGCAGGCGAAGGTAATGCGGGATGCGGCGCAGATTGCCCCACAGCCCATGGCGGCGCCAGGCACTGGCGGCGCGCTGGCGCAGGCCCCCAAGCAGGTGGCGCGCGCGCCCGCTGCGCAGCCAGTGCAAGGTTTTGCCCACGGCACGCAGAGGCCGGGTGAGGCGCCAGGACGTGGAGTTCAGCAAGGCGTCGCGCTGCTGCTGCGCCTGGCCCAGCTCACGGCTCAGCCCGGCAATCTCAGCCAGCTGGCGCTCGCGCAGGGTCTGCAGGGTCTGCAGCTCGCGGCGGTGCGCACTGAGCTCGCGCCGCTCGCTGTCCAACTCGGCGGCCAGCTCATCAATGCGGGCCGCACTGCTTTGCGCCAGCGCCTGCAACTCCGCAGCCAGGGCCTGGCCGCGCTGCTCGGCGGCGCTGTGCTGCGCGTCCTGCTGGCCCTGCCATTCGATCAGCTCACGCAGCTGCGCGGGCGACCAGCGCGACAGCTGGCGCGCGGCAAAGGCCTCCAGCTGCAGGGCCCGTTGTGCACCTTGGGTGGCATGGCCCGAGCCCTGCTGCGCGTCCAGCCAGTAGACGGCACTGACGCCGGGCACGTGCACCAGGCCGCCCCGCATCAGCAAGCGCAGCCAGAAGTCCCAGTCCTCGAAATGATCGAGGCTTTCGTCAAAGCGCAGCGACGGCGCAGCCTCCAGTGCCGCGCAGCGGAAGAGCACGGCGTGGATGGGCAGCTGGTTCTGCAGCTGCATGCGGGTGGGGTCCACCGGCTGGTCGTAGACATGTACGCGCTGGGGCGGCTCACCGCTCAGCACCTCGACCCCGGTGTGCGCGGCCACAGCCTCAGGCTGAGCTTGCAGGGCCTGCGCCAAGCGTTGCAGATGCCCGGGCAGCAGCCAGTCGTCGTCGTCGAGGAACAGCGCCAGCGGCGCCTCCACGGCCTGCAGCAGGGCATTGGCGGCGGCCGAGCGGCTCAGACGCCCTTGCACGGGCAGCACCTGCACCTGCGGGTGCTCGGCCAGGTCCTGCAAGGGCTCGCCCCCGGCTGGCACCACCCGCACCTGCACGCGCACGCCAGCCTGCTCCAGGGCCGACTGCACCGCCCGCGCCAGGCTGGGCCGGCCGCAGCTGCGGATCAAGACATCCACATCCACCATGCGCTCAGGCCCCTTCGCTCAGGTTCAAGAGCACCTGCAGCCGTTCCTGCATGCGGCGGCCCACCACGGCCGGTGCGAGCTGGCGCTCGCAGTCCACGCGCGCCTGCGCACCCAGACGCTGCCGTCGCGCAGAGTCCTCAGCCACCAGGCGCAACTTGGCCGCCGCGTCATCCAGATCGGGCTCGGCCCAGCGCTCGCCCCGGCGGTAGGGGCCTTCATCCTGATGCAGCGGCACCAGCTCGTAGCGCACCGGCAGCGAGTTTTCCGCCGTCATGAAGTCCATATTGCCGGACCAGGCCGTGGCCAGCACCACCTTGCCCCGCGCCATGGCCTCGGCCAGCACCAGGCCAAAGCCCTCGGAGCGGTGCAGCGAGACAAAACAGTCGACCGACTCGATCAAGCCATTGAGACTGGGGCGATCCAGATAGCCCTCGATGAGCTGCACGCCCGGCGCGCGCGCGGCCAGGGCGCGCAAAGCGGCCATCGCCGCCGGGTCACGCTCACCATTGCTGACCTTGAGCACCAACTGCACATCGTCCTGCCGCCCCTCGAAAGCCTTCACATAGGCCTGCAGGGCGCCCAGCGGGTTCTTGCGCGCGGCGCTGCTGAGCAAATCGGCCATGGCCAGGAAGGCCACGCTGCCCTCGCGCAGACCGAAGCGGGCCCGCTCGGGCCGGATCTGCGCCGGGATCTCGATGGCATGCGGCATCACCAGCACGGGCACCGGCGCACGCTGCGCAATGGCCTGCTGGCAGAAGGTGGAAGGAACCCACACTTCGTCGACATGGGCAAAGGCGTTGCACCACTCGGCCGGGAAGTTCTCCAACTCCCAGGCCCAGTAGCCGATGCGCCGCGGCACCTGGAAGAGCGCTTCGCCGATCACCGTGCGCGCCAACGGCAGCTGGTCGGCATTGATGTGAAAGAGGCTCGCAGCGAAGGGCTGCGCGCCCGGTGCACTCTCCTCCACCTGCTCCCCCATGCGCGAGACATTGCCGGCCTGGAAGTTGCGCACGGCCAGGGGGAAGTCCACGGCGCGCAGCGCGCGCAGTGTGGCCCGGGCCGACTCGCCCACGCCGCTCTCGGCTTTGACGTAGCCGATCAGGTTCAGCCCCGCAGGCACGGCACTGGCTGCGCCCGCTGCCGCCGCAGGAGCGGTGGCCGTAGGCGGGAAGGCGCGGCCCACCAGGTAGCTGCGCACCTTGTGGCGCAGCGCCGGGGTGGTGAAAGGGCGAAGCAGATTGCGGCTCTGCCAGGCCAGGCGGTAGGCGGTGCGGAACAGGGTGGCGCCCTGCCGGCCCGGCGCCGGGGCGGCGGGCCGAGGCGCGGCGGCCGGGCTGCCGGGGGCCGGTTGCACCCAGGCGTCGGGCAGGCCGGCCTCGATGGGCGCGCGCTCGGCAAACCAGCTCAGGTAGGCCTGGCGGTGCGCGCCGCGCACATCCGGAAAAGCCGATTGCAAGTCCGCCCGGTCCCGGTGCAGCTGCAGCGCCACTCGCGAGAGAGGCGGTTGCAGTCCATCCACCGGTGCCAGCAGGGCGGCGCAAAGTGCCTCGGCGCCGTCCGGGGTGCGCAGGTCTGGCAGCGGCACCTGATCGAGCAGTTCCAGGCGCAGCACCTTGCGCGCCACATCGGGCAGGCTGATGCCATTGGCCAGCCGCGCAAAGGCGTACGGCATGGCGGCGTAGCGGCTGCGGCCGAAGCGGTCCAGACGCTCCACGTACTGCGCGAACAGCTGCTGGGTGGCAGCGCTGCACTGCGCCAGGTCGAAGCGGTCCTGGTGCTTGCTGATGGAGCGGCCGCCAATGCTGTAGCCCGAGAAGTGGAAGAAGAACAGCGGCTCGCCGTTGACCTTGAAGCCCTCGCCGTCCTGCGTCACCGCGCGGTGCTTGAGGTTCCAGTAGGCGACGTTCCAGCCCGGGTGGCGTTCGATGCAGACACGCTCGAAGAAGCCCGGCACCAGGTCCATCCACTTCTGGTCGGTGAACAGACCGCGCGGGATGTCGACCACGCAGTCTCGGCGCAGCTTCTCGCTCCACCAGTCCAGCAGCGTGCGCGCATCGGCGCTGCGGCGCAGGGCCAGGAAGCCGAGGTTGTAGGTGCCGCTCTGCAGGATCGACAGATCCGAGGGGTGGCGGTCATCGTCGAGCGGCGCGCCCAGGTGGGGCGTGAGCACCACATCGGCCTGCTGCAGGCGCGCGAGCAGGGGCGCGCCGCTGCTGAAAAGCTGGATGTCGGGGTCGAAGTAGATGATCGAGCCCAGCGCTTCGCGCTCGAACAGCTTGCGAAACGCGAAGGGCTTGATGGCCGTGTTCAGTTCCAGAATGGTGTACTGGAACAGCATGCGATCGACCTGGGCGATGCCCAGGTCTTCGATGCCGAGGAACTCGATGCCTTTGGGGGGCGGCTCCAGGCCCTCGGTGCTGTCGCACAGCACCACCACGCGCTGCGCGGCCGGCAGGTGCTGCGCCACGCTCTCCATCAGGTTGAGGGCGTAGTGCAGGTAGTTCTTCGAGACGATGGTGAAGACGCAGGTCGGCGTCGTGGCAGCGGCCATGGGAGTTCAGGAGGGCTTGGTGCGACGCCAGGCAGCCAGGAAGGACTGCCAGGGCGTGAGCGCCTGGAGTTGATTCAGTTCGGCCTGCAGTGCCTGGGCATGGACGTGCAGCGCGGCAATCTCGGTCTCGCGCGCGGCGCGCACGGCGCGCTGGCTGTCCTGCTCCACCAGCGCGTTGCGGATCTCCTGCTCGCGTGCGGCCAACACGACCTGCAGATCCGTGCGCGCCTGCTGCAAATCGGCCAACTCGGCCTCGCGTGCCTGCAGCACCTGGCGGGTGGCCACATGGCCGGCGCTGGCAGTGACCAGTTCACCCTGCAACTGTCCGTGCGCCTGGTAGAGCTCGCGCACATAGGTCAATAGGTCGCCGGCCTCGGCCGCCTTTAGGCGCACCAGCCACTTGGCGTACAGCGTCTGCCGAAGCGCCTCGTTGCGGCTGCGCTGCTCGAACACGCCGGAACCCTGCGTCGCACCGGCAACATAGCGCGCACCGACACCGGGCACATGCTGGAAGGGCCCGCGCTCGGCCAGCTGCAGCCAGAAGTCCCAGTCCTCGAAGACCGGGAAGCCTTCGTCAAAGCGCAGCCCGGGCAGGCGGCGGAACAGCACTGCGTGGATGGGCAGATAGTTTTCGAACAGCAGACGCCAGCGGTCAAAGGGCGCGGCGAAGCGGTGCTCGGGCTGCCAGTCGCCGGCTTGCCAGCGACCGTACTCGACGTCGCCATAGGCCGCCGCGGCAGCCGGCGCAGCACGCAGGGCGGCCGCCAGCCGGCCCAGGTGGCCGGGCAGCAGCTCGTCGTCGTCGTCCAGGAACAGCAGCGCGTCAAAGCGCGCCTCCTTCAGCAGCCGATTGGCCGCGGCCGCGCGGTCCAGCGCGGCGGACGGCTCGATCAGTCGCACCCGCCCGCTCAGCTCCGCCGGCAGCTCGGCCGCCAGCGGCCGGTGCGGGCGGCCGCTGGCATTGAGCACCAGCACCTCCAGCTCGTCCACGCCCTGGCCGGCCAGCGAGCCCAGGGCCTGGGGCAGGCTGTCGCGGTCCATGCTGCGGATCAGCACCGAGACCGGCCCTGGGTCGCACGCCGCGGCGGGCAGAGCCGCCAGCGGCTCCGGCGCCGACTTGCTCTCGGAAGCCCGGCTGAAGATCTGTTCGAAGGCTTCGGCGGCCTGCGCATCGGCACGCCCAAGCAACAGGCTGCGGTAGCGCGCCAGACCTTCGGTGGCCTGCAGGTAATTGCCATAGGCCAGTGCCGTGCGGTGCGCGCGCAGCGCGGTCAGCTTGGTCGGCAGCTCGGCACCGATGTCGAGCACGTGGCTGGCAGGCAGCGCGGTCCAGGTCTCGTAGCTCCAGGCGGCCTGCACGCTGGGGCAATCGGGCAGCACCTGGGCCAGCGCAGCGGCCACGGCACGGTGGTCGCGGTGCGGGTCACGTGCCGAGGGCCCGAACACCCAATCGGGCGCGAAGGCCTCGATGCTGCGGCGCAGCTGCGTCGGCAGATCGATCACCCGATCCAGCGCCCCGTCGGGCAAGCCGAGCAGCTCGCCTTCCAGGCCGCCCAGCAGCTGAAGCGCGGTGCGGAACTCCTGCTGGCGCGCCTGCGCCGTGCCGGGTGGCAACTCGCCCGCGCCGGAGCCATCGGACACCAGCAGCACCTGGGTGGGCACGCCGCGAACGGCCAGCTGGACCAGCAGGCCGCCGCAGCCAATGCTCTCGTCGTCCGGATGCGGTGCGAGCACCAGCACGCGGCGCGCCGCTTCCAGCGGCAAGGGCCGCGGCAAGGCGCACAGGTCCGCGTCAGCAGAGGCCACGGTAGATCTCCTCATAGCGTGCGGCCACGGCCGCCGCGTCGGGCCAACTGGCTGCGTGCCGGCGGCCGGCCTGGGCCAGGGACTCGCGCAGGGCCGGCTGCTCCAGCAGGTCGAGCAGGCTGCGGGTCAGCGCAGGCAACAGGCTGTCACCCTGCGGGGGCAGCAGCCAGGCGGCACCGCCGGTGACCTCGGGCACGCCGCCGGCGGCTGCGCATAGCGCGGGCAGGCCGGCGGCCAGGGCTTCCAGATTGGCCAGGCCGAAGGACTCGTTGCGCGCCGTGCCCAGGTAGACATCGGCCGCATGCAGGAAGGGCGAGACGTCAGCGACCGCCTGCACGTTCAGCTGCAGGGGCAGCGGCCCGGCCTGCTGCAACTGCTGCTGCAGCGGGCCGGAATCGCCTTCGCCCAGCAAGGTCAGACGCAGCGGCCGCAACTGACCGTGCGCCTGGCGCTGGCGCGCGGCCTCGATGACGGCTTGCAGCAGCAGGTCGAAGCGCTTGACCGGGTTGATGCGGCCCACCGCCAACAGCTGCCAAGGCTCCGCGCTCCAGCCCAGGTGCTGGCGCGCGGCGGCGCGGTCCGGCCAGGAGCTGAGCTGTGGGGCGGCGTGCGGCACCGCATGCCAATGCGGGGGCAGCTCCGGCAGCGCGAGGTCGCGCGCCAACTGCGCGCGTGCGGCTTGCGTGGGACACACCACGAATGCGGCCCGCGCCAGCACGCCGGCCTCGATGCGCCGGTGCCGCTGCAACAGGCGCGGCGAGTAGGGCACACCCTCCTCGCCAGTGGCGTCGCTGTAGCAGCCAAAGCCATGCTCGGTGAAGCCCCAGCGGGCCGTGGCACCGGGCACGAAGCGGCGCGCCCAGCGGTAGCCCCAGGCCATCCAGGGGTCGTGCAAATGCACCACGTCGGCCTGCCAATCGCGCGCCACCTTGGCCGCCAGGCGGGCCATGTTCAAGCGCTCCAGCCAGACGGCACTCAGCACCTGGCCGGGTGGGCCGGCCAGGCGCAGGCCCCAGGCTCCCAGACGCGCCGTCCACTCACGCTGCCAGGCCTTGCCGCGTTCGCTCTGCTCGTCCTGCGTCAGGTAGCGCACGGCGTGGCCACGCGCCTCCAGCGCAGCCAGCACCGGGCCGAGGCTGCGGCCGATGCCGTAGCGGCGGTCGGTGCCGTGCTCGCGGGTGACGTGCAGGATCCTCATCATCGGAAATCGGTGTCGCCAGCCATCAGGAACCAGCGCCCGCGCTGGGCTTCCAGCTCCGGGCCGGGCGAATGGGTGTTGCCAGGCACCTGGATACCGAGCGAGCGGACTTCTGCCGGCTGCAGGGCCTGCCAGCGCGGCAGCTGCGATTGCGTGCTCCAGACCTCGACGCGCGGCAGGCCTTGCTGTGCCGCCTGTGCGCGCACCGCCTGCAGCAACTGCGGCCAATCGGCCGGCGCGGCCACCAGGTCCACCCACTCCAGATGTTCGGCATGCGCGCGCAGCACCACCACACCCAGCAGCCGGCCGCGCCAGCGCGTGCGCACCGCCAGCACTTGGTACTGGAAGCGCGGGTGGCGCAGGTAGCGGTAGGCCAGCCAGTCGGCATCGCGCACGCCCAGCGTGCATTCGGCCAAGCCGGCGCGCATCCGGGCCCACAGTGCGTCCACCTGGGGCCCCCAGGCGCCTGCCAAGTCTGCCGCACCCAAGGCCTGCAGGCGCGGAGTGCGCCAAGCGGGGAGCGGTTGCGCCGGCCATTGCGCCGCATGCACCTCGTCCACCGGCCCATACAGGCCCAGGCGCTCGGCCACGACGTAGTGCCGGTTGGTGGGGAAACCGAAACCCAGCAGGTGCTTGGCCTGCCAGCCGATCTGCGCCTCCAGAAAGCCGGCCGCCAGCGTGTAGAGCGCCCCCTTGCGGCGCAGCGAGCCCCGTGCCTGCGCAGCCACGGCCACATCGCAAACCTGGCAGGCCCAGCGCAGTTCACCCTTGTGCACGATGCGCCGGCTCAGGCCGCCGAAGTGCGCGGTCAGCACACCGTCCTGCTCCAGGGCCAGTGCCTGACCACGGCCCTCGCCGTACTTCCAGTCCCATTCGGCCGCAGACAAGGGGTGGCCGAACACGGCCTCGAACAGGCCGCGCACGGCGTCGCGATGACGGGTGTCCACCCACACCAGGCGCGGTTCGGGCGCCACGCTCAGCTCCATCGCTGCGCAAGGTTCACCACGCCCTGCTCCAGCCCGTCCTGAGTCATCTGCAGCTCGAAGGCGCAGGGCGCGGTGGCGTAGTAGTGCAGGCCGCGCTCACACGCGAGGTAGATGTCAATGACGTACTCGCCCTTGAGCAGGGGCAGCTTGGGCAGGGTCAGGCTGACGCGGCCGTTGCCGCGCGCGTCGCGCTCCAGCACCAGGCCGTCGTTGTGCGTGCCCGCGCTCGCCACCAGGGTACCGGCGCGCGTAGCCAGGGCCATCAGCACGCTGGGCGCGGGCAGTGCGGGGTCGACCTGGAAGGCCACGTCCAGCACCAGGTCCTCGCGGCCGCTGTGCAACTTCAGGTGGCGGCCGACCTGCTGGCCGGCGCGCGCCTGCAGCGAAAGGATGCGCCCCTCACCCGGGCGGAAGGGCGGCGGGTGCGCACCCGCACCCGCCACTTCATCGGCGCCCTGCATGGGTGCCACGCCGCCGGTGCGCAGGGGGTTGCCCTCGCCGCCATGGGTCTCGCCGCCGATGTAGTCGTTGTAGGCCGCCACCACCTCAGCAGCCGGTCCGAGCATGCGTACCCGGCCCTGTTCCAGCCAGAGCACGCGGTTGCAAAGCGCCTCGACGTGGTAGGTCGAATGCGAGCAAAAGAGCACCGTGGCGCCGCGCTCCTTCAAGGCCATGATGCGATCGAAAGAGCGGCGCGCGAACACGCCGTCACCGACGGACAAGGCCTCGTCGATGACCAGCACATCCGGCTCGACACAGGTCGCCATCGAAAAGGCCAGGCGCACGAACATGCCGCTGGAGTAGCTGCGCACCGGCTGATCGACGAACTCGCCGATGCCGGCGAATTCAATGATCTCGGGCAGGCGGCGCTCCATCTCGGCGCTGCTCAGTCCCAGCAGCGGTCCGTTCAGGCGCACGTTCTCGCGCCCGGTGAGCTCGGGGTTGAAGCCCGCGCCCAACTCCAGCAGCGCAGCGATGCGACCTTCAACCTTGCGCGTGCCGGTGCTCGGGTCCAGCACCCCGCAGACCAGCTGCAGCAGCGTCGACTTGCCCGCGCCGTTGCGGCCGATCAGCCCCAGCGCCTCACCACGGCGCAGCTCCAGGTTCACGCCCTGCAGGGCATGGTGTTGCGGGCCATGGATGGGCCGGCCCAGCAACTGCTGCCACAAGCGGTGCCAGGGGCGCTGCTCCAGGGTGTAGCTCTTGCCCACGCCGGACAGGGCGATGGCGATACCGGTGTCCTGCATGGCTAGACGAGGTCCGCAAAGCCGGGGCGCAGGCGGCGGAACAGCAACAGGGCGAGCGGCAGCGCCAGCGCGGTGGCCAGCGCCTGCAGGCCCAGCAGCTCCAGGTTCATCGGCAGCCCGAACCAGGCCGCGCGCATCGCCTCGATCGGCGCCGTCAGCGGGTTGAGCCAGAGCAGGCCGCGCAGCAGCTCGGGCGCCTGATCGAGTGGATAGAACACGGGGGAAAGAAAGAGCAGCCCGCTCATGGCCAGCGGCACCAAGTGTTGAAGGTCACGCAAATAGCAGCCCAGCGCCGACAGCGCCAAGGCCGCGGCCAGCAACAGCGCCAGCACCCAGGGCAGCAGCACCAGCAACCACAACAGCGAAGCCTGCAGGCCCGCCCCCGTCAGCACGGCCAGCAGGGTCAGCAGGCCCAGCTGCACGGCCATGTGCACAGCCACCTGCAGCACCAGGGCCAGGGCCAGCAGTTCGAGCGGGAACACCACGCGTTTGACCAGACTGGCGTTGTCCTGCATCAGCCGCGTGGCGCGGCCCGCCACTTCGGAAAAGGCACCGAACACGATCAGCCCGGCGAACAGGCGCAGCGCGTAGGCCAGACCATCGGTCTCTGCCCCGCCGCTGCCCGGCCAGCGCGCCTTGAACACGCCTTGGAACACGGCGGCATAAATGGCCACCATGGCCAGGGGGCCGATCAGGGTCCACAACAGGCCGGCCATGCTGCCGCGATAGCGCGCCGCGATGTCGCGGCGCGCCAGCGGCCAGGCCAAATGCAGCGCGCGGCTGGGACCCAACACCATGCGGCTCAGCGGGTCTGCACGATCGAGGTGATCACCACCACCGGATCCGGCAGGAAGGCGAAGGGCTCTTCCAGCGGCACCGTGCGGCCCGGCAGCTTGCTGAACTCGTCGACGATCTCGAAGCCTGAGATCACCTTGCCGAACACCGTGTAGCCCTGCGGGTGCACGCCGAAGTCGAACTGCGGGTTGTCCTTCAGGTTCAGGAAGAACTCGGAGGTGGCCGAATCAGGCTCGGCGCCATGGAACATCGCCAGGCTGTACTTCAGGTGCTTGAGCCCGTTGTCGGCCTGCAGCTTGATGGGTGGGAACAGCGCCGTCTTGGCGGTACGCTGGGCGTTATTGGTGTACAGCCCGCCCTGAGCCACCACATCCTGTTCAACACGGTGCATCAGCGTGCTGGTGTAGAAGCCGGCATTGACGTAGTCGAGAAAGTTGCGCACCGTACTGCGCGCCGCGCCCGGGTCCAGCTCCACCACAAAAGTGCCGGTGCGCGTGCCCTGCGTCATGCGCATCGTCACCTGGGGCATGGGCACGTTCAGGCTCAATTCGGCCAGCAGCTTGCCGTCGGCGTCGCGCACCTTCGGGCGCAGAGCACCCAGATTGGCCACCTTGCAGGTGAATTGCTGCTGAGTCTCCGTGCCACCTGTCACGGTGGTCAGCTCCTCGCAGCCACCGTCGCTCACGTCGAGCTGGATGGCGCCATCGGCCAGTTCGAAGCCGCTGACCGAGACCACCATCGTGCGGCCGAACTGCACCGGGTTGGCGCTGATGTTGGTGACCGAGGGGCGGCCGCCGCCACCCGCGGAGCCGCCACCGCCGCCACAGGCGCTCAGGCCCAGCAGCAGGCCACCCAGAAGAAGGTTCAGGATCGGACGCATCGTCATTTCTCAGCCGTCGTGGAAGCCGCCGGCGCCAGGGCCAGCAGGCGGTCAAGTTCTTGGGCCACTTCGCTCATGCCGAAGCCGGCACTGAGCATCAAGCGGGTGCGGGCCAGCAAGTAATCAATGCGGGCCTGGGCGAGCTCGCGCTGCGCCGCATAGCTGCGTGACAGCGCATCGGCCAAGTCGCCCGTCGTACCCACGCCGCCCTCCAGCGCACGGCGCATGCCCGTCACGGCGAGTTCCGCCGAAGCCACGGCGCGTTCCTGCGCCTTGATGCGCTCCACACCGTTCTGCGTCAGCTGGTACTGGCGCTGCACCTCGATCTCGACGTTCTCGCGCTCCAACCGAATCTCCTCTTCAGCGCGCGAGCGATCGGCCACGGCCTGGCGCACGCTGGCCTCGACGCCGCCACCCGAGTAGATCGGAATGTTCAGCTGCACCCCGATGGCGCGTTGCGTGGTGCTCTGACCCAGATTGCTGACCGACTCGTTTTCGTTCTGCGAGTAGCTGGCCACCAGATCCAGGCGCGGCAAATGGGCGGCGCGGTTGCGCTTCACACCGAGCTTGGCCACTTCCAGGCTTTGCTCGCGCGCCTTCAATGCGGGGTTCTGGCGGTTGGCCAGCTCCAGCCAGGCGAACAGGCCCTGCGGTTCCAGCGGTGGCGGATCCACCGCCGCGGGCATCTGCAGCGCCTGGGTCAGCGGTTGGCCCGTGAGGCGTTGCAGTTGGCGGCGCGCCAGCAGCACCTGGTCGTCCGTCTCCAGCACGCGCACCTTGGCCAGGTCCAACTCAGCCTGGCCGCGCGCCACTTCAACCCGCGTGCCCTCACCACGTGCCAAGCGCTGCTGGGCCTGAGCTACCTGCTGAGCGAGGGCCTCCACGAGCTTGTCCACGTGGAGCTTGGTCTGCTCGACCAACAGCACAGTCAGGTAGGCGTTGGCCAACCGGTCCACCAGGTCGTTGCCACGCAGTTGGTACTGGTACTCGGCGTACTCCGCCTGGGCACCCGCCTGCTCCACCCGCAGCCCCAGCTCGCGGTTGATGATGGGCATGCGCATGCCGACCGAAGCCTGTGGCGACGTGTATTCCAGTCGCAGTCGCATGTCCTGGTTGTTCGCGTTGCGGGACTTGCGCCAGCCTTCGACCTCCTGCTGTGAGGCATTGATGCTCACGTTCGGCATCAGAGCCGCGCGCGCCACCGGCACGGCCAATCGGTTAGCTTCCAACTCATGCCCGGCGGCTCGGTACTGGGCATCGTTCTGGCGTGCGGCGGTGAAGGCCTCGCCAAAACTCATGGCCTGGGCCGCTGGCGAAAGGGCCAGCCAGGCCGCCACAGCCATGGCACTGCGAAAAAGGCGCTTCATGCTCATTCCTCGGTCATCGAGGCCGCCACACGCTTCAACAGCGGATGCAGCAGGTAGGTCAGCAGCGAACGCTCACCGGTCTTGATCAGCACCTCGGCCTGCATGCCGGGTTGTACCTGGCGATCGCCCAGCGCTTTCATGCCTTCGGGCGTCAGCTCGATTCGGGCCAAGTAGTACGTCATGAGTCCATTGCCCGTCTGCTCGGTCAGCGCATCACCCGAGAGTGAGGCCAGCTTGCCGTGCACGACCAATTGCGGCGAGTTCGCAAAGGCGCTGAAACGCACCTCGACCAGATCGCCGGCCTTGACGCGGTCGATCACCTGGGGCGAGATACGCGCATCCAGCAGCAGGGCCTCGCCGCGCGGCAGCACATCCATCAGGCGCTGTCCGGGCGTCACCACACCACCCGGGCCCGCCACCGCCAAGGCAACGATCTGACCCGCCACCGGTGCCTTGATCTGCGTGCGGCCCAACTCGTTGGACGCCGCTGCCATGCGCTCCTGATTGGCCTGCACCTCGCGGCGCACATCGGCCAGCAGGCTCGAAGATTCCTTCAAATACTCCTGCTGTCGTTGGGCAATGCGCAAACGCGTTTCGGCAATCGCGCTGTGCAAGCGCTGGATTTGCGATTCCATCTCGGTCATCGAGGCGCGCAGCTCGGCCTGCGTCTGCTCCAGTTGAAGAGCCTGGTTGCGCGGCGCAAAGCCCTCCTCGGCCAAGGCACGGATGTTCCCCAATTGGCGCGCCTGAATCTCGGCCTGCTGCTTGCGTGTCACCAGCATTTGCTGCACGCCGGCCAACTGGCCCTGCAAACCGGCAATCGCCTGTTCCGCAGCAGCCACCTCAGCCGCCTGCGCCGCACGGCGAGCGCTGAACAGCTTCTGTTGCACGGCCATGTGCTGCGCAGCCACCGGATCCTTGGCTGCGTTCTGCAAGTCAGGGTGGAACTGGATGGTGGCCGCGCCAGACAGCTCGGCCATCAGCCGACCCTCGTGGGCGCGCTGGGCGTAGTAGTTCTGGCGGATCGCCTCGAAGCCGGCGCGGGTCGCGCCATCGTCGAGTTCCAGCAACACGTCGCCGGCCTTGACCTCCTGCCCTTCCTTGACCTTGAGCTCGCGGATCACGCCGCCAGACTGGTGCTGGATGGTCTTGCGGCGCGTCTCCACCGAAACCTGCGCCTGTGCGGCCACGCCTTCGCCCAGCGGAGCCCAGGCGGCCCAGGCCAGGAACAGGCCGAAGCCCACGATGAGGGTCCAGAAGCCCAGTCGGATGACCGGTCGGGTATCGGTTTTCAGTTCGACGTCTTCAACGTCCGCGGCGTTGGCCGCCACAGCGGTGGTGTTGATGCTCATGATGCTCAGGCTTGCGGGTTGTTCTGCGGGGCGGGCTGATGGACCACCGGGAGGAAACGGCTGATCTGGCCGTTTTCGAGAATGAGCACGCGGTCAGCCGCGGCCAGGATGTGTTGCTGATGCACGATCATGAAGACGGTCTTTCCGCGCGCCTTCAGGTCCTTGACAGCCCGGATCAGCGCGGCCTCGCCCACGTCGTCCAGATTGGCATTGGGTTCATCCAGCACCACGATGGCCGGATCACCGATCACCGCTCGAGCCAGGCCGATGCGCTGACGCTGACCTCCCGAGAGCAGACCGCCGGCCTCGCCCATCGGGGTGTCGTAGCCCTTGGGCAGGCGCAGAATCATGTCGTGAATGCCGGTGCGCTGCGCCGCTTCGATGATCTGTTGCGGGTCGACCTTCTCGAAGCGCGCGATGTTCTCGGCAATCGTGCCCTCGAACATTTCGATATCCTGGGGCAGGTAACCCACCTGCGGCCCCAGGTCTTCGCGTGACCATTGGGCAATCGGACGCTGATCCAGCAGCACTTCGCCGGTCGTGTCCGGCCAGATGCCGAGCAAGCAGCGGGCCAAAGTGGACTTGCCGGCGCCTGAGGGACCGACGATGGCCACCACCTCTCCCGGATTGAAATCGATGGTCAGGTTCTTGAGGATCGGCGTCTTGCGACCGGGTGCATTGGCGCTCAGGTCGCGCAGGCTGATCTGGCCGTGCAGGCTGCGGTCTCCCGGCGCCGATTCGCGTACCGGGTTATCGGCCAGCACCTGCTCCAGGCGGCGATAGGCGGCTGCCGTCTCAACGTACTGCTTCCACAGCCCCACCACCATGCTGATCGGGCGCAGCGCATTGGTCATCAGTGCATTGGAGGCAATCATGGCGCCGGCACTGATGCTGCCTTGAAGGGCCAGCACGGCGCCAATGGCCAGGATGAGCGATTGCTGAAAGTACTGCACGAACTTGGTCACCGCCTGAATGCGCCGCTGCAGCTCTTGGGCATCCGCCTGCCCCTGGAGTTGTCGCTCGTACAGCGACAGCCACTGACGGCGCAGATTGCCCAGCATGCCCAGCGCTTCGACCGTCTCGGCATTGCGCAGCTTGGCTTGCAGAAATCCGTTCGTCTCCAGGCTGAGTTCCTGGGCCTTCTTGTGGCGCGACGAGACCAGGCGATGACTCACCAGGGCCATCGCCAGCTGCAGCACGCAAAAGGCCAGCGCCGCCCAGCCCAGCCACCGATGCATCAGGAACAGCACCGCCACGTAGACCAGCATCCAGGGCAGATCCATGACCGCGAATACACCGCTGCCGGTAATGAACTGGCGCAGATTGGTCAGATCCCCGAGGGCCTGCAGAGGGTTCTTGGCCATGCCGCGCAGCCGGGCCTCAAAGCTGGCATTGAAGACGCGCGTGTTGAGGCGGTCATCGAACAGGGCTCCAGCCCGCACCAGCAAGCGCGAGCGCAGCCACTCTGCGAAACCCATGACGAAGTAGAACAGCAGGGCAAGCAGGCTCAGGGCCGCCAGCGTCAGCTCATTGCCGCTCAGCATGACGCGGTCGTACACCTGCAGCATGTACACGGTGGACGTCAGCGACAGCAGATTGGCGAAAAAGCTGAAGATGCAGACCCACAGCAATTCGCGGCGAAAGCGCCATAGCGCGCGCCCAAGCTCGCTGCGCTCAAAGAAGCCGAGCTTCGGGCTTTGGACCGTGGACTGCGGCGCCGGTGCGCCGGCGCTCACGACAGCGGTATTCATGCGGGGCTCCCCGTGATCGCGGCCGGCTGGGCGGCCTGCATGCGTTGTTGCGCTTGTTGCGCGGCCTGGCCGCGCGCCTGCTCGTTGGCCTTCTTCAGCGCTGCGAGCACTTCGTCCCGAGGCCCGAACATCGCCGCCTGACCTTCATTCAGCACCAGCAACTTGTCTGCCGCGGGCAGCAGCGTGGTGCGGTGCGTAATGGCCAGCACCGTGGTGCCTTGCTGCTTCAGGTTCATCAGCAAAGCCAGCAAGGACTTCTCGCCGGCTTCGTCCAAGCTGGCATTGGGTTCATCCAGGACCACGAGTTTGGGGTTGCCATAAAGCGCTCGGGCCAAGCCCAGACGCTGGCGCTGCCCCCCGGAGAGGACGGCGCCTTCCTCGCCGATGCGCGTGTCGAAGCCCTCTGGAAGTGCCTCGATCATCGCGGTGATGCCGACGCGATCCGAAACCGCCCGCACTTCTTCCATGTCCACTTTGCCGAAGCGGGCAATGTTCTCCGCCACCGTGCCATCGAACAGCTCCACTCCCTGCGGCAGGTAGCCCAGGTACGGTCCGAGTTGGGACTTGTGCCAGGCGTGGACGTCCGCGCCATCCAGGCGCACTTTGCCGGCCGACGCCGGCCAGAGGCCCATGATCAAGCGCGCCAGCGTCGTCTTGCCGGAAGCCGAAGGGCCGATGATCATCGTCACCTCACCCGGCACGGCCACCAGGCTCACGCCCTTGAGCACGGGCACGGCGCTGCCCGGGGGGGCGGCCACGACCTGCTCCACGGTCAGCACGCCCTTGGGCGCTGGCAGGGGCATGCCCGGCTCTGTCGGCGGCAGCTTCACGAGCAGGCTGTTCAAGCGCTTGTAGGCGTCACGAACGTTCACCACCGCGCGCCAGTTCGACACCAGCTGCACCGACGGACCCAGCGCCCGTCCGCCCAGGATGGACGCGATGATCATCATGCTGGCCCCGCCCCAGATGCCGTTGTGCAGCGTCAGGTAGCAGGCGGCGCCCAGCAGCAGGGAGCCCTGAATGGTCTGCACCAGCTTGGCGGCCATGGAAGTCAGGCCCGCGGTATCCGAAGCCGCTGCCTGGCGCGTGATGAAGCGCTTCTGGCGCTCCATGAATCGGCCATGGACGGCGCGCAGCATGCCCATGGACTCAATGACCTGCGCACCCCGCATCGCTCCGGCGGCATAGTTCTGCGCTTCGATGGAGGCGGTCGTCGCCTCCGACAGCAACGGCATGGTGCGGCGCTCCGTCACCCAACCCAGCAGGGCCTGCAACAGCATGCCCACCACCGCCAGAACCCCCAGCCAGGGGCTCATCGCGAACAGCAGTACCAGGCAGAGCACGGCGGCCGGAAGGTCCATGAGGGCCGTCACCACCAGGGAGGGGATGAAGTCCTTGATCGCACGCAGGTCGGCCAGAACCTGGGGCGTGCCACCGGGCATGCGACGCAGATTGGCGTCGAAGGTGGCGTTGAAGGCCCGTTCGCGCAACTGCGCGTCAAAGCGCTCGGCGGCTGCAAACAGCGCCCGGGAACGGGCAACCTCGAGCAGCTCCATGACGACATACACGCCGGCGACAGCAAGCAGCAGCCAGCCCAGCGTGGCATAGCTGCGGCTGTCCATCACGCGGCCATAGACCTCGAACATGAACCAGGACGGCGCCAGGGCGAACACGCCAATGACGGCGCTCAGGCGCGCCGCCTGAGCGAAGTACGGCCGTTGCTCGCGCAGGGCGTCTTTCACGGGGGCCTCGGAGGGCGGGGCTGAAGACTTTTGCGGAAGGCTCATGGTGAGGTCATGGTGAGAGAGACAGCCGGCACCGAAGTCGGCATGGCGGCGTGCGGCGCGTCGTCGATTACCAGCATGTATTCAGGCAGTTCACTGCCGCGGGCGGCCGGGGTGGCGTCCAGCTCCTCTTCAGCCGAACCCAGCTCGGGCGCCTGCCCGTCGTCGAGCTGGAAGGTGAGCCAGAACTGCCCGCCTTGCTGGTTGAGAACGATTTCGCACAACTTTTCGGTGCGGAAGCGCCGCTCGTCGGCGTCACTGAGCGCCAGGCTGAAGCGCATGCGCCCGTCTAGCGTGAACATGGAAACTTGCCCGCCCTTCAGGCTGAGGGTGTGGCGATCGAAATAGACCGGGGACTGCGGCAGAAAGTGCACCCTCGGCAGGGGCTTGCCGCCCAGGCGCTGGAGATTGAAGGGGCTGCCGGGGTGTTGGTACACAAGGCGGCAGGAGCGCGAAACCGAGTAGATGGCATTGCAGACCATCTGCGAACCCAGTTCGGGGAACTTCGCGCGCATGGCCTTGTAGACCATGTGGTGCAGGGCGACCCGGTTCCAACAGGCCGTCTGCTGCACGATCGGCGCCAGCTCGTTACAGGCCTGCGCGAACGCCTGCTGCAAGGCCACCAGGCGCGCGTGTTGCGACGCACTGGTTTGTAGCTGCAGACGGATTCGGCTTTTCATATAGGAGCAGGATCATATAGGTGTCCTATATGAAATGTCCAGCTCAGTTTGTATCTGCAACTGAAGGGGCCGCGCCCTCCCCTGTTCAGGAATTCAGTGCAATGCGCCGCCGGTCGGAGGCGGTGCGCTGACGGCTTGCCGTTCGGTGGCGACGGCCGGCAGGCCCCATTGGGCCGATTGGACGCGGCGCGACAGTGCGTCCACCAACCCGTGCAGCGTCTTGGTGCCCAGCACCAAGGTGAGCGGTGCACCTGTCTGGCACTCGAACTGCAGCACCCATCGACCGTCCAGCTTGTGCCGGCCACAGCCGATGCGTGTGACGAGGCGCGGGGGCTCCCCTTGCACTTCCGCCTCAGCGGGGGGAGCCGGCTCCGTCCTGGCATTCACCTGCGCAGACATCGCCTGGTGGTGGGCCTGCGAAATGGCCGCGCGTGCCGCCGGGTCCATGCGCTGCGGCAGTTCGGCTGACATATCCACCATGGCCTGAAGCTCGCCTCGCCAGCGGTGAACGATGCGCCGGGTCAAGTGCAGCAGATGGCTTTCCAGCCCGCCCTGGGGCGTCGCCATCTGGAGATCCAGGAGCAGACGGTCGGCAATCGGGTCGTAGCGCAGTCGGATGTGCTTGAGCATGAAGGCAAAGCGCCCCGCCTGGTTGGGCGGGGCGCAGCAGTCGGTTGACTTCGGATTACTTCTTGGCCTTGGCAGGCTTCTCAGCCTCAGCCTCGGTCTTGGCTTCCGGCTTGTCCTTGCCGGCACCCTGCTGGGCGCGGCTGACCACCTGCTTAAGGGCGTTCTGCTGCATGGCCACGGCATTGGCGAACGCATCCAGCGGCAGCACCAATTGCGTGGTGACTTCCATGCGTTGGCCGGTCTTGCCTTCCTTGTTCTTGACCTGGCCGGCGTTCACGGCCAGGTCCATGCGGACCAGCCCGTTCTGGAGAGAGAGGCCCACCAGACGGTCGGCGAAAACGATTTGCTTGTTTGCCATTGCTATTTCTACCTTGTAGGCCGGCAGGGCCGATTGGGCTGCCAGCGGGTCAACTCACCGCTTGAGGGCGGCGCATTCTGCAGGAGCGGGAACCAGGGCCCGTCTCACAAAAAGGAAAAAACCGCCGGGTTGCCCCGGCGGTTTCAGAACTATCTTGCCTGAAGGACCGGCCGAAGCCGCTCCCCCTGCGCAGACTGGCTTAGATGAAGCCGTCCGTGCCGTCCACCAGGTCAGCGGCGTTCAACTCGGTGTTGCTGTTGATCGTCGCAACCAGGGTGACCACCCAGGTCTGACCGGCGCCGGTGTTGGTGTCCTCGATGTAGTACACCTTGTAGGCGTCGTTCGTCGCGTCGGAAGCACCGTCGGCGTCAGCGCTCACCAGAACCACGGCCTTGCCGTTGTTCTCGACAGCGATCTTGCCGGCGGCAGCAGCCGTGGCAATGTCGCTGGCGCTCAGCGAGGCCTTGTTCCACACCACACCCACGTTCGCGGCGCCCGACAGGTCCAGACCGGTCGTCACGAAGTTGGCAGCAGCACCCAGGCTGGAAGCACCGCCCAGGAAGGCGCGGAAGTCCAGCGTGTCGTCGGTCGCAGCGTTGGCGTTGTTGAAGTTGTTGATGGTGTCAACACCGTTCAGCGCAGCCGTGGCTTCGAACACGTACTGGTCCTGCGACTCGATCGCAGCGGTGAAGGCCGTGAAGGCTTCCACAGCGGTGATCGTGCCACCGGTCAGGTCTGCCGAGTCCACATCAGCAGCCACCAGGGTCGAACCGGCAGCCGAGTTGTTGAACTGGAAGGTCAGGGTGTTCGCCACACCGTCGTAGGTCACCGAAGCCAAGGCACCGGCTTCAGCAGCGGTGGCACCAGCGCCTTGCAGAGCCGTGACCCAGGTCGACAGCGACAGCGAAGCGAAGGCAGCACCCACTTGGTCGGAATCCGAACCCGTCAGGATCTGGTTGGAGATCACCGAGGGATCAAACGCGGCCGGAGCGGCAGCAGCGGTCAGGGTGGCACCGGCGATGGTGATGTTGTCACCGTTGGCCGTGAACGCCGAAGCGCCGCCGGTCAGCGTGACCACCAACTTGGCACCCACAGCGGCGGTGAAGCCACCGTTCAGGGTGTCGTTGCCCGAACCGCCGCGCAGGACGTCATCGCCACCCTTGGTGGTGATGGTGTCGTTGCCATTGCCGCCGGTGATGTTGACATCTTCATCGCCCACCACGTTGACCGTCACGCCACTGGTGGCGTTCAGATCGGTCGCGGCACGCAGATGATTCGGGGCAGCAGCTTGCTCCAGCACCGTGCCGCCGAAGCTCAGGGTGTTGGCACCGTCCGTCAGCGCCACGCTCTTCGCACCGGCCACCAGCGCATTCGTGGTGGTGTTCAGGGTGAAGGTCGTGCCGTTTTCGGTGATGGTGGCTTCGGTCAGCACCACGGCTTCGAAGTCGAGCGCCGAGGTGATGTTCTGGATCTTGCCGAACACGAGTTCGTCAGTGGTCCAGTCGGTCAGACCCGAGGTCGCGCCCGAGATCGTCGTCACGGTGTTGTCCGTCACCTTGGTGATGTCCAGCACGTCGAAGTCGAAACCGGTGGCGGCCAGGGCGCCGTTGTCGCGGATGGCCTGCAGGCTGATTTCCGTGGCAGCAGCGTTGACTGCACCGCCGCCCAGGGCGTCGGTACCGTCGAAGCCCACGGCGTCGTTGCCGACCTTGACGGTGTCATGGTCGTTCACGCCGCTGTCGACGAAGTTCAGACCCGAGGCCGCATTGATCAGCGAACCGAAGTCGTAGACGTCGTTCGAATCGGCATCCGACACCAGTTCGAAACCGGTCAGGACGACCGAGTTCGCCGCAGTGCCGCTACCCAGCTTGACCGTGATCTGGTTGTCGACGGTACCGGCTTCGGACAGCAGGAACACCTTCGAATCCAAACCGTTGATCTTCAGCGTGTCTTCCGCGTCTTGCGAAGCGGCGACGCGCAGCGAACCGGCAGCGATACCGTTGTTGGCGGTGTAGCTGCGGATCGTGTGGGTCTGCGAACCAGCGATGTACGGGCCTTCCACGCCGGCACCGGTGCCGTCTTGGAATTGCACCGTGCCGGTGATCAGGCCGGTCGTGGTCGGGGTGGCGGCCACGAAGTCGGACACCGACAGGGTCAGGGTGATCGACTTGGTCAGTTCGTTGTACTTGACCTGGTTGGCACCACCGCGCAGGTTGAAGGTGTCGGCGTCCATGGCATGGGCGCTGTTCATCACCACAACTTCCGCGTTGTCGCTACCTTCGATACGGTTCCAGGTCGCTTGACCCTGGGTCACCGTGCCGCTCAGGCCGGCGTCGCGGTATTCGACGAAGGTGCGCTGCAGCGGGCTGGCCGAGGTCAGGTCGGAGATGCGCACGCTGTACACATCGCGGTCCAGGGAAGCCACTTGGTTGGCGACGTCAAACGCGCTCCACTTGATTTCCAGGCCCTTGGTCGAGCTGGTCAGGTCCAGCACCGACTCGCCCAGCGAGGCGACGATGCGCTCCACGCTGACCAGTTGGTCCACGCGGTCGGTTGCGTTTTCCAGATCGCCGGCGCCGCCGCTGTAGAAGGTCGCGCCATCACCGTCCACCATGACGAACTGGTTCGGCTTGGTGGCATCCAACTCAACCACGACAGCGATGTTGTCGTTGGCGGTGCTGTAGTCGACGGTGTCGGTGTCAACGCCGGAACCGGTCTTGCTCAGGTTGAACTTGAACTGGTTCTGGTTGACGACGTTGTCGATTTCAGCAGCCGACTGGCTGATGAAGGACTTGCGGCTGTTGTTGCTGTTCAGCGTGTCGAAGTCGATGAAGGTGGCCAGGGCCAGATCCGTCGACGCGGTGGCGTTGGCGGTGTCTTCGCGCTGGTTGCCGCTCATGATGTTGGCATCGGCCACGATCACGGTGTCATTGCCATCGGCCCAGATGTTTTCGATCTCGTCGATGCCTTCAACCGTCACGTGCAGCGAGTTGTCCAGAGCGCGCACGGTGCCGTCGTTGTAGTTCACGATGGCGCCAGCGGTCATGGCCGTCACGTCCAGCACGTCGTTCTCGCGAACGCCAGCAGCGGTGCGCTGAGCCAGGGTGATGAACTCCACGCCATTCAGCGTGTCGGTCGCCACGGTCGTGCCCACGCGGCCACCGGTCATGGTGACGGTGTCGGTGCCGCCCAGCGAGGCAGCCACGTTGTCAACCTTGATGGTGACGGTCGGCTCGGCAACGCCAGGAGTGGCTTCACCAGCGAACGCGTTCTGGTACTCGACGCGGTCGTCACCCAGAGCACCGGTGAAGGTGTTGTTCTTGGCGGCTTCCGTTTCGTCGATCAGCAGCAGGTCGTCGCCGGTGCCACCGATGACGTTCTCCACGCCGTCAACCTTGATCACCAGGGACTCGAAGTCCGTGGCGGCCGGACGGGTCAGGCTGGCGTGCGCGTTGGCGCTGTACATCACCGAACCCTTGTCACCACCGGCGCCGCCGAGGTTGTCATTGGTCAGGTTGTACGAGATGCCATTGGCGCCGGTGGTGGCCGAGGACAGGGCTTGCACGTCCAGGGTGTCAGTGCCCTGACCGTCGCCGGCCACAGCATTGCCCACGCCCGACACGGTGCGGATGTTTTCGAAGTTGGTGAACTTCGTCCAGCTGCGGTCGGCCGTGGTGGTGGCGTCACCGTCCAGATCGACCATCACGGTACCCGCGCCGTCGTTGCGCAGCTCAACCACGCCACCGGTCAGGGTGAAGTTGTCGAGGGTGATGGTGAAGTTGGTCTTGCCAGCGGTGAAGCGGCTCTGCGAGAACTGCAGGGTGTCGTCGAACACACCGGACATCACGCCGAAACCATCTTCGTTCTGGTTCAGCAGGGTGATGGCGGTGATGGTGCCGATGCTGTTCAGCGCGGTGACCTTGCTGGGGTTGGCAGCTTCCCACTTGTTCAGGATGTAGACGCGAGCTTGCGCTTCGCCCAGCACCTGGACCGAGTAGAAGTTCTTGCCGCCGTCCAGCACGTCCCAGGTGGTGGTGCCATTGCCACCGATCGAGCCTTCGATGCGGTCGTCACCGGTGCCACCGCTGATGGTGTCGATGCCAGCGCCGCCGAGCATGAAGTCATCACCGTGCACCGACCAGCCCTTGCCGACCGCGCCTTCATTGGCGAGGTTGTCATTGGTGGCGGTGTTGTTCGGGATGGCGGTGGTGGTGCCGAAGACCACGTCTTGCAGGTTGTCCGCACCGACGTCGATCAGCACAGCCTCGTAACCGGTCTGGGTGCCGCCGGCGTTCAGCGCGGTCGACAGTTCCGAACGGTTCACGAACTCCTGGCCCACGAACAGGACGTTGGTCTCGTTCAGCTCGCCATTGCGGCCGTCGAAGTCCAGCAGTTCCAGCTCGTGCTGCGAGGTGTTGGCAACGGAAACCTTGGCGGGCTCGCCACCCGACAGGTTCTGCAGGGTCACGACCGGGCGGGTCATGAACACGGTCTGCTCGCCGTTATAGGTGCGCTGCGTCAGGGTGATGGTGCTGCCAGCCAGCGATGCATCGACAGCGCCGGCGGACGTGTCATCGTCCATGAAGCTGTTGATGAAGGCGGTCAGGCGGGTCAGGAAGGCGGCCTGGATGGCGGCTTGGGTGTCACCCACGCCGTCTTCGCCCCCGATGATGTTGCCGTCCAAGTCCACGCCGACTTGCAGCGAGTACTTGACGCCGTTCACTTCCACCGTGACCTTGTCTTGCGTGGTCAGGTTGGTGAAGGTCAGGGCGTAGGACTGGTCTTCAGCGATGCGGGTGGTGGCCTTGCCGTTGCCGTCTTCGTCACCGAACCAGATCACCAGGTCTTCGGCGTAAGCGTCGGAACCCAGGGTGATGGTGCTGCCGATGAAGGAGTCGTCGTCCACACCTTCGTTGTCCAGACGGTCTTCGTAGGCCTTGTAGATCAGGCGGTCCTTGGTCGTCTGGGTGCCCGGAGCCTGGTAGGTCGCCAGGGCCGAGAAGGCACCG
The DNA here is from genome assembly GCF_041912635.1 of Inhella sp. GTDB lineage: Bacteria > Pseudomonadota > Gammaproteobacteria > Burkholderiales > Burkholderiaceae_C > Inhella. The sequence goes on from NZ_JAYRMO010000007.1 coordinate 167,010, forward strand.
TTCGACACCACGCCACCGACGGCGTAGCCTTCGGCCACGGTGTCGGAGATGTCACGGCCACCGGTGTCGGTCACGACGATGGTGTTGCCGACGGCCACGGCGGTGACCTTGGCATCGATGGCTTGGTAGGCGCTATTCACCAGGGCAGCCACTTCGGCGGCGCTGTTGGCGGCCAGCAGGGCGGTGGTGTTGGTCACCGCGAACGAGGTGCCACCGATCTTGATGGTGAACGAGGTCAGGGCCACATCGGCCGAGGCCAGATTGGTGGTACCCAGGTCAACGATCAGCTTCGACGGGCCGGTGGTGCTGGTGCCGCCGATGTTGAAGTCACGCTCGTAGTCGCCGGTCCACAGGTTGTGGCCGTCGTCGGTCTGGCGGTGGATCACGTCCACGCCGTCGCCTTCTTCGCCTTGCAGGAAGAAGTAGAAGTCGTCGTTGCCGTCGCCGCCAGACAGGGCGTCGTCACCGGCACGGCCTTCCAGCACGTCGGCGCCAGCGGTGGCGTACAGCACGTTGTCGCTGCCGTTACCACGCAGGTCCAGGTTGCCGATGAAGGCCAGATGGTTCTGCTGGTTGTTGAACTGCAGTTCCGGATCGTTGGCACCCGCAGCCAGATAGTCCACAGCGCCGAGACCGGTAGCGATCACGCTGTTGAAATCCTGCACCTGGGCACGGCTGAAGCCGGCCTTGTAGTTGGTCTGGTCGGAGGTGTAGCTGCCGTCGACATAGTTCTTGTCGGCGCCACCATAACCAGCCGCATTGGCCAGACCACCGCTGAGACCCACGGCCAGATCGATGCGAACCGTGCCGTCAGTGGTCACGTCCGAAGCGGTCTTGGTGCCGAAGGCGTTCTTGGTCAGCCACAGGGTGTCGTCTTCGCCGTCATCGGCGTCTTGGACGGTACCGGCTTCGTAGATGCCGCCGTCGGTTTCGAAGACGATGTTGTCGCCACCAGCGCCACCGACCAGCTCATCACGGCCGTTGTTCCAGATGTTGATGAGGTTGGGGTTGCGCAGGTTATTGAGATTGCCACCCATCAGCAAGTCGCTGCCGTCACGACCTTCGATGTAGTCGTTGTCGTAGCCACCGATGATGATGTTGTCGACATTGCTACCCGAGATCCACAGCTGGGCGGAAGCGCCGAAGCCGTAG
>NZ_JAYRMO010000008.1:0-74303 GCF_041912635.1 Inhella sp.
CGCTGCCCGGGACGACCGGTACCCCGGGCGCCTTCGCCGTCCTGCCCGTCGGAGTCAGATGAGGGCTCGTGTCAGTGTGAGCCCAAGTACCGCCATCACAGTTCGCCCCTAGGGCGACTGTGCGCATTGAGCGCCTTTCTTTGCCCCGCGTTTCTTTGGCGCAGCAAAGAAATGCGGGTCGGGGTGCAGGGGTTGAGGACCCCTGCGGGCTCTGTCGAAATCGAACATCCTCTCGAAAGCAGAACGACCATGAACACTGCCGTCCTCATCGGCCGCTTCCAACCCCTCCACAACGGCCACCTCGCCCTGCTGCAGCAAGCCCTGCAAAAGGCCGAGCGCGTCATCGTGGTGCTGGGCTCGTCCCACCAGGCCCGCTCGCCGCGCCACCCCTTCAGCTGGCAGGAGCGCGCCGAGATGGTGAAGCTCGCGCTGCCCGAGGCCGAGCGCGCGCGGCTGGACTTTCTGCCGCTGCGAGATCTGTACGACGAGACCCGCTGGGTCGAGGCCGTGCGCGCTGGCGTCCAGGCGGCCACTGGAAAGAGCGAGGCAATCCTGGTTGGTCACTTCAAGGACGCCACCAGCGACTACCTGCGCCGCTTCGCGCCCTGGCAGCTGCTGAGCCTGCCGCGCCAGCACCGTGTCGATGCGACCGATCTGCGCGCCGCGCTGTTCGAAACCGACGACCTGGACGCCACGCTGGCCAGCTGGGTGGACCAGGTGCCGCCCAGCACCCGCGCCTTCGTGCAGGCCTGGGCGCGCCTGCCCTACCTGGCCGCGCTGAAGCGCGAATGGGCCATGCTCAAGACCTACCGCCAGGCGTGGGCGGCGGCGCCCTATGCGCCGGTGTTCGTCACCGTGGACGCGGTGCTGCGCTGCGCCGGCCATGTGCTGCTGATCCAGCGCGGGCAAGACCCCGGCCAAGGCCTGTGGGCGCTGCCGGGCGGCTTTCTGGAGCCGCGCGACACGCTTTACCAATCGGCGCTGCGCGAGCTGGAGGAAGAGACCAGCCTGCGCCTGCTGCCCGACACCCTGGCGCGTGCGCTCAAGGAAGTGGCGGTGTTCGACCACCCCGACCGCAGCCAGCGCGGCCGCACCGTCAGCCACACGCATTACTTCGATCTGGGTGAGCGCGAACTGCCCGAGCTGCGCGCCGCCGACGACGCCAGCGCGGCGCGCTGGGTGCCGATCGCCGAGCTGGCCGGCATGGAAGAGCAGTTCTTCGACGACCACTTCCACATGCTGGACCGCTTCCTGGGATTGACGCGGTGAACCTGCCTGGCTCGCTGGAGCTGGCCGCCAACGCGGTGACCGCCCTGTCCATCCTGCTGGCCGCGCGCAACCACCTGGCCACCTGGCCCCTCGGCATCCTGGGCTGCCTGTTGTTCGGCTGGCAGTTCTGGCAGGCCCAGCTGTATGCCGACGCCACGCTGCAGCTCTTCTTCATCGCCACTAGCGCCTGGGGCTGGTGGCATTGGCAGGGGGGCCGGCAGCCGGCGCGCGCCGTCTCGCATGCCAGCGGGCGCGCGGTGCTGGCGGGTGTGCTGCTGGCGGTGGCCGTGTGTGTGGGCTATGGCGGTCTACTGCAGGCGCTGACGGACGCCTGGATGCCCTTTGTGGACGCCGCGGTGCTCGGGCTTTCGGTGGTGGCGCAGTGGTTGCTGATGCAGCGCAAGCTCGCCACCTGGGGCTTCTGGTTGGCGGTGAACACGCTGTCGGTGCCGTTGTTCGCCTCGCGCGGCTTGACGCTGACGGCCGTGCTCTACGCCGCCTTCTGGGTGAACGCGCTGTACGGCTACTGGCACTGGCGGCGCCAGCTGCCGCCCGCATGAGCACTGGCATGCGTTTCGGCCTGGGCCTGGTGGTGGGCAAGTTCTCGCCCCTGCACCGGGGGCACGAGGCCCTGGTAGCTACTGCCGCCGCACAGTGCGAGCGCCTGCTGATCCTGAGCTACAGCCAGCCCGAACTGCCCGGCTGCGAGGCGGCCCGGCGCCGCCGCTGGCTGGCGGCGCGCTTTCCGGAGCACGAGTGCTGGGTGTTCGATGCCGCCACGCTGGCGGCCCGCTGCGCGGAACGTGGCCTCCCGCCCCGCCGCCTGCCGCACAACTGGGAGTCCGACGCGGTGCAGCAGGACTTCCTGGCTTGGCTGCTGCGCGAGCTGCTGCAGCGCCAGCCCGATGCCCTGTTCGCGAACGAGGCCTACGCCCAGCCCTGCGCGGCGCGCCTGGCGCAGGCCTTCGGCCGGCCGGTGCAGGCGGTGGTGCCGGACCGCTGGCGGCGCGGCCTGCCCACCAGCGGCACGGCGCTGCGGGCCCGCCCGCAGCGCGAGTTCATGGCGCCCGAGGTCTGGGCCGACTGCCTGCCGCGCATCGCGCTGGTGGGCGGGGAGTCCAGCGGCAAGAGCACGCTCGCGCCGCTGCTGGCCGAGCGCTTGGGCGCGGCCTGGGTGCCGGAGTTCGGGCGTCATTGGTGGGAGGTGCGCGGCGGCACGCTGGACGCCGGCGACCTGCTGCACATCGCCCGCGAACAGCGCCGTCTGGAAGACGAGGCGGCCCGCCAGGGGCCGGTGGCGTTGGTGTGCGACACCGCGCCGCTGACTACGCTCGGCTACAGCCTCTGGCTGGGCCTGCCGGCGGCGCCGGAGCTGATCGAGCGCGCCCGCCAGCCCTATGCCGCCTGGTTGCTGTGCCGCGGCGACTTTCCCTTCGCCCAGGACGGCACGCGGCGCGATGCGCGCTTTCGTGCACAGCAGGAGGCCTGGTACCGCCAGATGCTGGCGGGGCAGCCGGTCATCGAACTCAGCGGTGCGGTGGCGCAGCGCCTGCGCCAAGCCGAAGGGGGCCTGAAACGGCTTGGGCTGCTGCGCACCCGAGCGTGCGCCTGAGGGCTCCGCGGCCTTAAGGCTGGATGGCCTTCTCCATGCGCTTCTCGCGCAGCGCTGCCGCCTCGGCGGGGTCGTTCAGCTGACGCAGCACGCTGCTGGCCGGCACCTGGGGCAGCGGCGTGGCGGGCACCACGTTCAGCTGGCCGCCCAGGGGTTCGGACCGCTTGCCCTTCGGGCAGGGCTCGGTGCTGTAGAGCAGCTGGCCATCGGCGCCGCTGCATTTGTGAACTTGGCTGGCGTCCTTGCCGAGCAGGCTCGGTAGTTTCGGTGCCTGCGGCAGGCGCAGCGGCGACCAACCCGCCGGGCCGATGCCCACCGGCAGTGCCATGCCGCCCATCACCAGCAGCGCCAGCGCACCCACAAGCGAATCCTCATCGTGTTCTTCCTCCCCGCCCGGTTGTCCGGGCGGCGGCATTGTGGGCACGCCGTGGCACCGCGCCGGCGGCGCGACGCCTCCTGATCTTTGGGGCCCTGGCCCAGCGCACGGCACACTGGCGCCCCGCGAACCTGGAGCCCGGCCCATGCCCGACGGCGGCAACTGGAAAGAGATGTTCGGCGCCGCCGAGGACGGCGATCTGGAACTGCTGCGCTACCACCTGGAGCGCGGGGTGGACCCGAACTTCGCGCACCCGGAGTACCTGGCCACGGCCCTGGTGGCGGCCATCCTGAAGGGGCAGCTGGAGGCGGCCGATCTGCTGCTGGCGTTTGGCGCTCGGCCCGATCTGCACTCCGAGGCCGATGGCTTGAACCCGACCCAGGCGGCCTGGCAGGGTGGGCATGAGGTGCTTGCATTGCGGCTGGACCCGGCGCGGCGCTGGGCGCGGCCCGCGCCCGCAGCCCGGTCGCGCTGGCGCCGCCTGTTCGGTCGGGGCTGAGGCTCAGTCGCTGCTGCTGCTACTGCTGCTGTCGCTGCTACCGCCGCTGTCGCAGCTGCCGCCGCCGTCCGAGCTGTTGTCCGAACCGCCGTCGGAGCCCCCGTCGCCACAGCGCGGGCGGCTGTCGTCGATGTCGCTGCCAAAGGCAAAGGCGCTGCCGCTGCTTGCCGCAGAGTAGGAGGGCACGCTGTCGGTGTCATCGCGCGGGCTGGGGGCGCGGCCGCGCAGGCGATCGGCACGCGACGTCGGTGCAGCCGTGCGCCGGGCCCGGCACCACAGCCAAAGGCCGCCACCGATCAGCAGGATCACGATCAGCCACTTCAGCATGGCGTTCTCCAGGGGCGCAGCACCCGCAGTCGTTCAGGCACGCAGCCTCAGGCCGCGGCCCTCGATGATGCGCCCGATCACCGCGGCCTGCGCGAAGCCCTGGGCGGCAAAGCAGGTCTGTACTGCGGGCAGGGCCGCGGCGCTGCAGCTCACCAGCAGGCCGCCGCTGGTTTGCGGGTCGCTCAACAGGGCGCGGTCCACGGGGTCGAAACCGGCGGGCAGCTCCACCTCGGCGCCATAGGCGGCCCAGTTGCGCCCGCTGGCGCCGGTGACGAAGCCGCGCGCGGCCAGCTCGCGCACGCCCGGCAGCAGGGGCACGGCGGGCCAGTCGATCTCCACGCCCAGGCCCGCGCCGCGGGCCAGTTCCAGCGCGTGGCCGGCCAGGCCAAAGCCGGTGACATCGGTGAGCGCGTGCACGCCGTCGATGGCCGCGAGTTCCGGCCCCGGCGTGTTGAGCTTGGTCGTCGCGCCGATCATCTCGGCGTAGCCGGCGGCGTCCAGCTGGTCCTTCTTCAGCGCCGCCGAGTACACGCCCACGCCCAGGGGCTTGCCCAGCACCAGCAGGTCGCCGGCCTGCGCATCGGCATTGCGCTTGACGCGGCTCGGGTGCACCAGGCCCAGCGCCACCAGGCCGTAAATGGGCTCGACCGAATCGATGGTGTGCCCGCCCGCGATCGGGATGCCGGCGGCGCGACACACCGAGGCGCCGCCTTCGAGGATGCGGCCGATCGTCTGCGTGGAGAGCTGGGCGATCGGCATGCCGACGATGGCCAGCGCCAGGATGGGCCGGCCCCCCATGGCGTAGACATCGCTGATGGCATTGGTGGCGGCGATGCGGCCGAAGTCGAAGGGGTCGTCGACGATGGGCATGAAGAAGTCCGTCGTCGCGATCAGGGCCTGCTCGTCGTTCAGTTTGTAGACGGCGGCGTCGTCGGCGGTCTCGATGCCGACCAGCAGCTCGGGCGGCACCGGCAGGGCGGTGCTGCCCTTCAGGATCTCGCTCAGCAGGCCGGGGGCGATCTTGCAGCCGCAGCCACCGCCGTGGCTGAGGGAGGTGAGGCGGGGTTCGGTCACGGGCTCTCCTTGAACAGGGCCGCAGTTTAGGAAGCCGGCCCGCGTGCCGCGCCCGCCAGCAGCTGTGCCACCAGGGCCTGCAGGGCGGCGCGCTCGCGCGCGGGCTCGAAGTCGGCGGCAAGCGCCTGCACCTGCGGCGCCAGGCGGTCGAGGATCTGCGGCTGCTGGCGCAGCTGCCGCAGCTGCGCGGCCAGCGCGGGGGCATCGCCGGGCTCGAACAGCAGCGGCCAGTCGCTGCCCAGCAGGCCGAGGTTGCCGTCCACGCGCGAGGCCAGCACCGGCGTGCCCGAGCGCAGCGCCTCGATCAGCACATGGGCGCCGCCCTCCATGCGGCTGGGGTGCACGAGCAGGTTGGCGCGCGCGATGCGCGCCCGTGCCTCGCCATGCGGGCGCGCGCCCAGCCAGCGGTAGTGTGGGGCTTCGCGCATCAGCGCCTGGGCGGCGCGGCCCAGCGCCGGGTCCAAGGCGGCGCCCAAGTGGTCGATGTGGATGCCGGCATGCGGGTCCAGGCGGCGCACGGCCTCGAACAGGGTGGCGGGGTCCTTCTCGGCGCGCAGATGGCCGACCACCACGGCGCGCAGATGCCGCCGGGGCCGTGGCCCGCCAGCGCGTGCCGCGCAGCTTTGCAGGATCACCCGGGCCTTGGCCCGCCAGGCCAGCGGCAGGGCCTGCGGCGCCAGCCGGTTCAGCAGCACCAGGGCATCCGCGCGCGCCAGGCTGGCCAAGGTGTCGGCGTCGCCGGCAGCGAGGTCGCGGTAGAGGTCGGTGCCGGTCAGCACCAGCAGCAGCGGCTGCTGCGCCGGCCAAGCGGCGATGCTGGCGGTCGAGCGGCGCGCGTGTAGGGCGATCAGCAGCGCGCCGGCCGGGTCGCCCGGGCGCCACTGCGTGCGCAGGTCCACGCGGTGCTCCGGCGCCAGCAGGCGCGCATAGCGCTCGGCCGTCTGGGCATTGCCGTTGTGCACATCGGCCGGTGCGGGGGTGACGAGGGTCAGCTTGGGCATGATGCGGGCCTCGGCAGTGTCGCCTCCTCCCGCCCCCCGCCATGCAATCTCCGCACAGCGTGCAATTCTTTGATCAGCAGTTCGGCCGCCAGGTGCAGGCGCAGGACTTCGCGCTCAACCCCTTCGAGCAACTCGCCTTGCCGTATCTGCGTGGACCGGTGTTGGATTACGGCTGCGGCCTGGGCAATCTGGCGCTTGTGCTGGCCCGCCAGGGCCATGTGGTGGAGGCTCTGGACGCCAGCCCGCAGGCCATCGCTCATCTGCAGCACTGCGCGACGCAGGAGGGCCTGGCCCTGCACTCCCGGCAGGTCGACCTGCGCGAACACCAGCCGGCCGGACCCTATGCAGGCATTGCCTGCATCGGGCTGCTGATGTTCTTTGACTGCCCCTGCGCGCAGCGCCAGCTGCAGCGCCTGGTGGATGCCCTGGCGCCTGGCGGGGTGCTGGCCGTCAATGTGCTGGTGCAGGGCACCACCTACATGGACATGTTTGGCGGCGAAGACCATTGCCTGTTCGCACCGGGTGAATTGGCCGCGCGCCTGGGTGGCCTGGAGCTGCTGGCGCAGCAGGCTCACCGCTTCGACGCACCCGGCGGCACGCTCAAATGCTTTGAGACGGTGCTGGCAAGGCGCGCTCCCGGCCGCGCCTGAGGGCGACCCGCATTGCCTGCTGCTGCCGCCCCCTTCTTCGGCCCGCTGCCCCCGCCAGCGCCGCGCGGCCATGCCTGGCCGCGCGCGGATCAGCGGCGCCTGAGTCTGGCGCTGCTGGTGTCGCTGGGGGTGCATGTGCTGCTGGCCAGCCTGAGCCTGGGCGGTCTGGGCCCGGGGCTGCCCGGCTTCCAGCTGCCCTGGCAGGAGCGGCGCGTGGAGGTGCCGGAGCTGGAGCTCGTGCTGCCGCCACACGCCCCGGTGCCCACCACGCCGGCACCCGGGGCGCCGTTGCCGCCCGCGGCTGCTGAGCCCATGCCGCTGGTCCTGCCGGAGCCGGCGGCGCCAGCGGCCGAGGCCTTCGAGGTCAGCGTGCCGCGCACCGCCGCGGTGCCGCAGGTCGAGCCCAAGCCCGAGCCCGCCCCCGCGCAGCCGACGCCGGCACCACCCGCACCCGCCCAGCCCGCGGAGGAGCCGGTGGAACCCGCCGCGCAAGCCGCTGAACCGGAGCCGACCCTGGGCGTGCTGACGGTGGAGCGCGCCGAAGCGCCGCGCCGGCCGCGCGTGCTGCCGCTGGCCAGGCTGACGCCCCTGCCGCTGCAGGCCCTGCGCCCAGCGGCAGCGCTGGCCTGGCGGGAGCCCGCGCTGCCGATTGAAGACGCCGAGCACGTGGCGCAGGCCGCCCAGGCCGCGGCCCGCCAGGAGGCCGAGCGGGCGCAAGCGCTGCGCCGCGAAGCCGAGCGGCGCGAGGCCCAGCGCGTGGCGGCGGCCGAGGCGGCGCGGCAGGACGCGCTGCGCCAGGAAGCTGCCCGACTCGAAGCGGCGCGTGTGGAAGCGGCGCGCGTGGAAGCGGCTCGGGCCGAGGCCGCCCGCCTGGAGGCCGAGCGCCAGGCCGCAGCGCGGGCAGAAGCTCAGCGTCGGGAAACGGCCCGCCTGGAGGCGGCGCGGGCCGAAGCCGCGCGCGTGGAGGCGGCTCGTCTGGAGGCCGAGCGCCAGGCTGCGGCTCGGGCAGACGCCCAGCGCCAGGAGGCCGCGCGTGCCGAAGCGGCGCGTCTCGAAGCGGCACGTCTCGAAGCGGCACGTCAGGACGCCGCTCGTCTGGAGGCCGCCCGCGTCGAGGCCGCGCGCCGGCAGGCCGTGCTGGACGAGGAAGAACGCCGCGAGGCGGCGCGCCGGGCGATGGGGCGGCAGCTGGACGAGGAAGCGGCGCGGCGCGATGCCGCGCGCGCGGCCGACACGCGGCCCTCCGCGTGGAGCAGCCTTCGCCGCGGCCGGCTGTTCGGCCGCAGCGATCCGAACGCCGAGCTGGTGGCCTACGCCGAGGCCTGGGCGCGCCGCATCCAGCTCAACACCTCATTGGAGCGCCTGCGCCCGCTGCTGCAGCAACCGCATGGCCAGGCGCTGGTGACGGTGGCGATCCGGCGCGATGGCACGGTGGAGGCGGTGAACTTCATCACCTCCAGCGGCCTGCCCGCGCTCGACGAGGAGATTCGACGCATCGTGCAGGCCCAGGCGCCGTACCCGGCCTTTTCGCCGCTGCTGGCGCAGGAGTTCGACGTGGTCGAGATCCGGCGCAGCTGGCTGTTCGACAGCGCCATCCGCCTGCATTAGGCGGACGGCGCCGAACGCAGTGCTTACTCGTTGCTGCTGGTCAAGCCCAGCAGGGCGAGCAGGTTGCTGAACACGTTGTAGATGCTCAGGTAGACGCCCAGGGTGGCGCTGATGTAGTTGGTCTCCAGGCCGTCCTGCACGCGCTTGAGGTCATGCAGGATGAAGGCCGAGAAGATGCCGATGGCGGCCACCGACAGGGCGATCATCAGCGCGCTGGACTGCAGGAAGATGTTGGCGATGCCGGCCACCAGCAACATGATGGCGCCGACGAACAGCCACTTGCCCAGGCTGCTCAGGTCGCGCTTGATGATGCTGGACAGCGTGGCCATGCCGAAGAAGATCAGGCCGGTGCCGGCAAACGCCGTCATGATCAATCCGGCGCCGTTCGCCAGCCCCAGCACTGCGCCCACCAGGCGCGAGAGCATCAGGCCCATGAAGAAGGTGAAGGCCAGCAGGATGGGCACGCCGGCAGCCGAGTTCTTGCTGCGCTCGATGGCGAACATGAAGCCGAAGGCGCCGCCCAGGAACAGCAGCGCGCCCATGCCCGGGCCCATGCCCTTGAGCAGGCCGGTGGCCACGCCCAGCCAGGCACCGGCCACCGTGGGGATCATCGACAGCGCCAGCAGCGCATAGGTGTTGCGCAGCACGCGATTGCGTTCCTGGGTGGACAGGACGGTGCCGCCGTAAGCGTTCATAAAAGTCTGGTTCATGGCAGTACTCCTTTGGAAAGGCAATGTGGGGGCGATTTATTCGCCCGCAAGAGCCCGGCGCTTGCCCCGGGCCCGGATGTTGAGAGCCTCGACCGCCAGCGAAAACGCCATGGCCGAGTAGATGTAGCCCTTGGGAATGGCGGCGTCGAAGGCCTCGGCGGTGAGCGCCGTGCCGACCATGACCAGGAAGGCCAGGGCCAGCACCTTGACGGAGGGGTGGCGGTCGACGAACTCGCCGATCGGCTTGGCCGCCACCAGCATCACGCCCACCGAGGCCACCACCGCCGCCACCATCACGCCGATGCGATCGACCATGCCGACCGCGGTGATCACCGAGTCGAGCGAGAACACGATGTCAATGATGGCAATCTGCGCGATCACGCTCAGGAACAGCTTGCGCCCGGCGGCCTTGACGGCGGCCGGATCGGCGGCCGGCGGGCCGTGCTGCTCGCGCGCCTCCACCTCCACGAAGATCTCGTGCGAGGCCTTCCAGAGCAGGAACAGCCCGCCCAGCAGCAGCACCAGATCCCGCCCGCTGATGCCCTGGCCGAAGGCCTGGAACAGGTCCGCGGTCAGGCCCATGACCCAGCTGAGCGAGAACAGCAGGGCCAGGCGCGAGAGCATGGCGAAGCCCAGGCCCAGGCGCCGCGCCTGGTCGCGTTGCTCGGGCGGCAGGCGGCCGACGAGGATGGAGATGAAGATGATGTTGTCGACGCCGAGAACGATTTCCAGCGCCGTCAGCATCGCGAAGGCGATCCAGAGGTTGGGGTCGAGCAGAAATTCCATGGGGCTTGGCGGGCGGCCGTGCAGGGCCGCGGGGAGCGGGTCAGGGCGCCGCGCAGGGTGCGCGGCGTGCGAAAACGCTCAGGCCCGGGGTGGGCGCTCGATGCCGGAGCCGGGTGCTTCGGCCGGCCAGGGAGCCGGCGGGCGCACCGGCGCCTCCATGCCGCGCTCGGCCGTGGGCAGGCGGGTGCTGCCGGGCAGGGCGCTGGCGGGTTCGCTCAGGGCCTCGGCGGCTGCGCCGCCCTCGCTGCCGGCCGGCCAGGCCGGGTCGGCCGGGTTGGCCTCTGCGGGCGCGCCGGCCAGGGTGTGAAGCTCGCTCCAGGCGGCCGGCTCCGGCGCTGCGGCTGCTGCGGCCGCGCGCACGCCACCGGGCACCAACAGGGCCAGGGCGAGCAGGGCTGCCAGCAAGAGTCGCAGGGTCATGGGGCCGAAGTCTAGGGCCTGTCCCTATGGGGCGGGCGGCGCGTGGAAATCGGCTCCAATGCGCGCCTTGCCCTTCGCCCGCACCCGATGCAGATTGAACTGAGCGCTGTCCATGCCCGCCACCCGGCCCTGCGGCCGGAGGCGCCGGACACCCTGCGCGGGCTGGACCTGCGCATCGGGGCCGGCGAGGCGGTGGCCCTGATCGGCCCGTCCGGCGCGGGCAAGACCAGCTTGCTGCAGCTGATGGGCGCCGCACTGCCGCCGCGCCAGGGCCGGCTGCTGCTGGACGGCCAGGACCCCTGGCGCAGCGGCTCGGCTGGCCTGCGCGCGCTGCGCCGGCAGCTGCTGCTGGCGCCACAGACGCCGCCGCTGCCGCCGCGCCAGCGTGTCGTCACCGCCGTGCTGGCGGCGCGCCTGCCGCAGTGGTCGCTGGCGCGCAGCCTGATGTCGCTGGTGCGACCGCAGGAGCCCGAGCGCGCGCGCGCGGCACTGGAGGCCCTGGGCCTGGGCGACAAGCTGTGGGAGCGGGTGGACCGCCTGAGCGGTGGCGAGCGCCAGCGCGTGGGCCTGGCGCGTGCGCTGGTGGGCGAGGCGCGGCTGTGGTTGGTGGACGAACCGCTGTCCGCCCTGGATCCGACGCGTGCCGCCGAGGCGCTGGAGCTGCTGCTGCGCACGGCGCGCGCGCGCGGCGTCACCCTGGTGGCCAGCCTGCACCATGTGGAGCTGGCGCTGCGCAGCTTCCCGCGGGTCATCGGCCTGCGCGAGGGCGAGCTGATGTTCGACCGGCCGGCAGCCGAGGTCAGCCCGGCACTGCTGAGCGCGCTCTATGCCCAGCACGAGAGCGAGCTGCAGCAGCCGCTGGCCAGCCCCGAGCCACCGGTCGTGGCCCCGGTGCCGCTGACCTGCCGCTGATCGGCTGCAGAACCATGGCCGACCCCCGCCTGCACGACCCCGCCTGGCACGGCCGCCTGTTCTGGGCCCTGGCCGCGCTGCTGCTGGCTTGGCCGCTGCTGCGGGCCACCGAGTTCCGCCCCGCCGCGCTGTTCGATGCGCAGGCATTGCAGGTCAGCGGCCACTTCCTCGCCAGCTTCGTGCCGCCGCGCCTGGATGCCGAGTTCCTGCGCCAGCTCGCGCAAGACAGCTGGCGCACCGTGGCCATGGCCACGGCGGGGCTGACCTTGGGCTTCGTCATCGCCGTGCCGCTGGCGCTGGGCGCGGTGGCCAGCCTGTCCGTCAGCGGCCTGAGCGGGCGCATGGCGCGCGTCCCGGCGCTGCTGCGCCAGGGGGTGCGCGCCGTGGCCATCGTGCTGCGCTCGGTGCCCGAGCTCGTGTGGGCCCTGGTGTTCGTGCGCGTGGTGGGCCTGGGGCCCACGGCCGGCGTGCTGGCGATCGCGCTGACCTACGGCGGCATGCTCGGCAAGGTCTATGCGGACATCCTGGAAAGCGGCGACGCCGCGCCCGCCCAGGCCCTGCTGCGCAACGGCGCCGGCCGCCTGCAGGCCTTCTTCTACGCGCTGCTGCCGGCCCAGGCGGCCGAGCTGGCCAGCTACACCGTGTACCGCTGGGAATGCGCCATCCGCAGCTCGGTGGTGCTGGGCTTCGTGGGCGCCGGCGGCCTGGGCCAGGCCATGGACGGCAGCATGAAGATGTTCAACGGCGGCGAGGTGGCCAGCATGCTGCTCGTCTTCATGCTGCTGGTGGCGCTGGCGGACCGCCTGAGCCGCTGGCTGCGCGAGGCCCTGGCATGAAGCTGCGCGCCCTGCTGCTCGGCTTGGTGGTGCTGATCGTCGCCAGCTTCTGGAGCCTGGACCTGCAATGGGCGGCCTTCTTCAGCGGGGCCGCGCTGGCCAGCATGGGGCGCTTCGTGGCCGAATTCTGGCCACCCGATGTCAGCCCGGCCTTTCTGGCCAAGCTGCTGCCGGCCGCCTGGGAGACCCTGGCCATGAGCGCCCTGGGCACCCTGCTGGCCGCCGGCCTGGGCCTGCTGATCGCGCTGCCGGCCGCCAGCGGCGGCCTGGGCCGCCCGGGGGCACGCGCGCTGCTGAATGCGCTGCGCGCCATCCCCGAGCTGGTGTGGGCTTCGCTGCTGATCATCCTGGCCGGCCTGGGGCCCTTTGCCGGCACCCTGGCGCTGGCCGTGCACACCGCCGGCGTGCTGGGCCGCCTGTTTGCCGATGCGCTGGAAAACGCCCCGCCGCTGGCGGCCACCACCTTGCGCCAGCAGGGCGCCGGCGCGGTGCAGGTGTTCGCCTACGCCACCCTGCCCACGGTGCTGCCGCAGCTGCTCTCCTACACCCTGTACCGCTGGGAGAACAACATCCGCGCCGCCGCCGTGCTGGGCGTGGTGGGGGCTGGCGGCCTGGGTCAGATGCTGGCCTTCCACATGGGCCTGTTCCACATGAACAAGACCGCCAGCGTGCTGGCCGCCATGCTCTTGCTGGTGGCGCTGGTGGATGGACTCAGTGTCTGGACGCGCCGCGCCCTGACACGTTGACAAGGAACCCACGATGCGACGAATTGCCTTGAGCGCGCTGGCCCTGGCCAGCTTCCCGGTCTGGGCCGAGGGCGACGCCCCGGCCGCGCCTCCGCCGCGCTGGGAGCTCGGCGCCTTCGCGCTGGGCGTGAGCCAGCAGGCCTACCCGGGGGCGGACCAGCAGGTGCAGCGCACGCTGGTGCTGCCCTACCTGCTGTACCGCGGCCCGCTGCTGCGTTCGGACGGCGAGACCACCGGCCTGCGCGCGCTGCGCACCGCGCAGTTCGAATTCGATGTCGGCTTTGCCGGCTCCTTCGGCAGCAGCGCCGAGGACGTGGACGCGCGCCGCGGCATGCCGCGCCTGGGCACCCTGGTGGAGCTGGGCCCGCGCCTGAAGTGGAACCTCGGGCCGGCGCCGGCCCAGGGGCGCTGGCAGGCGCTGATGCCGCTGCGCGCGGTGTTCGACCTGAGCGACGGCATGGCCCGGCGCGGCTGGGCCTTCGAGCCCGAGCTCATCTACGCCCGCCGCAGCGCCGGCGGCTGGCGCTATTCGCTGGGCATCGGCGCCATCGCGGCCGACCGGCGCCTGGCCGACACCTTCTACGGCGTGCGGCCCACCCAGGCCCTGCCCGAACGCCCCGCCTACGCCGCGCGTGCCGGCCTGGTGGCTTGGCGCCTGTCCAGCGGCTTCAGCCGGCCGCTGGGGCCGGACTGGCGCCTGTTCGGCTTCGCCCGGCTGGACAGCGTGGCCGGCGCCGCCAACCGCAGCAGCCCGCTGGTGCGGCAGACCCTGGGCTGGAGCGCCGGCCTGGGGCTTTCCTACACCTTTGCACGCAGCAGCGAGCCGGGCGTGGATTGAGCGCCACGCGCTGGCCCCACGGGTGTCTGACTGCGGCACGATAGGGCTGCCGCACCCCACCAAGAGGCCGCCATGCCCACCCTGGAAGCCCTGCGCAGTTATTGGAGCCCGAACGAGGTCTGGGTCAATCTGCTGCTGTTCGCCAACATCCTGGGCGCGCTGCTGCTGGGCCTGGTGGCGGGCTATGAACGCACGTACCACGGGCGGGCGGCGGGCATGCGCACCTACGGCCTGGTCTGCATGGCCAGCTGCGCGCTGACGATCTTTTCCGGCTACCCCCAGCACTGGTTCGGCGGCGCCCACGCGGCCTGGTTCGGCACCCATTTCGCGCCGGACCCGACGCGGGTGGTGCAGGGCATCGTCACCGGCATCGGCTTCCTGGGCGCCGGCATGATCATGAAGGACGGGCTGTCCATCAGCGGCCTGACCTCGGCGGCCTCGCTCTGGGCCAGCTCGGCCATCGGCATCCTGGTGGGCGTGGGCTTCTATGCCGCGGCCATCCTGCTCACCGGCCTGTCGGCCTCGCTCATGATGTGGGCCGCCCGCATCGAGCGCCTGCTGCCCGCGCGCCCGGCGATTTCGCTGACGCTGACCTACAAACCCGGCGTGCAACCCAGCCGCGAGGCCCTTGACCGCACCGCGCGCGACCGCGGCTACCAGGTCGCCGGCGGCTCATTCAGCGTGCGCTACAGCGAGGGGCGGCACATCTGGCGCTTCGTCGCCATCGAGGTCGATCGCCGCAAGGCCTTGCCCATCACCGGGCTGGCGGGTGATCTTTCCAAGCTCGAAGGCATCGACGCCTTTGAGATCGGGCACGCGAGGAATTGAGGCTCCCGTGCAAGCTGCACCGGCTCAGTGGCAGCTGGGCAGCGTGCGCGGCCCGCGCGCGGTTTCACAGAGTGTGCGCCAGAAGCGGCGCAGCCACGCGGTATGGCGCTGCTGGAAGGCGGGGCTGGCCGGGGCGAAGAAGTAGACCGGCGCAAACATCGGCTGCAAGGGCACCAGGGCCGGCGGCTCGGCCAGGGTCTGGGGATTGAAGCTGACCGTAGGTAGCACGGCCACATCCACCTGACCACGGCGCAGTTTGGCGATGCTGCCCTGGTGGCTGAGCGCCAGATCGAGTTGCCAGCCGGCCGCGCGGGCCATGGGTTCTTCCACGCCGCCGCCCACGATGCCCACGCGCAACCCCTGCGGACTGAGGCGCTGACCGTCCCAGTGGACGGTCTGGCGGCGGTCTTCACGCACATACAGCGCCAGCTGCGATTCGCCCAGTGCCAGCCGGGTGTCCAGCAAGCCGTCCTCACGCAGCGGGAAGGCCAGCTGGGCGGCGCGCTCCGGGGTGTGCGCCAGGAAGAGGGTCAACTGGTTGACGTCAGCTGCGGTGTCGGAGATCAGGCGGCGCTGCGGCACTCGCACCAGCTCGGCGTCGCAATCGAGCCGCGCCAGCGCCTCACGGGTCCAGCGCACGAACTCGCCCGGGGGGTCGGGGAAGCGCGGCCCTTCGCCGTTCAGCATGGGCGGCAGCGGTTTGTCCAGAAAGGCGATGCGCAGCGGGCTCGGGCAATCGGCCTGCGCCCCCAGGGTGCAGCAAGCAAGCAGCAGGCAGGCCAAGGCGCGCATCGTGGCGCCCATTCTCCGTACTCCGCTGGGGTCTTGGATGCGTGGGCCTCAAGCCCGAGCGGAAGCGAGGGTCATCAATCGTGACCTTTGCCGCGGCCCTTGCCATGTCCCTTGCCAGGGTGGTGGTCATGAGCGGGCTCGGCGACCATCACATGCTCGCGGTACCAACCCTCTTGCACGAAGTAGACCGGCACGCCACAGGCCTGGTAGCGATGGCAATGCTTGCGCCAGTTCTTCTGGTGGCCCGGCGGCACCCACAGATAGACCGGCTGCACAGCCACGCGCGGGGCGTGGATGACGATGGGCTGAGGCTGCACCAGCACTGGCTGCGGGAAGCGGCCGATGTCGATACGGCCGTACACGCCGGGCTGCGACACCGAGATCGAAACGCCGACGTCGGCCGCCTGGCTGGGGCCGGCGAATCCGGCCAGACCGAGCAGCAGGGCAAGGGAAAAGCGCTTCATGCGGAACTCCGGAGAGGGGCCATGACCAGGGCACAACGCCGGTGCGGCACCCTGGGTTGGCCGAATTTACAAAGCCTTGCCGCTTGCGTCAGCGGGCGATGCGCCAAAAAAGCAAAAGGGCCGGCTTGGCACCGGCCCTTCGTGGAGCGAGCGTGACGCGGGGGCCGGGCTCGCTCAGCTGCGCTTTTCCAGGTGGCGGAAGGTGATGCGGCCCTTGCCCATGTCGTAGGGGCTCATTTCCAGGGCCACGCTGTCGCCCGCCAGGATGCGGATGTGGTGCTTGCGCATCTTGCCGCTGGTGTAGGCGATCAGCTGGTGGCCGTTTTCCAGGGTCACGCGGTAACGCGAGTCCGGCAGGATTTCGTCCACCTTGCCGCGCATTTCGATCAATTCTTCTTTCGCCATCGCGTGCTCCTTGCAGTGTCGGAATAGGAAAAAACGAAAAAGCCGGGGGCGCTTGCGCGCACCCCGGCTGCGGCCCGACAGCTATTTACAGCGGGCGGATATTGGCGGCTTGCGGGCCCTTCTGGCCGGGGACGACGTCGAATTCAACGCGCTGATTTTCCTGCAGGGACTTGAAGCCCTTGCCGGTGATGGCGCTGAAGTGGGCGAACAGATCTTGACCGCCGTTGTCCGGGGTGATGAAGCCGAAGCCCTTGCCGTCGTTGAACCACTTGACGGTGCCGGTTTGCGAGGTGCTCATGGAATTTCCTTTGCGAGGGGGTGAATAAAAAAGTGGTGGGACTCTCAAGTCACACCGCGCTGCACTGCCCCAACACACAGAAACCCAAAACCCGAGACGGCACCCGGTGTCCGGGCCCGTCACGACCCCAGAACTCGAGGTCTAGAGCGGCAAAGCGGTGCGCATTGTCATCGAAATGCAGCGGTCTCGACGAACTTGCGTGCAACTATTTGCTCGGCGGGTCGAGGCTTTGTGCCGGAGTGCCGGCTTGGCGCTCATCCGCCTGGCTCTTCACCATGCGGTGCACGAGACCGAAGAAGCGGTCGTAGAAGCTGCCGGCGGGGATGGTTTCGCTCGCCACCTTGACGAGCGAGTCCTCGGTGGCGCCCACCGGCACCGAGATCGAACCCAGGGCGCTCACCCCGATCGAGGCGGCGTTGGGGTTCTTCTTGAGCACGTACTTGTCCTGCTGGGCGCTCACGAACAGGGTGGCGGTGCGCTCGCCCTCGCGCGCGCACACGATGTGGAAGCTGATCTCGACATGCACCTCGCCCTCGGGCTGGAAGCGCTTGGCACCCTGCACCAGGCCGGCATCGGCACGGCTGATGACATAGCCCTGGCTGAGCAGGGCGCGGCGCGCGCCCTCGCAGGCTTCCTCGGGCGGGGCGTCGAACAGGCGCGAATGCTTCTCGTCGGCCTGGAAGGTCTCCCGGGTGTAGACGGGGTCGGGCCGGCCGCCCACGCGGGGGAGCTGCGTGCTGGTGCAGGCGGACAGGCAGGCCGCCAGTAGCAGGCCCGGGAAGAGGTGGGCGGGGCGCAACAACACGATTCGGGGGGCAGAAGAGAAGGCTGGCGCACTGTAAGGGAGGCCCGGCGCAGCCCGTAGGATGAGCCGGTGATGCACCCCAGCCACCGCACCGAAGCCCTCGAAAGCTTGCCCGCCGTGGGCCTGCTGGCCCTGCTGCTGCTGGTGGCGCTGGTGCTGCCGGCCAGTGAAACCAGCCGCGGCCTGGCCCAGTACGCGCCGCTGCACACCGTGCTGGAGGTGTTCTCCATCACCGTCTCGGGCCTGGTGTTTGCCATCGGCTGGGCCACCACACGCCATGTGCGCTCGCTCACCGTGGCCACGCTGGGCTGTCTGTACCTGGGTGTTGCCTTGCTGGACTTGGGGCACACCCTGTCCTACCAGGGCATGCCGGACTTCATCACCGCCTCCGGCTCGGAGAAGGCCATCAACTTCTGGTTGGCGGCGCGCAGCCTGGCGGTGGGCGGCCTGCTGCTGGCCGCGTTCTCGCGCTGGCAACTCGGCGACACCCCGCGCCGCTATCCCTTGCTGCTGGGCGTGCTGCTGCTGGTGCTGCTGGTGCATCTGGTGGTGCTGTTCCAACCGCAGCTGCTGCCGCGCACCTTTGTGGAGGGGCAGGGCCTGACGGGCTTCAAGCGCGCGTACGAGTACGCGCTGATCGTGCTCTGCCTGCTGGCTGCGGGGGTGCTGCTGCGGCGCTTGCGCGCGCCGCGGCGCTTCAACGCCAGTGCCCTGCTGGCGGCCGCGCTCATCATGGCGATGAGCGAGTTCTTCTTCACGCTCTACGGCAACGTCACCGACGTCTACAACCTGCTCGGCCACGTCTACAAGGTGGTCGCCTACGGCTTCCTGTACTGGGCGCTGTTCATTGATACGGTGCACCAGCCCTACCAGGCGCTGGCTTCCTCCGAGCACCAGCTGAGCGCCACCCTGGCCGCGCTGCCGGATCTGTTGTTCGAGATGGACACGAACGGGCGCTACTTGGCGGTGCATACGCCGCAGCACGCCGGCCTGGCGGCGCCGGCCGAGACCCTGGTGGGCCGCTCGGTGCAGGAGGTGATGCCGCCCGAGTCTGCGCAGATCTGCCTGGAGGCGCTGCGTGTGGCCGCCCTCAACGGCCATGCGCAGGGCCAGCGCATCAGCCTGCCCCTGCCGGGTGGCCTGCGGCACTTCGAGCTCTCGGTGGCGCGCAAGGAAGGCGAGCCGGGGCGCGAGCCCGTGCTGCTGGCGCTGTCACGCGACGTCACCACCCTGGCCGATCAGCAACTGGCGCTGGAGCAGGAGTCGCGCCTGAACCAGATCCTGCTTGGCCTGCCGGCACTGGCCGACGGCCTGAGCGAGGAAGACTTCCTGCGCCATGCGCTGCCGCTGGTGCAGCACCTGAATGACAGCGCCTGGGTCTGCCTGCGCGTCTACGAGGCCGGGCAGAACGTAGCGCGCCTGGACCTGCGCAGCGATGCCGCGCCGCCCGACTGGGAGGCGCTGGCCTGGACGGCGCAGCAGACGCGTCAGCTGCAGCACAGCGCGCCCTCGCGCCCGCCGCTGCTGGCCCTGCCGGCGCTGGAGCAGGGCCAGGTGCGCCTGCTGCTGGGCGTGGGCCGCACCCAGGCGGCCTACGGGCCGCGCGACCTGGAAGGCCTGCGCCTGCTGGCCGAATCCCTCTGGCGCCTGGCGGCGCGGCGCCGCCAGGAGCTGCGCATGCGCCAGCAGCAGCAGGAGCTGGATTACTTCTTCAACGCCAACCGCGACCTGTTCGCCATCTGGGACCGCCAGGGCCAGCTGCAGCGCGTCAACGGGGCCCTGGCGCAGCTGCTGGGGCTGCGCGCCGGCGAGCTGCAAGGGCACAGCCTGCAGGCCCATGTGCACCCCGAGGACCGCGCAGCCACCGAGGCGGTGCTGCACACGCTGGGGCAGGACGGCGAGGCCGACTTCGAGCACCGCTGCCTGGCCCCGGACGGCAGCGCGCACCCGGTGGAGTGGCGGGTGCGCGTGCTGGACGATTTGGTCTATGCCTCCGGGCGCGACGTCGGTGAGCGGCGCGCGCAGGACGCGGCCATCCGCACCCTGTCCACTGCCCTTACGCAGAGCCCCTACGCGGTGGTGGTGACCGATGCGCAGGGCGCGATCGAGTACGCCAACCCGGCCTTCGAGGCCATGACGGGGTACAGCGAGGCCGAGGTGATGGGCAGCAACCCGCGCCTGCTCAAATCGGGCCGCACCCCCGCCAGCACCTACCGGGAGATGTGGGACCGCCTGCATGCCGGCGAGCCCTGGCGCGGCGAGTTCATCAACCGCCGCAAGGATGGCAGCGAGTACACCGAGGAGGCGCTGATCTACCCGGTGCGCGAACCCAGCGGGCGGGTCGTGAACTACCTGGCGCACAAGGAGGACGTGAGCGCCAAGCGCGCCGCGGCCGAACGCATCCAGCAGCTTTCGCACTTTGACCAGCTCACCGGCCTGCCCAACCCCGCGCTGTTCGCCCAGCGCGCGCAGGCCCTGCTCACGCCGGGGCACGAGCCGGTCACGCTGATCTGGCTGGATTTGGACAACTTCAAGGCCATCAACGACTCGCTCGGCCACACCGTGGGAGACCTGCTGCTGCGTGAAACCGCGCACCGGCTGAACGGGCAGCTGCGCGAGCACGAACTGCTGGCGCGTCAGTCGGGCGACGCCTTCACGCTGCTGCTGCCCGGATGCAATGCCGATGCGGCGGCGGCGCATGCGCGGCAATTGCTGGCGGCGCTGGAGCCGCCGGTGCCGCTGCAGGACCAGGAGCTGGTGATCGGGGCCTCAATGGGCCTGGCGCAGTACCCGCAGGACGGCCAGACCCTCGAAGCCCTGCTGATGTGTGCCGAGACGGCGATGTACCGCGTCAAGCAGGAAGGGCGCAACGGCTTCCGCTTCTTCGACCCCGGCATGCAGGAGCACAGCGCGCGCGCGCTCGCGCTGTCGGCCTCACTGCGGCATGCGCTGGCGCGCAAGGAGCTGACGCTGGTCTACCAGCCGCAGCAGGATCTGCACAGCGGCGGTCTGTACGGCGCCGAGGCCCTGCTGCGCTGGCACAGCGCGCAGTGGGGCCCGGTGTCGCCGGCCGAGTTCATCCCGCTGGCGGAAAGCAGCGGGCTGATCGTGCCGATCGGCGACTGGGTGCTGCGCACCGTGGTGCAGCAGCTCGCGCAGTGGGACGCCGAGGGCCTGCCGCCGCTGCGCGTGGCGGTGAATCTGTCGGCCGTGCAGTTCGCGCAGCCGCATCTGGCGCACTCGGTGCAGAAGCTGTTGCACGAATCCGGCCTGGGGCCCCGCCGCATCGAGCTGGAGCTGACCGAGGCCGTGGCCCTGCGCGACCCCGAGGCCGCCCGGCGCACCATGGAGGCGCTCAGCCAGGCCGGCATGCGCCTGGCCATCGACGACTTCGGCACCGGCTATTCGTCGATGAGCTACCTCAAGCGCTTTGCGGTGGACCTGCTGAAGATCGACCGCAGCTTCGTGCGCGAGCTGCACAGCAACCCGGACGACCAGGCGATTGCCACCGCCATCATCCAGATGGCGCGCAGCCTCGGGCTGCACACGCTGGCCGAGGGTGTGGAAACCGAGGCGCAGCGCGAGTTCCTGAGCGCGCGCGGCTGCGACGCCATCCAGGGCTATCTGTACGCCCGCCCGCTGTCCGCCGCCGCCTTCGCCGACTTCGTGCGCGCGCAACCCAAGCTCAGCTGAGCAGCTGCGCCAGCTTGGCCAGCAGCTCGGCCTTGGTGAAGGGCTTGTCGAGTGCCGGGCACTCGGTCTGCTCCAGGAATTGCTGGGCGCCGGGGGAGAGCGTGTCGCCAGTGACGAAGAGCACGCGCCGCCGCAGCGCCGGGTACTGCTCGCCCAGCGCGCGCCACAGCGCCGCACCGTCCATGTCGGGCATGCGCAGGTCGGAGACCACGGCGTCGAAGGCCTGCTCGGCCAGGCGCTCCAGCGCCGAGCGGCCGCTGTGGGCCAAAGCCACCGAGTAGCCGGCAGCCTCCAGCATGGCACGCGCCAGCTCGGCGATCTCGGGTTCGTCGTCCACCACCAGCACGCGTGCGCGGGCAGCCGGCGGCACCGCGCTGGCCGGCTCCAGATTTGGCGCCACCACCTCGGCCTGGCCGGTCAGCGGCAGGCTCAGGCGGAAGGCCGCGCCCCCCAGCGGGCTGTGCGGTTCCAGCTGCAGCTCGCCGCCATGCTCGCGTGCCAGGGCGCGCGACACCGCCAGCCCCAGGCCGGTGCCCAGGCCCTCGCTCTTGGTGGTGAAGAAGGGTTCGAACAGGCGCGTGCGCGCGCTCTCCGGCACGCCCGGGCCGTTGTCGGCCACGCGCAGCCACACGCGCGGCGCGCGCCCCGGGCGCAAGGCCTCCAGCCCGGTCCCCACCTGAACGCGCCGCGGGCCTTCCTGCTGGCTGAGCGCCTGCTGGGCATTCACCATCAGGTTCAGCACCAGCTGGCCGATCTGATCGGCGTCCGCGAGCACGCGCGGCAGGTCTTCGGCCAGCAGCAGTTCCAGCTGCAGACCATGGCTGCGCCAGGTGTAGGACAGCAGATCGGCAGCAGCGCGTACCAGCTCGTTCAGCGACACGGCGGTGCGCGCCCCAGGGCGTGCGCGTGCCATGTTCAGAAAGGTCTTGACGATGCGGCCGCAGCGCTCGGCGGCGTCGCGGATGCGCTGTGCGTCCTGCTGCAGCTCGGGGTAGGCGCCGGTCTTTTCTTCCAGCAGGGTGGCGCGGCCCAGCACGATGGCCAGCGGGTTGTTCAGCTCATGCGCCACGCCGGCCAGCAGGCTGCCCATGGCGCTGAGCTTTTCGCTCTGGCGCAGCGCCTCGCGCTGGCGCTCGATCTCGCGCTCGGCCTCCTGGCGCGCCGAGAGGTCGACCATCGAGGCGGTGTAGTAGCTGCTGCCACCCACCTCGGTGCGCCACAGCACCATCTCGACCGGGAACTCGCGCCCGTCGGCGCGCAGCGCCGTCATCTCCATGCGCCGGCCCAGCAAGCGCGCGGGTTCGCCCGCGGCCAGGCGCGCCATGCCGGCGTGGTGAGCGGCGCGGTGCTGCGGCGGAATGATCACTTCCTCTACCGAATGGCCCAGCACCAGCGCGCGGCGCAGGCCGAACATGGCCTCGGCGGCGGGGTTGAACTCGACGATGCGGCCCTCGGCATCGGTGGAGACCAGGGCGGCCAGTGCGTGGTCCACGATGGCGGACTTCAGCGCCTCGGTGGTGCTGAGCGCGCGCGTGGTGGCGGCCAGCTCGGCGTCGCGCTGCTCCAGGTCGGTGACGTCGCGGCCGAAGGCCAGCGTGGCGTCGATCTCGCCGCCGCCGCTGGCGTAGGGGATCAGGTGCTGCTCGAAGTAACGCGTGTGCGCGCTGCCGTAGTCGATCCAGCCGCGCCAGCGCAGCGCCTCGCCGGCGAACACGCGCTCGGCCGCCGGCAGGTAGGTGCTGAAAACGGCCTCGCCCAGCACCGCACGGGCCGGCTGGTCCAGCACCTGCTCCAGGCGCAGGCCCATGGCGTCCAGGAAGGCCTGGTTGGCAAAGCGGTAGCGCAGGTCGCGGCCGACGATGGTGCAGCGCACTGGCAGCTGGTCCAGCAGGGCGTGCAGCAGGGCGGCATTCAGGCCCAGGTCACCCTGGCCGCGCACCAGCCGCGCGCCCAGGCTCTCGAAATCGCGGGGGCTGAGGGCACTCATGGGGCGCATTGGAACCTGAACCGGCGCAAACTTCGGCCATGGAAACAAGCACCCTGCGTCCGGCCGCCGTGGCGGGCCGCTTCTACCCCGGCCAAGCCGAGGCCCTGCGCGCCACGCTGGACGAGCTGCTGGCCGGCGTGCGCACCCAGCCGCTGCCGCGCGCGCCCAAGGTGCTGGTGGTGCCGCATGCCGGCTACATCTATTCCGGCGCGGTGGCCGCCAGCGGCTACGCCAGCCTGCAGCGCCTGGCCGGCAGGGTGCAGCGCGTCATCCTGCTCGGGCCCGCGCACCGCGTGGCGGTGCAGGGCATCGCCGCGCCCAGCGTGACCGCCTTCGATTCCCCGCTCGGCCCCGTGCCGATCGACCGCGCCGCGCTGGCCGCGTTGGCGGATCTGCCCTTCGTCGGCGTCAGCGACGCCGTGCACGAGCAGGAGCACGCGCTGGAGGTGCAGCTGCCCTTCCTGCAGCAGGTGCTCGGCCCCTTCAAGCTGCTGCCCCTGGCCGTGGGCCGCGCCAGCCCGCAGCAGGTGGCGCAGCTGCTGGAGCGGCTGTGGGGCGGCGAGGAGACGCTGATCGTCATCAGCACCGACCTCAGCCACTACCTGCCCTACGCAGAGGCGCGCGCCAAGGACCAGGGCACCATCGAGCAGGTGCTGCGCTTCGACCCCACGCTGACGCACGACCAGGCCTGCGGCGCCACGCCGCTCGCCGGCGCGCTGCTGGCGGCGCGCGCCCATGGCCTGCAGCCGCGCCTGCTGGACCTGCGCAACAGCGGCGACACCGCGGGCGACAAGAGCCGCGTGGTGGGCTATGCCGCGTTGGTGTTCGAGCCCGGCGCGGCGGCCCCCGCGCAGGCCGAGGACCTGCAGGGCCTGGGCCGCGCGCTGCTCACCCAGGCGCGCCACCAGATCGCCAGCGCCCTGGGCCTGGAGAGCCCCGCACCGGCGGACCACCCGCTGCTGGACAAGCCCGGTGCCGTCTTCGTCACCCTCAATCGCCAAGGCCGGCTGCGTGGCTGCATTGGTTCCCTGGTGGCCACGCGGCCGCTGGGCGAAGACCTGCGCCAGCACGCGCTCAATGCCGCCTTCAAGGACCCGCGCTTCCCGCCGCTGAGCGCCGCGGAGTGGCCGGACACCGAGGTCGAGGTTTCGCTGCTCGCCCCGCCCGAGCCCTTCCCGGTGGCCAGCGAGGCCGAGGCCTGCGCCCAGCTGCGCCCGGGCAAGGACGGCGTCATCCTGAGCTGGCAGGGCCACCGTGCCACTTTCCTGCCGCAGGTGTGGGAGCAGCTGCCCGAACCGCGCGCCTTCCTGGCCGCGCTGAAGCGCAAGGCCGGCCTGGCGCCGGATTTCTGGGCTGAGGACCTGCAATTGCAGCGCTACCGGGTGCGCAAGTTCGTGGCGGCGAAGTCATGACTCACGCCGCGCAGTGGTGGCACCGGCTGGAGGACGGCCGCATCCAGTGCGACCTCTGCCCGCGCGACTGCAAGCTGCACGAGGGCCAGCGCGGCCTGTGCTTCGTGCGTCAGCGCGAAGGCGACGCCATGGTGCTCACCACCTATGGCCGCAGCTCGGGCTTCTGCATCGACCCGATCGAGAAGAAGCCGCTCAATCACTTTCACCCCGGCACCCCTGTGCTGAGCTTCGGCACCGCGGGCTGCAACCTGGCCTGCAAGTTCTGCCAGAACTGGGACATCAGCAAGAGCCGCGAGATGGACCGGCTGATGGACCAGGCCAGCCCCGCGCAGCTGGCGCGCGCCGCGCAGAACACCGGCTGCACCAGTGTGGCCTTCACCTACAACGACCCGGTGATCTTTGCCGAGTACGCGCTCGACTGTGCCGCCGCCTGCCGGGAGCTGGGCATCCAGACCGTGGCGGTGACGGCCGGCTACATCCATGCCGAGCCGCGCCGCCCCTTCTTCGCCGCCATGGACGCCGCCAATGTGGACCTGAAGGGCTTCACCGAAGACTTCTATTTCCAGCAGACCGGCGCGCACCTGGCGCCGGTGCTGGAAACGCTCGAGTACATCGTCCACGAAACCAGCTGCTGGCTGGAGATCACGACGCTGCTGATCCCCGGCCTGAACGACAGCCCGGCGGAACTGCAGGCCCTGAGCCGCTGGGTGCATGAGCACCTGGGGCCGGATGTGCCGTTGCACTTCAGCGCCTTCCACCCGGACTTCAAGATGCAGGAGCGGCCGCGCACCCCGCCCGAGACGTTGACCCTGGCGCGCCGCATTGCGCGCGACGAGGGCCTGCGCTTTGTGTACACCGGCAACGTGCACGACCCCGAGGGAGGCAGCACCCTATGCCCGGGTTGCGGCGCCGCGGTGGTGGTGCGGGATTGGTACCGGCTGCTGCACTACGCGCTGGACGCGCAGGGCCACTGCACGCATTGCGGCACGGCCATCGCCGGCCGCTGGGGCGAGCGGCCCGGGGACTTCGGCCCCCGGCGCATCCCGGTGCGGCTGAGCGCAGTCGCCTGAATCAGCGGCGTGCCGCGGCGCGGCGCGCCTTGCTTTCGCGCAGCGACACCCACACCGGCAGGCCGTTCGGGTTGCAGGCCGGGCTTTGCCAGGTGGTCATGGGGCGCGGGCGGGCCAGCGCGGGCTTGACCGGAGCGGGCGTGGGCTGCGCGTTGCTGGCGCCGCCGAAGCCGTAGCCAAAGCCGCTCGGGCTGACCAGCACCACGTCTTCCATGCAGCAATCGGGGCCGAGCGAGACCGCCCAGCCGCTGAGTGAATGCACGCGGCCGCGGCTCAGCGTGGCGCGCCGTCCTGTGATCTCCAGCGCCAGGCAGGGCGCCTCGGGCTCGCAGTGGCCGGCCAGCTCGTGGCCGCCCAGGTCCAGCTGCACGTTGTCGGCCGTCACCAGCAGGCCGTCTTCACCGGGGGGCACGGTCAGGTCGGCGGCCAGGTGGTAGTGGCCGGGGCGGTCCAGCACCAGGGGCCAGTCGGCAATGCGCGCCGGTTCGATGCGGTAGCTGCCCGGGGCCTCAGCCACCAAGCCGGGCGGCAGATCGTGGGACAGATCGAGTTCAGCGGCAGAGAAGACCATGGTGCACTCCCGGTTGGGGCTGGAATGGCGTCAGTCTCGGCAGCGCTTGTTGTGCCCTGGTTTCGGCAAGAGGGTCTTGTGTTTCGTTTGTTTCAGCCTTCGGCAACATACCGACCATGAACCGTCGCCGCTCTCTGTGCACCCTGGCGCTGCTGCCGCTGGGTGCGGCCGCCAGCCCCTGGTGGCGGGACGACCGCCCCAGCCCCCTGGCCGAGCAGGCGCTGGCCCTGCTGAACCAGGCCGACAGCCACGGCCTGAACCCGGCCGACTACGGCCTGCCGGCCCTGGCCGATGCCTGGCTGGCGGCACCCGATGAAACCGCCCGCGCCGCGCTGGCCGAGACCCTGCAGGCCGCCCTGCTGCGCTATCTGCGGCATTTGCGCCTGGGGCGCGTGGACCCGGCCGCGCTGGGCCTGGGATTTGGCGCGCCGCGCGAGCCCTTCGACCCCGCCGCCGCCCTGCAGGCCGCGTTGGCCCTGCAGGATCTGGCCGCTGCGGAGCGCGCCGCCGCGCCCGCGCTGCCGCAGTACCAGCGCCTGCGCCAGGCCCTGGCGCAGTACCGCGCGCTGGCCGAGCACCCCGCCTGGGCGCAGAGCCTGCCGGCCCTGCCCGCGCGCCAGCGCCTGGAGCCCGGCCAGGCCTGGGACGGCCTGCCCCTGCTGAGCGCCCGCCTGCTAGCGCTGGGCGATCTGGCGCCTGCGGCTGCGGCGCCCGAGCGCCTGGAGGGTGATGTGCTCGCCGCGCTGCGCCGCTTCCAGGCCCGCCATGGCCTGGAGCCGGACGGCGTGCTGGGCCGCGCCACCCGCGCGGCGCTGGAGGTGCCGCCCGCGCGCCGCACCCGCCAGCTGGTGCTGGCGCTGGAGCGCCTGCGTTGGACGCCGCTGCGTGCCGCGCCGCGCATGCTCGTCATCAACCTGCCCGAGTACCGGCTGCGCGCCTACGAGCTGCAGGGCGAGGGCCTGGCGCTGCGGGCGGAGATGCGCGTCATCGTCGGCCAGGCGCTGGACCGCCGCACGCCCCTCATGCTGGAAAGCCTGCGTCGCATCGAGTTCCAGCCCTTTTGGAACGTGCCCTACAAGATTGCGCGCGACGAGCTCGTGCCCGAGCTGCGCCGCGACCCCGCGCAATGGGCGCGCGAGGGCTACGAGTTCGTCGGCCCCGCCGGCGTGGAGGCCGAGCTGAGCGAGGCCCGCCTGGCCGAGGTGCTGCGCGGCCGCCTGCGCATCCGCCAGCGCCCGGGGCCGCGCAATGCGCTGGGCGCCATCAAGTTCGTGTTCCCGAACCGCGAGTCCGTCTACCTGCACCACACCCCCGCCACCGGCCTGTTCGCGCGCAGCCGGCGCGACCTCAGCCACGGCTGCATCCGTGTCGAAGACCCGGCCGCGCTGGCCGCCTTCGTGCTGCGGGGCCAGCCGGGCTGGAACCTGGCCGCCGTGCGCGCCGCCCTGGCCGACCCGCGCCCCCAGGCCGTGGCCGTGGCGGAGCCGCTGCCGGTGCTGATCACCTACGGCACCGCGCTGGTGCGCGGAGGCGAGGTCTGCTTCTTCGAGGATGTGTACGGGCTGGACCCGGCGCTGGAGGCGGCGCTGGGGCACGCCCTCAGCCCGACAGCCTCCTAAGCCAGCACGCCGCGCGCCCGCAGCGCGGCGATCTGCTCCGGCGTCAGCCCCAGCTCGGCCAGCACGGTCTCGCCGTGCTCGCCCAGCCCGGGCGCGGGGCGGCGCAGTGCGCCGGGTGTGCCCAACAGCTTGGGCACGATGCCCGGCACCGTGAGCGTGCGGCCGGCGCGCGTGGTCTGCTGCAGCAGCATGCCGCGCGCTTGGTAGTGCGGGTCGGCGGCAATGTCTGCCGCCGTGTAGACCTTGCCCACCGGCACGTTGGCCGCGGTCAGGATCTCAAGCACCTCGTCCACGCGGCGCGGGCTCGTCCACGCCTCGATCGCGCCGTCGATCTCCGCCACCCGCGCCACGCGGCCGCTGTTGTGCGCGAGCTCCGGGTCCTGGCCCAGGTCGGCCCGGCCGATCGCCGCCATCAGGCGCTTGAAGATCGAATCGCCATTGCCCGCCACCAGCACCACGCCGTCCTGACAGCGGTAGGCGTTGCTGGGGGCAATGCCGGGCAGGGCGGAGCCCCCGGGTTCGCGCACCAGGCCGGCGGCGCTGTATTCGGGCAACAGGCTCTCCATGCAGTTGAAGACGGCCTCGTGCAAGGCCACGTCGATCACCTGGCCCGGCCCGCCGTGCACCTTGTGGTGGTACAGCGCCATCAGCACCCCGATGACGCCGTGCAGCGCCGCCAGCGTGTCGCCGATCGACACCCCGCAGCGCACCGGCACCCGGCCCGGCTCGCCGGTCAGGTGGCGCAGGCCGCCCATGGCCTCGCCGACCATCCCGAAGCCGGGCCGGTCCTTGTACGGCCCGCTCTGGCCGTAGCCGGAGATGCGCAGCATCACCAGCCGGGGGTTCAGCGCTGAAAGCGCCTCCCAGCCCAGGCCCCAGCCCTCCAGCGTGCCGGGGCGGAAGTTCTCCACCAGCACATCGGCCTCGGCAATCAGGCGCCGGGCAATCTCCTGGCCCTCGGGGGCGCGCAGGTCCAGCGCCAGCGAGCGCTTGTTGCGCGACTGCACCTGCCACCACACCGAGGTCCCGTCCTGCTGCAGGCGCCAGCCGCGCAGCGGGTCGCCGCCCTCGGGCGCTTCGATCTTGATGACCTCGGCGCCGAAGTCGCCCAGGGTCTTGCCGACGAAGGGGCCGGCGATGAGCTGGCCCATTTCGACAACCTTCAGGCCGGCCAGCGGGGTGGTGGGGAGCGCGTTCATGGCCGGGATTGTCAAAACGCACACCCCCGCGCGGATCCGTCAGCGGTGGGGCTTGCCTTCTCGGTGCGTGAAGCGGCGGCGCCGGTGCCTTCCTACACTCGGGCGCCCCCAGAACCTTCACGAAGGCGGAACCCCATGCCTGGCCTGCTGCCCCATATCGACCCCGACGGCTTGCTCGAATACTCGGTCGTCTACACCGACCGCTCGCTGAACCACCTCTCCCAGCGCTTTGCCAAGGTCATGCAAGACCTCTCGGCCGGGCTGAAGGAGGTCTACAACGCCGCCGCGGCGGTGGTGGTGCCCGGCGGCGGCAGCTACGGCATGGAAGCGGTGGCGCGCCAGTTCGCCGGCGGGCAGGACGTGCTGATCGTGCGCAACGGCTGGTTCAGCTACCGCTGGACGCAGATCTTCGAAATGGCCGGCGTCGCTTCGTCGTCGACCGTGCTCAAGGCGCGCCGGCTGCAGCCCGGTGCCACTGCGCCCTTCGCACCGGCGCCGCTGGACGAAATCGTCAGCACCATCCGCCAGACCCGTCCGGCCGTGGTGTTCGCGCCCCATGTTGAAACCTCCGCCGGCCTGCTGCTGCCCGACGACCACCTGAAGGCCATCGCCGACGCCGTGCACGCCCACGACGGCCTGTTCGTGCTGGACTGCGTGGCCTCCGGCGCGATGTGGGTGGACATGGCCCAGACCGGCGTGGACGTGCTGATCAGCGCGCCGCAAAAGGGCTGGAGCAGCACCCCCTGCGCCGGGCTGGTGATGCTTTCGCCCCGCGCCGTGGCGCGCCTGGCCGAGACCACCAGCAGCAGCTTTGCGCTGGACCTCAAGAAGTGGGCCGCCATCATGGCCGCGCACGAGCAGGGCCAGATGGCCTACCACGCCACCTACCCGACCGACGGGCTGGCGCAGCTGCGCGACGCCGTGGCCGAGACGCGGGCCTTTGGCTTTGCCAATGCCAAGGCCGCCCAGGAAGAGCTGGGCCGCCGGGTGCGCGGCCTGCTGGAGGCGCGCGGCATTCCCAGCGTGGCCGCACCGGGCTTTCAGGCCCCTTGCGTGGTGGTGAGCTACACCCCGCACGCCGATTGGCAGAACACCCAGGCCTGGGCTGGGCAGGGCCTGCAGATTGCCGCCGGCGTGCCGCTGGCCTGCGACGAAGGCGCCGACTTCCGCAGCTTCCGCATCGGCCTGTTCGGGCTGGACAAGCTGCAGCACATCGACCGCACCGTGGGCGCGTTCGAGCGCGCGCTCGACGCGCTGCTCAACCGAGGCTGAGCGGGGCAGAAAGGGTCAACGGCCGCGCCGCTGCCACAGCGGCCGCTTGCCCTTGAGCTGCCGCTCAATCCCGTCGTTCAGCCGCCCGCGCAGGTCCAGTACCTCGTCCACATGGCCGTACACGCCGGGGAAGCGCAGGTCCAGCCAGAGCCACAGCGTGCACATGCGCAGCGCCTGCTCCATGCGGTCCAGGCGGGCGTGCTGGTCCACGTCGTCCAGAAACTCCGGCGCGCCGGCCTGGCCGGTGCGGGCGTGGCGTTCGGCCCAGCCCTGGAACTGCTCCAGCAGCTGCGGCAGGCGTGAATCCACCGGTGCCTGCGCGTAGCGGAAGCGCTCCTG
This sequence comes from Inhella sp., assembly GCF_041912635.1. Taxonomy (GTDB): domain Bacteria; phylum Pseudomonadota; class Gammaproteobacteria; order Burkholderiales; family Burkholderiaceae_C; genus Inhella. The sequence goes on from NZ_JAYRMO010000008.1 coordinate 30,419, forward strand.
CAGGCTCAAGCCCGCGGCGTGGCGGTCCAGCATCTCGGCCAGCTCCAGCATCTGCTCCAGCTCGGCCACGGCGAAGTGGGCGTCGTCCAGGCGCAGCTGCTGCATGAAGATGCTCAGCACCGCGTAGAGCTTCTTCACGTCCATGCGCTCGGCAATGGTGCTCACATGGCCCCAGTTCGGCGCCACCGGGGCCTTGAAGTCGCGCGGCGCGCGCGGCTCCTTGGGCAGCAGCTCGCGCAGGATCTTCATGGCGCTGGCCTCGCTCTCCTTGAGCACGCTCACGAAGCCTTCGTCGTGCAGTCCGTAGCGGCCGGCGCGGCCGGCGATCTGGTGCACCTCGCTCACGCTGAGCTTGCGGTCGCCCACGCCGTCGAACTTCTCCAAGGTGGAGAACAGCACGCGGCGGATCGGCAGGTTCAGGCCCATGCCGATGGCATCGGTGGCCACCAGTACGTCGCTGGCGCCCACCGCAAAGCGCTCGGCCTCGCGGCGCCGCACCTCGGGGGGCAAGGCGCCGTAGATCACGCTCACGCGGTGGCCGTCCTGGGCAATCTGGTCGCGCAGCATCAGCACGTCGCGGCGGCTGAAGGCCACCACCGCATCGCCCGGCTGCAGATGCGTCATCGGCACCGGGGCGGGCATCAGCTGCACCTGCTGCTTGCGCTCAAAGAGGCGCCGCTCGGCGCGCTCGCCGCACAGCGCCAGCAGGCGCTCGATGGCGGGGGCCGCGTAGGCCGAGGCAATGATGATCAGCTCGCGCGCCGGCACGCCGCAGATCGCCTGCGTCCAGGCCCAGCCGCGCGAGTCGTCGAACAGCATCTGCGCCTCGTCGATCACCGCCACGTCCACCGGCTCGCGCGTGTTCGCCATCTCGATGGTGCTGCTGACCACGCGCGCGTTCTCCGCCGGCACGCGCTCCTCGCCCGTCAGCAGCGAGCAGGGCACGCCGCGGCCGGCCAGGCGGTCGCGCCCTTCCAGCGCCAACAGGCGCAGCGGGGCCAAATAGGCACCGTTCTGCACCTGGGCCAGACGTTCAAACGCCGCATGCGTCTTGCCGCTGTTCGGCGGCCCCAGGAAGAGCGTGACCCGGCGGCCCAGCTGGCGCGCCACGTCAAAGCTGTCCGGGTAGCCGCGGAAGGCCAGCTCGCGGCCCAGGCTGGCCAGGCGGTCCTGCTCGTTGACGGCGTTTTCCCAGCGGTCCTGCGCGCGCGTCAGCGCCGCCTTCAGGTCCGCAAAGGGCATCGGCACGCTGCACTCGGCCTGCAGGCGCGGCAGCAGCGAGGGCAGCAGGCTGGGGTGGCCCATGGCTTCGCTGCGCGCCACCAGGTGGTTCAGGTGCAGGGTCAGCTCGGCCGGGTGGGAGTAGGCCGGCGCCTGGCCCAGGGCCTTGCGCAGCGCGGCCAGGTCGCCATCGCGCACGAAGGCCCAGATGGGCGCTTCATCCACCGGCACGCGGTGCGCCAGCTCGATGCGCCAGCCTTCATGGGCCAGGGTGAGCGGCTGCACGCACAGGCGCGTGAACAGCAGGCCCTCGCGCTGCAGCCCCAGTGATTCCAGCTGCTGCATGCGCTGCTGCAGCTGCGGCCGCAGGGTGTTGGAGAGCGGCGTGGCATCCAGCTGCGCCAGGGCCACGGCAATGTGCTGCGGCAGGATCCAGCGGCTGGGCCGGCCACCGGCCGCGGCCTTGCCGATCTGGATGGCGCCCAGGCGCTCCAGCGCCTCATCACTGCCGTCTTCCAGATCGTCTGGCGTCAGCACCTGGGGCAGCGCGTGCGCGGCCTGGCGGATGCGTTGCCAGTCTTCGGGCTTCAGGCCGGCGGGCAGGCGCGCGGCGTGGCGCGGCTGGGGCAGGGGGAAAAGTGGGGCGGGGGCGGGGGACTTCACGCCGGGAGTGGAACAGATGCACTCTGTAGCGCTGCCCTAGAGCAGCGCCACTGGGGCCGGATGGAGTGTCTCAATCTCCGGTTCATTCGAGCCTTTCAATCCCCGCTGCGTGGAAAAAACGTTTTAAGGACAGCAGGTTGCATGAGACTATTCGGGCCAATATTCAGGCCAATCATTTCTTCATGCCGTCCGCTCCAGATCGCTTGCAAGTCGCGCTCGCGCGTCAGGCGCCAGCCTCTCGCCAGCAGCTGGCGGAGCGCACCGGCCTGCCCCTGCGCACCCTGCAGCGCCAGCTGGACGCCCTCGGCCCGGAGCTGCTGGCCGCGGGCCAGACGCGCCGCCGCCGCTTTGCGCTGCGTCGGCCCCTGCGCGGCATGCCGTTTGACGAACCCGTCTACGCCATCGATGCCGGCGGCGCGGTGGCGCAGCTGGGTCGGCTGATCCCCTTCCGCCCCGAGGGCTGCCACCTCGACCTTTCCGCCACCCCCTGGCCGCTGGGCCCAGGCGAGGAGCGCGAGGGCTGGTGGCCGGGCCTGCCCTACCCGCTGGCGGACGCGCAGCCCCAGGGCTTCCTGGGCCGCCTGTTCGCGCGCCGCCACGGCCGCGAGTTGCAGCTCGACGCCGACCCCACCCGCTGGAGCGACGACGCCGTGCTGCTGGCACTGCGCCACCTTGGGGCCGATCTGCCGGGCCACTGGGTGCTGGGCGACGCCGCCCTGGAGCTGGCGCGCGCGCAGTGGCTGCACCCCGCACCCCAGCCCGAAAGCGAGGCCGAGCTGGCCAGCCGCTACGCCGAACTGGCCACCCGCACGATGCAGGAAGGCATCCCGGGCTCCTCGGCCGCGGGCGAGTTCCCAAAGTTCATTACCCAGCGCCATCTGGAAGGTGCCGCCACGCCGCATTGCATCGTCAAGTACTCAGGCGCGGATCTCGGTTCGGCCACCGTGCAGCGCTGGTCCGACCTGCTGGTCTGCGAACACCTGGCGCTGCAGGCCCTGGCCCAACTGCCCGGCCTCATGGTGGCGCGCTCGCGCATCCTGCAAGGCGGCGGCCGCACCTTTTTGGAAAGCGAGCGCTTCGACCGCCACGGCCGCTTTGGCCGCAGCCCCGTCGTCAGCCTGCTGACGGTGGATGCCGCGCTGCTGGGCCAAGGGGGCGACTGGCCCCAAGCCGGCCACGCGCTGCGGCAGGCGGGCTGGATCCGCCCCGAGACCCTGCAGCGCATCGAGTGGATGCACTGGTTTGGCCGGCTGATTGCCAACAGCGACATGCATGCCGGCAACCTGGGCCTGGTTCCACAGCGGCACGAAGGCCGGCCCATGTTTGAGCTGGCACCGGCCTACGACATGCTGCCCATGGCCTACGCCCCGCTGGGTGGCGGCGAGCTGCCGCAGCGCGAGTTCACCCCGCCACTGCCCAGCCCGGCACAAACCGGCGCGTGGCGGCTGGCGCTGCCGGCGGCCTGTGCCTTCTGGTCGGCCGCGGCAACCGATGCGCGCATCTCAAGCAGCTTCCGGCAGGTGGCGGCAGACAACCTGCTGCGCCTGCAGCGCGTGGCGGAGTTGCCGCTGTAGCAGCGGGTTGAAGCCCACCGGGGCCCTGACCTGCCCAATCGCTTTCAAGGCGCGGCGGGCGCCGCCTCGCGCTTCAGCCGTGCCAAGTCAAAACCCTGCGCGCGCAGCACGGCCTCCACATCCGCCCATTGCTCGCTGCTCAGCTGCGGCGTGCGCGCCAGCACCCACAGGTACTGCTGCGTGGGTTCGCTCACCACCGCCCACTGCGGCTCCGTGCCGGGGCCGAGCTGGCGCACGTCGTACTTGCCCCAGCCCACCGGCAGCCAGCGCAGCGCCGCCGGCAGAAAGCTCACCTCCAGCGAGGCCGGCGCCAGCACGCCGCCGGCGCGCTGCTCCACCCCCTCGCGCGGCCGCGCCAGGCCTTCGGTCTCGTCCCAGCCATCCTTCGTGCGGCAGCGGTTCAGCACGCGCACCCCGCCGTCATCGCGCAGGGTGTAGGTGGCGGTGGTGCTGTCCAGGCATTGGGCCTGGAAGCGGTTCGGGTACAGCGCCACCTGGTGCCAGCGGCCCATGTAGGCGGGCAGGTCCAGCGTGGGCAGCGGCGCGGGCGCGGCCGTGGCGGGGCCGGGCAGCGCAGCCGCGGTGATGAGCGTGGCCAGGGCGGCACGCAGGCGCAGAGGGGAGTTCTTCATGCCGCAAAGCGTATGCGCGCGGCTGAATCCGGGGCGCAGGCTAGGGTCTTGTCCGCTCGGTCCAGCGCTTCACGATGCCGTGCAGCGCATCCAGCCCATCTGTCAGCGCCGCCGGCCCCGGCTGCAAGATCAGTGGGCTCTTCACCATAGTGCAGCTCGCCATCCCGCACGGCGGGCACATCGGCCCAGCCCGGCCGCGCCGCCACCTGCTCGGCGCGGAACTTCTTGCCGCACCACGAACCGATGATCAGGTCCGGCGCCCGCGCCAGCACCTCCGCCCGGTCCGCCACGATGCGGTCCTTCGCCAGGCTGGCCGCCGCCCGCTCGGGAAAGATGTCGTCCCCACCCGCAATGCCCACCAGCTCGCTCACCCAGCGAATGGCGCTGATGCTGGGCTCGTCCCATTCCTCGAAGTACACCTTGGGCCGCCGCGGCAAGCGTGCCGCCGCCTGCCGCACGCTTTCCACGTGCGCTTCCAGCTCGGCTGCATAGGCCTCCGCCTTCGCTGCCGCACCCACCATCGCCCCCAGCCGCCGCACATAGCCCAGGATGCTAGAGACCGTGCGGTGGTTGCTGATCCACACCTCCACCCCGGCCTGGATCAAGGCCTTGGCAATGTCCGCCTGCATGTCCGAAAACCCAATCGCCAGATCCGGCTGCAGCGCCAGGATCTTGTCGATCTTGGCGCTGGTGAAGGCCGACACGCGCGGCTTCTCCTGCCGCGCCTGGGCCGGCCGCACCGTGTAGCCCGAGATGCCCACGATGCGGTGCTGCTCGCCCAGGGCGTAGAGGACCTCGGTGGGTTCTTCGGTGAGGCAGACGATGCGTTCAGGGAAAAGCGAGGGCATGGGATGGGTGCAGGGGCTGAGGCCCGAATTACACAGGCCGTGCCGCATGATCAGCCCCAACACCCAGGAGGACCCATGTCGCACTCGCTCGACGCCCTGCCACTCTTTATTCAGGCCGTGGCCTTTGCCGCTGAAAAGCACCGCCACCAGCGCCGCAAAGACGCCCACGCCTCGCCCTACATCAACCACCCCATTGCCCTGGCCCAGGTGCTGGCGGTGGAGGGCGGCATCAGCGACCCACTGCCCCTGTGCGCCGCCGTGCTGCACGACACCGTGGAAGACACCGAAACCACCGAGGCCGATCTGATCGACCACTTCGGCCCCGCCATTGCCGCGGTGGTCATGGAAGTGACCGACGACAAGGACCTGCTCAAGCATCAGCGCAAGCAGGCCCAGATCGACCACGCCCCGCAGCTCTCGCCCGCCGCCAAGCTCGTCAAGCTGGCCGACAAGATCAGCAACCTGCGCGACCAGCTGGAGCACCCTCCCGAAGGATGGGACGCCGAGCGCCGTCAGGCCTACTTCGATTGGGCTGCGCGCGTGGTGGCGGCTCTCGGACCCGTGCACCCGCAACTTGAGCAACGCTTTGCCGCCTTGATGGCGCGCCGCGGCGAATTGGGTTGACCTTTTAGCGACAGTTGACTGTCGCAAAAAACTGTCGCAAACTGGGGCCATGAGCCCCACCGCACTCACGCCTGTCCGCCCCGCGCTCAGTACGCAGCAGCGCTTCAGCCTGGACCAACTGGCCCAGCTCAGCGGCTACAGCGGGCGCACCATCCGCTACTTCATAGCCGAGGGCCTGGTGGACCGGCCCGAGGGCGAAAAGCGCGGCGCGCATTACCAGGCGCGGCATCTGGAGCAACTGCAGCAACTGCGCGCCTGGGCCGCCGCCGGCCACAGCCATGAGGCCATGCGCGCCTTGCGCCAGGGCCTGCCCGCCGCGGCCGTGCAAGCCCCCGCGCCGGCCCAGGAGGCCTGGACGCGCCTGAGCCTGGCGCCGGGTGTGGAACTGCACCTGCAGCCGGAGCGCTGCGGCATCCCGCCCGCTGCGCTGCCGGCCCTGCTGCCGCGCCTGCAGGCGCTGTTGGCCCAGGCCGCGTCCGCCCACTGACCCCCATCTTTGGCAACCCCCATGACCCAAACCCACGCCCACCCGGGCTTCGACCTGCGCGAGCACAACGGCCGCAGCGCCGCCGTGCTGCAGGACGTGCACGCCCATCTCGACCTGCAAGGCCCGCTGGCCGAGTTGGTGCTGCGGCAGCGCTTCCGCAACGACAGCGAGCGCAACTTGGAAGTCGTCTACAGCTTTCCGCTGCCCGCGCAGGCGGTGCTGATGGGCCTGGCCACCGAACTCAACGGCGAACGGCGCACCGCCCGCGTGCTGGCCCGCGCCAAGGCCGAGGCCGGCTACGAGCAGGCACTCGACGCCGGCAACGCCCCCGTGATGCTGGAGACCCTGGCCGACGGCGTGCACAGCCTCAGCATCGGCAACCTGCAGCCGGGGGACGAGCTGTGCATCGAGCTGCGCCTGGCGCAGTGGCTGCTGCCCAGCCAGGGCCGGCTGCGCCTGGTGCTGCCCTGCGCCATCGCGCCGCGCTATGGGGACCCTGCCGCCCTCGGCTTGCAGCCGCAGCAGCTGCCGCACACCCAGGCCCAGGCCCGCTATCCGCTGGCGCTCAGCATCCACCTCGGTGAGCCCTGGAACGCGGCACAGCTGCAGTCCCCCACCCATGCGCTGCAGCACAGCAGCGATGGGCACGCCTGGCTCGCCCCCGGTGCCCTGCTGGACCGCGACCTCGTGCTGCTGCTGCCCGCCACCGCCACCGAAGGCCGGCTATGGCGCGCCCAAGACAGCGCCAGCCCCGACACCCCCGGGCTGCTGCTGGCCCAGCTGACCCTGCCCGAGCGCGGCATCAACCAGCCCGTGCGACTGCAGCTGCTGCTGGATTGCTCCGGCTCCATGCAGGGCGCCGCCATTGCTTCCACGCGCCGTGCCGCCCTGGGCCTGCTGGACGCATTGCGGCCCGAAGACCAGCTCAGCGTCAGCTGCTTTGGCAGCAGCCTGCGCATCCTGCAGCCGCTCAGTGCGCCGGACGATGCGCAAGCCCGCCTTCTGCGCACCGAACTGGCCGGGCTGCAGGCCGACATGGGCGGCACCGATCTGGCCACGGCACTGGACACGCTGTGGCAGCGCCTGGCGCCTGGGCAGTTCAAGACTGCCGGCCATGACGTGCTGCTGATCACCGACGGGCAGCTCTGGGATGTCGACCCTCTGGTGCGCGCCAGCCGCGCGCGCCTGCAGCGCCTGTTCATCATCGGTGTGGGCCTGGCCCCGGCGGAAGGCGGCCTGCGCCAGCTGGCAAGCGCCACCGGCGGCGCGTGCGAATTCGCCACCCCCGGCGAAGACCTGGAGCGCGCCGCCGCCCGCATGCTCAAGCGCATGCGCCAGCGCGTGCCCGGCCATCTGCAACTGCACTACGAAGGCGCCCAGCCTGTGTGGGAGTCCTGGCCCGAGCACAGCGCCTTTGACGGCGAGACCCTGCTGCTGCAGGCCGCCTTTGCACCGGGCCAGTGGCCGCAGGCCGTGCGCATCACCGTCGACGGTCAGGAGCTCATCGGTCAGCCCCGCGACATGGTGAGCTTCCGCGGCGACACGCCAGCCCGCCTCGCCGCGCACGCCCGCCTTGCTGATTTGCCCGAGGCCCGTGCTGCCTCCATGGCGCTGCGCTACCAGCTGCTCACCGAGCAAACCCACTGCTTGCTGGTGCATGAACGCTGCCCCCAGGAGCAGGCCCAAACCCTGGCCGAGCTGCACCGGGTGGCGCAGATGCAGGTGCCCTTGTTCTGCTCGAAAGATGAGGTCGTGAGCTTCAGTCGTGCGCAGATCGACATGCCCTCGGTCTGGCGCATGGGCCGCGCCGCCCCCAGCACGAGCGCGCCGGCCGCCAACATGGGTGTGGCCGAGCCGCTCGCCCAACAGGCTCGGCCCCTGCCCAGCCTGTTGGAAGTGCAAAACCTGTTGCTGGCCCAGGTGCAGGCCCTGGGCGGCGCCGCCGGCCTGGCGCCGGCCATGGCCCATGTGCTACCCGAGCCGCGCCGCCACACCGCGCTGGGCCAGGCCCTGCAAGCCCTGCAGGCACTCGGCCTGCCGCCCGACGACGCCTGGCTGGCTCTGGCCTTGTGGCTGCTGCAGTACAAGAATTTGGGCGCCCCGGCCTTCCAGGGCGAGCCCATGCGCACGCTGCAGAACCACTTCGGGTCGCCGGAGCTGGCGCGCATCCACCAGTCGCTGGACCCCATCCTGGGCTCGCAGGGCGCACGCAGCTGGGCCGCTACGCGGGGCGAGCGCCTGCGCGGGCTGCTGGCGCGCCTGCATCCCTGAATGGGCTTACGCGCGGCCACCTGCTCGCCCGGGCCCCGCGCTGCGCCGCTCGGGCCACAGGCTGCGGGCCAGCGTGTGTGCGCATCAAGTCCATGCGGGTGGATGAGCGCGAGCGCCTGGGCGGAGCAGTCAGGGCGTGGCGCACGCCAAGAAGCGGCCGCGCCCTGACGCACTCAACGTGCCTGCTCCAAGCCCTCCATCACCTTCAGCGCCTCCACCGCCAAATCAACCAGCGCGGGCGGCGCTTCCTGGCCGCGCAAGGGGCGCAGGCAAGCATCGGGCACGGGCCCTTCGCACAAGGTCACCACCCGGCCATCAGGGTAGTCGTACAGCAGGCCGAATACGCCGCCGGCGCACCGTACCCGCCACTGAAAGCCCACTCTGGGTAGCCGAAACGGCTTGCCGTCAGAGGGACTCAGCACCTCCACCAGTTGTCCGATGTTCTCGGGGTTGTGGGCTGAAACGATCAAGGCCAAGTCTCCGACTCGGCAATCCACAGGCGTTGGGTTCTTCGGTTAGGCAGACGATGCGGGTGGGGTAGAGGGCTGACATGAAGGCGACTGCGAGGGCGAAGGTCGCATTTCACAGGCCGACATCCCAGTTGCTCGATCGGAAGCGGAGACAGGCCCGAGCTATGGAGAGAATCCGCCCCCGTCAAAGGGGAGAACCAAACGATGCTGATCAAGTCAGCCGATGACAAGACCAAACGCCTGCGTCTGCTCGAAGAGCTGCAGGCCTCGCCCGTGCTGGATGCGCGCCAGCGCGAATGGCTGAAGGACGAGTATTGGCGGGTCAAGAAGGGCATTGACGGCGAACGCGAGGCGGCGTTCCACATCGATAGCCTGCTGCGAGATGGTGAGAACCACGCCGTGCTGCACGACCTGCGCATCAAAGCGGGCGAGGACGAGGCGCAGATTGACCATTTGGTGATCAACCGTGCTGGGCACTTTCTCTTGATTGAGACCAAGTGCTACGGCGGGCACCTCCAAATCAACGAGGAGGGCGAGTTCACGGTGAGTTACGACGGAGGTAAACGCTTCGGCGTGCCATCACCTCTGTCGCAAAGTTTGCGTCACGAGCGCGTGCTGGCCAGATTGCTGGAACGATTGGAAATCGCTCCGCGTATTGGTTCGGAATTGCGCTTCCACCATGTGGTGCTTCTACATCCCAAAGCCATCATTTCGCGGCCTGATGCCAAGCGCTTTGATACCAGTAACGTCATCAAGGCGGATCAGTTTGCTGAGTGGCGCGAACGATTTGTGGACCGCACGATTGGCGGGCTGGGCTTCTTTAGCGCAATGGCGAATCTGCGTTCAAGCCAGACCGTGCGCGAGTGGGGCGAAAAGATCGCGCGGCAGCACCGACCAGCAGACCCTTTCGACCTTCCGGATTTCATGCGACCCAAGGCCGCGCAGGCCTCTTGCCAGAGCGCTACTGCGCAAGTGCTGACTCCGCGGGCAGAGGCGGCAACTGCAGCTGGCGCCGTGGCATCTGCAGGTTCTGATGTCAGCTCCACCGCGCCCGTGCAGGCGTTCGCCCAGCCAGCTGACTTGCCCGTCTCCAATGCGCCAACCAAGCGATTGATCTGTGCCACTTGTGGAATCAAGATCAGCTATCCCGAGGGCAAGTTTTGCTGGAACAACCCAAGGCGATTTGGCGGGCAGCAGTACTGCCGAGAGCATCAAGGCCAATTCACTTGACGGAACGGAGTCTGGTTCAGGCGGGACGGGCTCCCTTCTTGAACACGGACTTCAAATGCCAATCAAGGAAGTCAGGCGCGGGTCGAAGCTCCAATGGTGTTGGTAGATGAATGCTTTGACCATGGTGCCGAAGGGCACCGCTGAGTCCTCGTGTGCCTGATACCGCGTGCTCGCTAAACAGCACTTTGAGGGTCATCGGCTCCAAGGTGAACGCACCGAGGTCGAACAGTTTGTGATGCAGCGCGCAAAGCGAGAGTCCGTTGGGCTCGATGTCTGGACCGCCTGCGGTGTGCCACATGATGTGCGCCGCCTCCAATCCAGCTGGTACGTGACCAACGCGAAGGTCGAAGTCGCATACACAGCACCGGAACTCATAGGCTCGAAGCACGCGCTCCCTGAACTCAGCGTTGCGCCGACGCTTCTCTGGTTTCTGCGCCGCGTACTGAACGACGGGCTCTCCAACCCAGGAAGGCTCTTCCAGATCGATGCCGGCTGCCATCGCAATGTCTTCATGCAGGGTGCTGGGGAAGTACTTCCCCAAGATGCGGTGCGCGCATGCAGAGACAAGGCCGGGTGTGGTCCGCAGACAGGAATCAATGTCCGGGTGAAACCCGCCCGCGACGTGGTTGGAGCGAAGCTCCCCTATCGTCGGGGTGTTTCCCGCCGGCCGATTCAGCAGCGCTGCAGGAGCACTCAAGTCCCACAGGGCCCCGTCTTGATCGGTGTGCAAGTGCCAAAACGGGAGATGCCGGCGGCTTTCAGAGTCGGTTGGACCGAACTCTTTGAGTAGCGCTTTGAGCAGGGGCTCAGCGTCTACAAACGGGACCAGCCGCGGTTCGCCGCGTTGCACACGTCCTAGCGCCAAGAGCAGAAGCAGGGGCTTGTGAGGCTTGTATCCATCCGCCGCGCGCGCGGGTCTGATCGTGTCGAAAGCGTTTAGAACTTCAATCGCACTCTTCAAGTCAAGCTCCCGACCAGTAATCCGCGCGTTCTGGGATGACCCAACGAACACCGCCACGAGCGTCCGCAACGTCGCCAGAGAAGCGAGGAATCAAATGGATATGCAGATGCGCCACGGTCTGGCCAGCGGCGGTGCCGTCATTGATGCCAATGTTGAAACCATCTGGCGAGAACTCCCGAACGGCTGCGAGGCGCGCTTCGTCGAGTAGGGCCAGGAGCGCTTGGCGCTCGTCTTCGGTGGTGTCGAAGAACGAAGCGATGTGCCGTCGAGGGATGACTAGGCTATGGCCTCGGGAAACAGGGTACGCATCACGCATCCAGATCGCGTCATCGTTGCTGCCAACGATGCGATCTGTGGGGAGCATGCAGAAGGCGCAATTCATGGTTCGATGTCGGACGGAGCGCGCCAAAGGGCTTTAGAGCAGGCTGGCTTTGAATGAGTGCGGGTCCAGCGAGCAATTGCTCTCTATGCGCCCCGCAAGTTCAAAGAAGCGCGGCTCCTCCCTGAAGTCAAAAACCCGATAGAGGCGAAATCGATCGCTTTCGCTTCGTGCGAACTCCACCTCATTCGATGAAACGAAAAACGGTGTGCGCTTCCCAAAAGCGGTGGTCTTGACCTCTATGTAACGACGCTCACCGCTGAGATCAAAGGAAAGGATGTCGTAGCCCAGACCGTCCCCCTTTGTGACTGCCACGTGCTCGACCTTTTCAGCGAGCTGAGCCAGGCCGAGTTGCAGAAGGCGCCAGCGTTCGAAGCGAACGACGAAGTCCTCCCCTGCTCGGCCAAGTGAGCTGTTGGCTGCTTCACGCTCCAAATAGTCGCGTTTGAACGCGCGAGGCTGGCGCCAAGGCAGCGGTTCGCGGACCTCCAACTGCCGCTCAGGGGCGGGCTCTTTGACGGCTGCAAAGTCCTCGCGTTCAAGCTCAATGGCCTCTCGCGCTACGGCGTCCGCGACCACCTTGTCAAAGCGCGGATGCTGAGAAATCTGAACCTCGATCTCTCGAAGCAAGGCGTCGCGTTGAAAGTTGGACCGGGGCTGGTACCCCTTGATGTACGGCAGCCCTAACTCCAGCATGGCGGCACTGATATTGGCGTGCTTGAATTCGACAGCTGACTCGCTGCGCTCATTCAGCTTGCTCAACAAGGCTCTGCGATGCGCGCTCTTGTTGACAACTTGACCGCTCAGCTCGGCCATCAACATAGCGAGGTAATCGGCGACCGTCGCAGCTACCTCCGCCTCAGACCAGTCGCTGTTCGCAACGCGATCGCTGGTGGCTGTGATCACCTCAAAACCAAGGCGTTCGAGTGCGCGTTGAACCGTGTTCGCGCCACCGGAGAACTCTGCGGCGGATAGGCCGCCGTGCCCTGGATATTGGTGGGCCAGCGCTGCGCCAGCGATGGCCTTCGAATCAGCCACACCCTGCGTCTTTGGGTTGCGGACCAAGTAGGACCGAGCCTCCTTGAATCCGTACTTCTGCAAGAACGCAGACTTTCCGAGCTTCTCGTATTCATCCAGCGCCGCCTGCACGGCGGCAGCGCTGGTGAGGTCGGACAGTCGGACTCGCACGACCTTACGCGTCGATATTCGCCGCCCTCAGCGCATTCGCCTCAATGAAGTTCCGCCGCGGCTCCACCTCGTCGCCCATCAGCATGGTGAACACGCGGTCGGCTTCGATGGCGTCTTCGATCTGCACGCGCAGCAGGCGGCGCACGGTGGGGTCCATGGTGGTTTCCCACAGCTGCTCGGGGTTCATTTCGCCCAGGCCCTTGTAGCGCTGGCGGCCCACGGCGTTTTCGGCCTGCTGCATCAGCCAGGCCATGGCGGCGCGGAAGTCTTCGACCTTGCTTTCCTTGGCCTTTTCGCCTTCGCCCTTGCGCACGATGGCGCCGGGCTGGATCAGGCCCTGGAAGCTGGTGCCGGCGTCGGCCAGGGCTTCGTAGTCGGCGCCGTGCACGAAGTCCGCATGGATGACGGAGGCGCGCACATTGCCGTGGTGCATGCGGGCGATCTTGAGGAAGAACTTGTCGGTGCGCGGGTCGGTCTCGGCGGTGACCTCGGCGTCGTGCAGCAGGCCCTTGAGGGCGGCGGCGCTGGCTTCGGCGGCGTCCTTGGTGTCCAGGTTGATGGCCAGGCCACCGGCCAGCACATGCAGGGCCTCGGCGTCCATCCAGTTGCCTAGGCGGGCGATGACGGACTGGGCGGTGACGTACTTGCGGGCCAGCGCGTCGAGGGTCTCGCCCTTGAGCGTGGTGCCGTTGCCGGTGTCCAGGCTGGCGTCTTGCAGCGCCACCTTGAGCAGGAAGGCGTCGAGCTCGTTGCCATCCTTCAGGTACTGCTCGTGCTTGCCCACCTTGACCTTGTAGAGCGGCGGCTGGGCGATGTAGATGTAGCCGCGTTCCACCAGCTCGGGCATCTGGCGGTAGAAGAAGGTGAGCAGCAGGGTGCGGATGTGGGCGCCGTCCACGTCCGCGTCGGTCATGACGATGATGCGGTGGTAGCGCAGCTTGTCGGGGTTGAAATCGTCGTTGCCGCCGGTGCGGCCGATGCCGGTGCCGAGAGCCGTGATGAGGGTGATGATTTCGTTCGAGCTGAGCAGCTTTTCGTAGCGGGCTTTCTCGACGTTCAGGATCTTGCCGCGCAGCGGCAGGATGGCCTGGAACTTGCGGTCGCGGCCTTGCTTGGCGGAGCCACCGGCGGAGTCACCCTCCACGATGTAGATCTCGCAGAGCTCGGGGTTCTTTTCCTGGCAGTCGGCCAGCTTGCCGGGCAGGCCGAAGCCGTCCAGCACGCCCTTGCGGCGGGTCATTTCGCGGGCCTTGCGGGCGGCGTCGCGGGCGCGGGCGGCTTCGATGATCTTGCCGCAGACGATCTTGGCGTCGGTGGGGTTCTCCAGCAGCCAGTCGTTCAGCAGGCGGCCGACGATGTCTTCCACCGGCGCGCGCACTTCGCTGGAGACGAGCTTGTCCTTGGTCTGGCTGCTGAACTTGGGCTCGGGCACTTTCACGGAGACCACGCAGGCCAGGCCTTCGCGCATGTCGTCGCCGCTGACTTCGACCTTGGCCTTCTTGGCCAGTTCGTTGTCGTCGATGTATTTGTTGATGACGCGGGTCATCGCGGCGCGCAGGCCGGTCAGGTGGGTGCCGCCGTCGCGCTGCGGGATGTTGTTGGTGAAGCAGAGGACGGACTCGTTGTAGCCGTCGTTCCACTGCATGGCCACTTCCACGCCGATGTTGGTCTGCTGCTCGCTCATCTTCTCGCCCACGGCGTGGAAGATGTTCGGGTGCAGGGTCTTCTTGCCCTGGTTGATGAACTCGACGAAGCCCTTGACGCCGCCGGCGTAGGCGAACAGGTCTTCCTTCTGGTTGCGCTCGTCGACGAGGCGGATCTTGACGCCGTTGTTCAGGAAGCTGAGTTCACGCAGGCGCTTGGCCAGGATGTCGTAGTGGAACTCGTTGTTCTGCTGAAAGATCTCGGTGTCCGGCAGGAAGTGGACCTCGGTGCCGCGCTTGTCGGTTTCGCCGATCACCTTCATCGGGCTGGTGTCGAAGCCATCGACCTTTTCGATCAGGCGGTCTTGCGCCACGCCCTGCTTGAACTCGATCTGGTGGACCTTGCCGTCGCGGCGCACGGTCAGGCGCAGCCATTTGCTGAGGCCGTTCACGCAGCTCACGCCCACGCCGTGCAGGCCGCCCGAGACCTTGTAGCTGTTCTGGTTGAACTTGCCGCCGGCGTGCAGCTCGGTCAGGGCGATCTCGGCGGCCGAGCGCTTGGGCTCGTGCTTGTCGTCCATCTTTACGCCGGTGGGGATGCCGCGGCCGTTGTCGATGACGGAGATGGAGTTGTCGGAGTGGATGGTGACGGTGATGTCGTCGCAGTGGCCGGCCAGGGCTTCGTCGATGGAGTTGTCCACCACTTCGAAGACGAGGTGGTGCAGGCCGGTGCCGTCGCTGGTGTCACCGATGTACATGCCGGGGCGCTTGCGCACCGCCTCCAGGCCTTCCAGGATCTGGATCGAGTCCGCACCGTAGCCCGGCTGCGGGCCGGTGGAGGCCGGCGGCGGGGTCGGGGTGGCGTCTTGATCGGGAAGGTTGGGATCGCTCATGTCAGGTACCTAAGGGCCGCAAGGCGGCCCAATCAACAAACTGGCTAGAACCCCCGCCCGGCGGGGGCAGGGGGTGCCCACCTACGGCAGGCAGGATGCCGATGCGGATCGTCAGATCCGCATCGGCATCACGACGTATTTGAAGTCGGTTCTTTCCGGGATGGAGAACAGCGCCGAGCTGGCGGAATCGTGCAGGTCCAGCCCCACCATTTCCTGCGGCATGTTGGCCAGCACGTCGGTGAGGTAGGTGACGTTGAAGCCGGTCTCGATCGGGTCGCCGCCGTAGTCGATCTCGATCTCTTCCTTGGCCTCTTCCTGCTCGGCATTGCTGGCGGCGATGGTGAGCAGGTTGTCGGCGAAGGAGAGGCGCACGGCCTTGAATTTTTCGCTCGTCAGGATGGCGGCGCGCTGCAGTGCGGCCAGCAGGGGCTGACGGCCCAGCACCAGGTGGTGGCGGTGGCCCTTGGGGATGACGCGGTTGTAGTCGGGGAACTTGCCCTCGACCAGCTTGGTCACGAACTCCATGCCGCTGAAGGCGAAGCGCGCCTGGTTGCTGGAGAAGCGCATTTCGATGGCGGCGTTCTCGTCCTTGCTGCTGTCCTTCAAGAGGCGTTGCAGCTCCAGCACGGTCTTGCGCGGCAGGATGACCTCCTGCTTGGGCATCTCGATTTCCAGCTCGGCCTGGGCCAGGGCCAGGCGGTGGCCGTCGGTGGCCACCAGCGTGAGCGTCTTGCCCTCGGCCACGAACAGGATGCCGTTCAGGTAGAAGCGGATGTCGTGCACCGCCATGGCGAAGTGCACCTGGTTGATCAGGGCCTTGAGCGTGGCCTGGGGCACGGCGAAGGCGGGGCCGAAGTCAGGGGCTTCCTGCACCAGCGGGAAGTCTTCGGCCGGCAGGGTTTGCAGCGTGAAGCGGCTCTTGCCCGCTTGCAGGGTCAGCTTGTTCTGGCTGCTGGAAAGGCTGCAGATCTGGTCGGCCGGCAGGCTCTTGAGGATGTCGATGAGCTTGCGCGCGCCCACGGTGGTGGCGAAGGGCTCGGCATCGCCGGCGAAGGGGGCACGGGTGCGGATCTGGATTTCCAGGTCGGAGGAGATGAACTCCACCTCGTCGCCCACGCGCTTCATCAGGATGTTGGCCAGGATGGGCAGGGTGTGGCGGCGCTCCACGATGCCGGCCACCGACTGCAGGGCGGCGAGCAATTGGTCCTGGGGGCCTTTCAGCACGATCATCCGAGTCTCCTGGCAATCAAGTCTTCTAGAGGGGCGCGGGATTGTCACCCAGCGCCCCAGCGCACTCTTGGCGGGGCGGACCCTGATCCGGCCACCAGCCGGATTAGCCCGAGGTTCAGCCCTTTAAGGTCTGTTCCAGCACGTGCAGCTGCTGATTCAGCTCGGTGTCCTTCTGGCGCTCGCCACCGATCTTGCGCACCGCGTGCAGCACGGTGGTGTGGTCGCGGCCGCCGAAGAGGTCGCCGATCTCGGGCAGGCTCTTCTGCGTTAGCTCCTTGGCCAGGTACATCGCAATCTGGCGCGGCCGGGCAATGCTGGCCGGGCGCTTCTTGCTGTACATGTCGGCGACCTTGATCTTGTAGAAGTCGGCCACCGTCTTCTGGATGTTCTCGACGCCGATCTGGCGGTTCTGGATCGAGAGCAGGTCTTTGAGCGCTTCGCGCGCGAGCTGGATGTTGATGTCCTTGCCGCTGAAGCGCGAGTAAGCCAGCACCTTGCGCAGCGCGCCTTCCAGTTCACGCACATTGGCGCGCACGTTCTTGGCCACGAAGAAGGCGACGTCTTCGGGCATCTGCGTGCCCTCCTGCTCGGCCTTGCGCATCAGGATGGCGACGCGCATCTCCAGCTCGGGCGGCTCGATGGCCACGGTCAGGCCGGAGTCGAAGCGGCTGGTCAGGCGCTCGTCGATGTCCACCAGGCCCTTCGGATAGGTATCCGAGGTCATGATGATGTGCGCCTTCTTGGCCAGCAGGGCCTCGAAGGCATTGAAGAACTCTTCCTGGGTGCGTTCCTTGCCGGCGAAGAACTGCACGTCGTCGATCAGCAGCAGGTCCAGCGAGTGGTACTTGGCCTTCAGCTCGTCGAAGGTCTTGCGCTGGTAGTTCTTCACCACGTCGGTGATGAACTGCTCGGCGTGCAGGTAGAGCACGCGGGCGTCCGGCTTGTCCTTCATCAGCTGGTTGCCGACGGCGTTCATCAAATGCGTCTTGCCCAGGCCCACGCCGCCGTAGATGAACAGCGGGTTGTACATGGCGCCCGGCGCCCCGGCCACGTGCAGGGCGGCGGTGCGGGCCATCTGGTTGGCGCGGCCGGGCACCAGGGTGTCGAAGGTGAGCGCCGGGTTCAGGCGGTTGCTGGGAGCCACGGCGGTGGCGCCGCCCCAGGTGCCGGCGGGGGCCACCGGTGCGCCCGCGGCCGCGGGTTGGGCGGGGTGCGCAGAGGGGGTGGCGGCGTGCGGCGCGCTGCCGCCGGGCTGGGGTGCGCGCACCGGCAGGGTGCGCGGCGGCTGCGCGGCCACGCTCAGCTCCAGGCGCACGGGCTCGCCGGCCAGCTCACCCAGCAGGGTCTCGATGCGGCTGGCGTATTGGGCGCGGATCCAGTCCAGCTTGAAGCGGTTGGGCACGCTCAGGCGGGCGCGCAGGCCGTCCTCGGCGCGGCACAACTCGGCGGCGGGGAGGGGGCGGATCCAGGTGTTGAACTGCTGTTCGGGCAGTTCGGTGGCCAAGCGCTCGCAGCCGCGCTGCCACAGTTCGGGCAGGTCGGAGGGGTCGGCGGGCGGGACCGGCACGGGCCCAGCCAGCGCCGCGGCGCTGCCCCCCGTGGTTCCGGTCAGACCCGTCAGGGCGTCTGCGGACATTGTGGATAAGTCTCTTTTGAAGGGGGCGGATTCTATGCGTCCGGACCGTTCTGGCAAGGCTTATCCACAGCGGGCGGTGGCCCGCATGGGCGCTGGGCGCCATGGCGCAGCTTGACGGGGCTGTGCACTTGCTGGTGTAATCGCGGGCTTTTCGCCGGACGGGTGTGCAAACGCCTGCTCGGCATTTCCTAGCGCATTGCCGTGTGGCGGGCTCCAGAAATGGGGCGCCATGCGGTGCGCGGCTTGTCAATCCCGTCGTCCGTGCCCGCCAGGCTGTCTGGTGCGTGCAGACCACGACGCAGAAGGTGATCCATCATGAAACGCACTTATCAAGGCTCCAAGGTCCGTCGCGCTCGCACTCACGGTTTCCTGGTGCGCATGGCCACCCGCGGTGGCCGCGCCGTCCTGAACGCGCGCCGCGCCAAGGGCCGCAAGCGCCTGGGCGTCTAAGTCGGCTTTCAGCCGACGTTGCGGGGCGGCAATGGTCGCTCCCGATCCCAGGGCTGCCCAGCTGGGCCGCATCCTCCGGGCGACCGATTTCGAGCGCGTGCTGCAAGCAGGCAGCCGCGCTCGTTCGCATTGGTTCGCCCTGCATTTTCTGGCCGATGCGCCTTCTCAACCGGCTGCGCACAAGTTATCCACAGCCTGCCCACCGGATGGGCACAGGGTTGTGGATGGGCTCGGTGAAAACCCCAGCGGCCGCTGGCTCGGGCTGGTGGTGCCCAAGCGGCTGGCGCGGCGTGCGGTGACGCGCAACTTGGTCAAGCGCCTCGGGCGTGCCAGCCTCACCGAACAGCTGGGCAGCGCCCAGCCGCTGCCGGCGGGTTTGTGGGTGCTGCGCTTGCGCAGTCCGATCGACCGCAAGCAATTTCCCAGCGCCCGCTCCGAGCCGCTGCGCCTGGCGCTGCGCGAAGACCTGCAACTGCTGTGGCGGCGCGCGCTGAACCCCCGGCCGGCGGGTGGCAAGCCCAAGGTGGCTGCGCCATGAAAGCGCCCGCTTCGCTGCTGCAGCGGGGCCTGCGCGCGCTGGTGCGGGGCTACCAGCTCTTGTTCAGCCACTGGCTCAATGCCGGTTGCCGCTACAGCCCGAGCTGCTCAAACTACGCGTTGCAGGCGCTCGAAGCCCATGGCGGGCTGGCGGGCAGCTACCTGGCCACGCGCCGCATCCTGCGTTGCAACCCCTTCTGCCTGGGCGGGCATGACCCCGTCCCGGCGCAGCCCCCGCGCCTGTTCACCGGCCTGCGGGGGCGTCCCACTTTCTCTTCCCCAAGCCAAGACCCATGACCGACATCCGCCGCACCGTGCTTTGGGTGGTGTTCTCCATGTCCCTGCTGTTGCTGTGGGACGGCTGGCAACGCCACAACGGCCGCCCGTCGATGTTTGCCCCGACGCCGCCCACCGCCGCCACCCAGCCCGCCGCCGCACCGCCCGCTTCGGGCGTGCCGCAGGCCGCGGCCCAGCTGGGTAGCCCGGCCCAGCCCGCGCCGGCGCCCGGTGCCGCACCTGCTGCCGCGGTGCCCGCGCAGGGCGAGCTGGTGCAGATCGACACCGACCTCGTGAGCGCCAGCTTCGACACCCTGGGCGGCAGCCTGGTGGAGCTGAAGCTGCTCAAGCATGGCGACGACACGCCCGAGCGCTCGCCCATGAAGGTGCTGGAGCGCCAGCGCTTCTATGCCGCGCAATCCGGCCTGGTGGATGTGCCGGGGGCGCCAAACCACACCACGGTGATGCGTCTGGTCTCGGCCGAGCGCAAGCTGGCCGATGGCGCGCAGCAGCTGAATGTGCGCTTCGAGTCCCCCGAGCAGGCCGGCCTGAAGCTCATCAAGACCTACACCTTCGAACGCGGCAGCTACGCCATCAAGGTGCGTCACGAGGTGCAGAACGTCGGCGCGGCGCCGGTCAAGCCGCAGCTTTATCTGCAGCTGCAGCGCGACGGCAGCCAGCTGCAAGGCGGTGGCCCGGCCGCCTTCGGCACCGGCACCTTCACCGGCGGCGCGATCTATCACGACAAGATCAAGTACACCAAGGTCGCCTACACCGACCTGGACAAGAAGCCCTTCGAGGGCGAGCGCGTCGCCCAGGACGGCTGGGTGGCGATGGTGCAGCACTACTTCGCCAGCGCCTGGCTGCGCACGGCCGATGGCCCGCGCGAGTTCTATGCGCGCCGCATCGCGCCGCATCTGTACACCGTGGGCGTGGTGCATCCGCTCGCCCAGGTGGCGCCGGGTGCCAATGTGGTGGCCGATGACGTGCTGTTCGTCGGCCCGCAGGAAGAGAAGAACCTCGCCGCGCTGGCCAAGGGCCTGGACCTGCTGAAGGACTACGGCTGGTTCCACATCCTGGCCAAGCCGCTGTTCTGGCTGCTGGACCAGATCCACGCCCTGATCGGCAACTGGGGCTGGGCCATCGTCATCCTGGTGCTGCTGCTGAAGGTCGCCTTCTACAGCCTGAACGCGAGCGCCTACCGCTCGATGGCGAAGATGAAAAAGGTGAACCCGCGCATCATGGAAATGCGCGAGCGCCTGAAGGACAAGCCGCAGCAGATGCAGCAGGAAATGATGCGTCTGTACAAGGAAGAGAAGGTCAACCCGCTGGGTTCCTGCCTGCCCATCCTGCTGCAGATCCCCTTCTTCATTGCGCTGTACTGGGTGCTGCTGTCCACCGTCGAGATGCGCCATGCGCCCTGGATCGGCTGGATCACCGACCTGAGCGCCAAGGATCCCTGGTTCGTGCTGCCGGCGCTGATGACGCTCTCCAGCCTGCTGCAGGTCTGGCTGCAACCGGCCCCGCCGGACCCCATGCAGGCCAAGCTGATGTGGATCATGCCGCTGATGTTCAGCGTGATGTTCTTCTTCTTCCCCGCCGGCCTGGTGCTGTACTGGCTGGTGAACAACCTGCTGTCGATCGCCCAGCAATGGATGATCAACAAGCAGCTCGGGGTGCAGAACTAGTTCACGCATTCGCGGGGTGAACCCGCGCTCGGGGGGTAGAGGCGCGGGCCCGCTGCGCCTTTAATCCACCCCATGCGGGGCGTGCCACCGCAGGACGCCCGAAGAAAGGCGGTCCGCAGCGGTCGCCAGGTGCTTGCAGGGTTCCACGAGGAACGGCTGCGGACCTTCCCCCGCGCCAACACCCCAAACGCCGTGTCTCAACCGCACGGCGTTTTTCATTCCGGACAATCCAGAGATGCTCGCGCGCCACCAGGATCCCATCGTCGCCATCGCCACCGCGCCCGGGCGTGGGGCGGTGGGCATCGTGCGCGTCTCGGCGCGTGAGCCGCTGGATGCGCTGATCCAGGCGCTCTGCGGTCAGGCGCTCAAGCCGCGCCACGCCCACTACCTGCCGCTGCGCGCGGCCGATGGCACGGTGCTGGACCACGGCCTGGCCTTGCACTTCCCGGCCCCCCACAGCTACACCGGCGAGCAGGTGCTGGAGCTGCAGGCGCACGGCGGCCCGGTGCTGCTGCAGCTGCTGCTGGCGCGTTGCCTGGAAGCCTTGCCGGGCGCGCGCCTGGCCGAGCCGGGCGAGTTCACCCAGCGCGCCTTCCTCAACGGCAAGCTCGACCTGGCCCAGGCCGAGGCCGTGGCCGACCTGATCGACGCCAGCACCGAAACCGCCGCGCGCAGCGCCGCGCGTGCGCTGGATGGCGCGCTCTCCACCGAGGTCAATGCGCTGCGCGATGCGTTGATCCATCTGCGCATGTTTGTCGAGGCCACGCTGGACTTCCCCGAGGAAGAGGACGTCGAGTTCGTCGAGCAGGAGAACGTGCTCGGCCAGCTGGGCGGCTTGCAGCAGCGCCTGGCGCAGATCCTCGCGCGCACGCGCCAGGGCGCGCTGTTGCGCGACGGCCTGCAGGTGGTGCTGGCCGGCCAGCCCAATGTGGGCAAGAGCTCGTTGCTGAACGCGCTGGCAGGGGCCGAGCTGGCCATCGTCACGCCCATCCCCGGCACCACGCGCGACCGTGTCAGCGAGCAGATCCAGATCGAGGGCGTGCCCCTGCACATCGTCGATACCGCCGGCCTGCGCGAGGCCAGCGACGAGGTCGAGCGCATCGGCGTGGCGCGCAGCTGGGAGTCGATCGCCAAGGCCGATGTGGTGCTGTTCCTGCACGACCTGACGCGCCTGCACGAGCCCGACTACCAGCGCGAGGACGAACGCATCCGCGCCCAGCTGGCCGCGCATGACGATGCTGCGCACCTGGAGGCGCGGCTCCTGCACGTCTACAACAAGGCCGATGCCGCGGCCGCGCCGGACGGTGCCCTGAGCCTTTCGGCCAAGAGCGGCGCGGGGCTGGATGCGCTGCGCCGCGAGCTGCTGCAGCGCGCCGGCTGGCAATCGGTGCCGGAGGGCCTGTTCATCGCCCGCGAGCGCCATGTGCGCGCGCTGCGCGCCACGCTGGAGCATGTGCAGCAGGCTGAAGCGCAGGTGCGCTTGCCGGCGCTGGACCTGGTGGCGGAAGAACTGCGCCTGGCGCACGAGGCGCTGAGTGCCATCACCGGTCAGTTCACGGCCGATGACTTGCTCGGGGAAATCTTCGGGCGCTTTTGCATCGGCAAATAACTCAACCGCGCGCGCGCCGGAAGTCCGCCAGCAACTTCTCCATCGTGCTCAGGCGCTCCTGCGGGCGCAGCAGATCCTGCGCATTGAGGTTGACGGCACGCAGCAACGCGTCGCCCGGGCCGCCGAGGTCGACGATGTTGATGCAGGCCGGGTCCTGCTGCCAGCCGGGCAGCACGAGCCGCTGACCGCCGCTGACCCAGTGGCTGAGCAAGGCGGCGTTGACGACGCCGTGCAGCACCCACAGGGCGCAGTCCCAGGGTTCGGCCAGCAGGCTCTGCGCGGCGGGCAGGGCGCGCGCCCACAGCTCGCCCAGACTCTCGCCGCCCAGGAAGCGGGTGTCGTCCGTGAGCGGGCCGCGCTGCAGCGTGGTGAAGACGGCGTCGAGCTCTGCCGGCGCGATGTCGCGCAGGCGGCCGCCGTGGATCTCGCGCAGGGCGGGCACTTCCTCGATGGCCGGCTGCGGGCCGGGCAGTTCGCCGAGCACGGCGGCGGCCGTCTGGCGCGTGCGCGGCAGGCCGGAGCAAACGACGCGATCAAAGCGCACGTTCTGGGCCGCGAACAGCAGACCGGCCGCGCGCGCCTGATCCTGGCCGGCGGTCGTCAGCGGCACGGTCTCGGCCGCCAGCGGCGCGCCGCTCACGGGGTCGAAGTAGCTCACGGCGCCGTGGCGCATGAGGTAGAGGCGGCGGCGGGTCATTTCAGCAATCGTTCCTCGGCGCGGCCCAGGCTCTCAGGCGTGCCGCTCAGCACCAGGGTGTCACCCCCCTGCAGCAGGGTGGTTTCCTGGGCGGCGACCACCACGCCATCGGCGCGGCGCAGCGAAACCAGCGCCAGCCCTTGCGCCGGCAGCAGCAGGTCGGCCACGGTCTGGCCAGCCCACTCGCTGGCCACGGGCAGGGTGAAGGGGCGCAGGCGCACCTGCTCGCGGTCGTCGCTGAGGTCGTCGTCAGCGCCGTGGAAGTAGCCGCGCAGCAGGCTGTAGCGGGCGTCGCGCGCCTGCTGGGTGATGCGCAGCACGCGCCGCATCGGCACGCCCACCAGGGCCAGCGCGTGGTTGGCCAGCATCAGGCTGCCCTCGATGGCCTCGGGCACCACCTCGGTGGCGCCGGCGGCGCGCAGCTTGTCGAGGTCGGCGTCATCCACGGTGCGCACCACCACCGGGACCTTGGGCGCATGCGCACGGATCTGGCGCAGCACCTTCAGGGCCGAGGGGGTGTCGTGGTAGCTGATGACCACCGCGCTGGCGCGGTTCAGGCCGGCCGCCATCAGGGCCTGGGGACGGGCGGCGTCGCCGAACACCACCGACTGGCCCGCGGCGGCCGCCTGGCGCACGCGGTCGGGGTCCAGGTCCAGTGCCATATAGGGAATGCGCTCGGCCTCCAGCAGGCGCGCCAGATTCTGGCCGCTGCGCCCGAAGCCGCAGATGATGACGTGGGCGTCGCTCTTGAAGGCCTTCTTGGCGATGGTGGTGAGCTGCACCGATTGCAGCAGCCAGTCGCTGCTGGACAGCTTCATGACGATGCGGTTGCTGTACATCACGATCAGCGGCGTCACCAGCATCGAGAGCACCATCGCCGCCAGCACGGGCGACTCCCACTGCGGCGCCACCAGGCCCTTGGCGGCGCCCAGACCCAACAGCACGAAGCCGAACTCACCCGCCTGCGCCAGGTACAGACCCGTGCGCAGCGACACCCCCGAGGGCGCGCCCAGCAGCTTGGCCAGCGCCGCCACCAGCAGGAACTTGGCCAGCGTGGGGCCGAGCAGCAGCATCAGCACCAGGGGCCACTGCTGCACCACCGGCTGCCAATCGAGCTTCATGCCGATGGTGATGAAGAACAGGCCCAGCAGCACGTCGTGGAAGGGCCGGATGTCGGTTTCCACCTGGTGCTTGAACTCGGTCTCGGAGATCAGCATGCCGGCCACGAAGGCGCCCAGCGCCAGGCTGAGGCCGGCATGCTCGGTCAGCCAGGCCAAGCCCAGGGTGACGAGCAGCAGGTTGAGGATGAAGAGTTCGTCGCTCTTGCGTCGCGCCACCAGGGTCAGCCACCAGCGCATCCCCTTCTGGCCACCCCAGAGCAGCAGGCCCAGCACGACGATGGCCTTGAGCCCGGCCCAGCCGAGGTCCTGCGCCATGTCGCTGGCGCTCGCGCCCAGGGCGGGGATGAGCACCAGCAGCGGCACCACGGCCAGATCCTGGAACAGCAGCACGCCCATCACGCGCCGGCCATGCTCGCTCTCCAGTTCCAGGCGCTCGGCCATCAGCTTGACGAGGATGGCTGTGGAGCTCATGGCGATCGAGGCCCCCAACACCAGCGCGCCGGCCCAGCCCAGTTCCCACTTCACACCCATCCAGCCGAACACCAGGGCCAGCAGCTCGTTGCCCAGCACGGCGCCCAGCAGCGTCAGCAGCACCTGCAGCAGGCCCAGGCCGAACACCACGGCGCGCATGGCGCGCAGCTTGGGCAGGTTGAACTCCAGGCCGATGGCGAACATCAGGAAAACGACGCCGAACTCGGCCAGGTAGCGCAGACCGGCGGAATCCTTGGTCAGCGCCAGCGCGTTGGGCCCGATCAGCACGCCCACGGCCAGATAGCCCAGCATGGGCGGCAGCTTCAGGCTGCGGCAGGCCACCACGCCAAGCACGGCGGCCACGAGGTAGAGCAGGGCGAGGTCCAGGCTGGTCATGGGCCGGCCGATGGTAAGCGGCACCCGGGGCCGCTTACGGCAAGCTTGGCTTGATCCAGGGCAACGCTGCAAAACCCCTGTGGAGCGCGTTTGCAGCGTTGCCCTCGCTCAGCGAACCTCCAGCCCCGACGCGTCGGGCAAGGCGCCTGAGGTCAGGCGCACGCGCAGCGAGAGGTCGGTGCGCGAGTCGGCATTGTTCAGCGCCTCTTCCAGGCTGATCTTGCCGGCGCGGTAGAGCTGGTAGAGCGATTGGTCGAAGGTCTGCATGCCCAGCTCGTTGCTGTGCGCCATCGCGTCCTTCAGCGCGTCCACATTGCCCTTGAGGATCAGGTCGGAGACATGGGCCGACTGCAGCAACACCTCGACGGCGGGCACGCGCCCGCCCTGCAGGTCGGGCAGCAGGCGCTGGGCGATGACGCCCTTGAGGTTGAGCGAGAGATCGAGCAGTGCCTGATGGCGCGCGGCCTCGGGGAAGAAGTTCAGCACCCGGTCGATGGCCTGGTTGGCGTTGTTGGCGTGCAGGGTGGAGAGGCACAGATGCCCGGTCTCGGCATAGGCCAGCGCGTGGCGCATGGTTTGCTCGTCGCGGATCTCGCCGATCAGGATCACGTCGGGCGCCTCGCGCATGGCGTGGCGAAGGGCTTCTTCGAAGCTGTGCGTGTCCAGCCCGACTTCGCGCTGGTCCACCACCGAGAGCTTGTGGTTGTGCACGAACTCGATCGGGTCCTCCACGGTGAGGATGTGCCCCGGCGTGCTGCGATTGCGCCAGTCCACCAACGCGGCCAGCGTGGTGCTCTTGCCCGAACCGGCCGCACCCACGCACAGCACCAGGCCGCGCTTGATCAGGGCCAGCTCCTTCAGGTGCGTGGGCAGCTGCAGGTCTTCCAGCGAGGGGATCTGCGCGCTGATGTAGCGCGCCACCAGCGAGACCTCGCCGCGCTGCATGAAGACGTTGAAGCGAAAGCGCCCCAGGCCCTCGAAGTTGGTCGCCAGATCGCATTCCAGCGTGGATTCGAATTCACGGATCTGCGCCTCGCGCATCACCGAATAGGCCAGCGCCTTGGCCTGCATCGAGTTCAGCGGCGGCAGCTTGAGCGGCCGCACCACGCCCTGAATCTTGACCGCCGGCGGCGAGCCGACCGAGAGGAACAGGTCCGAGGCCTGGTTCAGCACCATGAAGCGCAGATAGGGGGCCAGATTGCGCGGATCGCCGAACTCGTGGGTGTCCATGGAGGGCTCGGAGCTGAGGGGATGGAGCCAGTCTACGGGGCGGCCAGCGGCTCCATCGGTTGACCTGGAACAAGTCCCGGGGCCCTCGATGCGCGGCCCGCATGAGGGGATGCCCAAGCGGCGTCGGTTCACTTGTCCATACAAGGTTTCTTCGAGTTACCGTGCGCCCCACTAAAAATTCTTCGGAGGCATCATGCCGAACCTGTCTTTTGTTTCGCCCACGCGCAACTCGCCCTGGGGCACTTATCTGAGCCAGATCGACGCGGTGGAGCCCTATCTGGGCAATCTGGCGCGCTGGGTCGAGACCCTGCGCCGCCCCAAGCGCGCGCTCATCGTGGACATCCCCATCGAGATGGACAACGGCAGCATCGGCCACTTCGAGGGCTACCGCGTGCAGCACAGCCTGACCCGCGGCCCCGGCAAGGGCGGCGTGCGCTACCACCCCGATGTCACGCTCGAAGAGGTGATGGCCCTGTCCGCCTGGATGACCATCAAGAACGCCGCGGTGAACCTGCCCTACGGCGGCGCCAAGGGCGGCATCCGCGTCGAGCCCAAGATGCTGAGCAACAAGGAGCTGGAAAAGCTGACGCGTCGCTACACCAGCGAGATCGGCATCATCATCGGCCCGCAGCAGGACATCCCCGCGCCCGACGTCAACACCAATGGCCAGATCATGGCCTGGATGATGGACACCTACTCGATGAACGTCGGCGCCACCGCCACCGGCGTCGTCACCGGCAAGCCGATCCCGCTGGGTGGCTCGCTGGGCCGCGTGGCCGCCACCGGCCGTGGCGTGTTCGTCGTCGGCCGTGAAGCCATGCGCCGTCTGAACATCAACATGGAAGGCGCGCGCGTGGCCGTGCAGGGCTTCGGCAATGTGGGCTCGATCGCCGCCAAGCTGTTCGCCGCCAACGGCGCCAAGATCGTCGCGGTGCAGGACCACACCGGCACCATCCAGAACGAGCACGGTGTCGACATGCAGGACCTGCTCGACCACGTGGCCAAGCGCGGCGGCGTGGAAGGCTTCAAGGGCGCCGACGCGATCGCCAACGAGAACTTCTGGGATGTGAAGACCGACGTGCTGATCCCGGCCGCACTGGAAGGCCAGGTCAACGAAGAACGCGCCAAGCGCATCCAAACCCGCCTGATCCTGGAAGGCGCGAACGGCCCGACCACGCCGGACGGCGAGGCCGTGCTGGCCGAGCGCGGCATCGTGGTGGTGCCCGATGTGATCGCCAACGCCGGCGGCGTGACGGTCTCCTACTTCGAATGGGTGCAGGACTTCAGCTCGTTCTTCTGGACCGAAGACGAAATCAATCTGCGCCTCGACAAGATCCTGATCGGCGCCTTCAAGGGCATCTGGGAAACCAGCGAACTGCACAAGATCCCGCTGCGCACGGCGGCCTTCACGGTGGCCTGCACGCGGGTGCTGCAGGCGCGTGAGGAGCGCGGTCTGTACCCCTGATTCCCGTTCGAGGGGAATCCAACAAGGGCAGCCAAGGGCTGCCCTTTCTCATGGCAAATCCGCCCCCAGAACCGGGGGCGTGGCGCGGTAACGCCTCGATACACTCCGCCGAGCCAAGCCACCGCAGGGAAGGGGCCAAGCCCATGGGGCCGTCGCGTTGGAGTTCGCGTTTGTTGTGCTGTGTCGCCTTGGCGGCAGGCCTGGGCGCCGGTATGGCCTGGGCACAGGAGACCCGCTCCGCCGCGCCCGCCGTGCCACCCGTACGCGACCTGAAGTGGACCAAGCCTTCGACCCTCGGAGGCAAGCGCGTGGCTCTGGTGATTGGCAATGCGACCTACAGCCAGCTGACGCCGCTGCGAAATGCCGGCAACGATGCCGAGGATCTCTGTGCGGCCGTGCGTGCGCTGGGTTTTGCCGCCACCTGCCAGACCAACGTGCCGGACCGTGCCGAGTTCCGCCGCCTGCTGCGCCAGTTCGCGGCCGAGCTGGGCCCGGGCACCACGGCCCTGTTCTATTACGCCGGCCATGCCATCCAGTCGCGCGGCGACAACTTCCTGCTGCCCGTGCAACTGGAGCCGGGCAGCCAGCTGGAGCTGGAAGACGATTCCCTCAGCCTCAGCCATGTGCTGCGCGTACTCGAAGACGCGCGCAGTGCGCCCAACATCATCATCCTGGACGCCTGCCGCAGCGACCCGCTGGCCGGCCAGGGGCGGCTGCAACTCAGCCGCGGCCTGGCGCGCGTGGACCCGCCGGTTGGCAGCCTGCTCGTCTACGCCACCGCCCCCGGCGCAGAGGCGCTGGATGGCCGCGGGCGCAATGGCCTGTTCACCAAGCACCTGCTGGCCCATCTGAAGCACCCGGGCGTACCTTTGAGCGAGCTGTTGCAACAGGTGGCCTCCGATGTCGAGGACGAGGCGCGGCAGCTATACGGGTTCAAGCAGGTGCCCTATCGCAGCTTCTCCTACTCGGGCACGCTGTGCCTGGCCGAATGCAATGACGCCAAGGCCTCGACCCAGCTCGCCGAGCTGAAACGCCGCAGCGAAGAGGCGATGGAGCGCATGCGCCAGCTCGAAAGCGAAAACGCGCGCCTGAGCGCGGGCACGGGCGAGCCGGCGCGTATCGAGCAGCTGCGCCGCGAGGCCAAGCTGCGTGACGGCGAGATGTCCGAACTGCGCCAGCTGCTGCAGGAGTACCGCCAGCGCATCACTGCGCTGGAAAAGGAAGGCAGCGAGCGCGCACAGCAGAAGACGGCCGAAAAGAACGGCACGGTGGACAAGGCGGCGCGCCCGGTGGTGGTGCCCGCGTTCTGATTCGTTGCCGGCGCGCTCCGCGCCGGTTTTTCAGGGTGGCAGTAGCGAAAGGGTGTTCATGCGAGTCGTGTTCGGCACGAAGTGGGCGAGGCTTTGCCTCGCGGGCTTGATGACGGCCGGTGCCTCGGCACAGGCTGAAGAGGCGCCGGCGCGCGACTGGCTGCTGTTCGGCAGCCAGCGCCTGTGGATGGCGGCGTTCGAAGCGAACGTGGTGGACGCAGCGGTCACGCTCCCGCCGGGTTCGTCCACGCCGGTGCTGCGCACCTCCGCCAAGAGCATCACGGCCTCGGACCTCGTGCCCATCACCACACTGGGTGTGCGTGTGGGCAGCTTCGGGGGCTTCGTGTCGGTGCTGCCGCAGGTGAATACCGCGGCGTCGGGGCAGGTGGCCGGCGGCTCCTTCCGCCGCAGCGAGCATGACATCGGCCTCAGCTACCAGCTGACCCCGAGCCTGGCGATGTCCCTGATCCGCAAGTGGGGCAAGTTCGCGCCTACCACTTCGCCCGAGGCCCAGGCGCTGCTGGGGGCCACCGGCAAGCAGGAGGGCGTGGGCACGCTGCTGGGGCTCAGCGCCAGTGCGCCCTTGGAGGAGCGACTCTCCCTGTTCGCCAATCTGGGCTATGGCCCGGGGCGCTTCAAGACCTCGCAGCTGTTTGGCCAGACCGTCAAGACGAAGGCGCAGTACACGCTGGCCGAGATGGGCCTGGCTTATCGCCTGCTCGGCCCGGGGGCCATCCGCGGCGTCAACAACGTGTCCGTCCAGCTGGGTTACCGCCTGCAGGTCGTCGATTTCCGCGACGCCCAACTGCCCACCCTGGCGCTCAACGGCACGCCGATCGCCACGGAGGTCGTGAAGCTGCGCGCCAGCACCCAGGGCCTGGCGCTGGGGCTCAGTGCCGTCTTCTGATCACCAGGCGCTGCTCAGGCTGACCGCCAGCAGTCGCCCCGGCCGTTCCGCATAACTGCCCGCCCCGCGCAGCTCGAAGCTGCGCTTGTTCGTGGCGTTGGTCAGCAGCGCGCGCAGCGTTATGGGGCGCGTGCCGATCTGCAGCGGCCAGCGCAGGCCAAGGTCCAGCTCGGTCAGGGCCGGCAATTCGACGGCGTTGTCACGCGTCGCGGCCATGGGGCCGGTGTGCGAAACGCCGGCATCGAAGCTCACACCACCCAGTACCTTGGGCGTCCAAACGGCGTTGAGCTTGAGCACGCGCTCGGCCTGGCCGACCGGGCGCGAACCCACGCGGCCCAGGCGTACGGCCTCGCCGCGCACCTCGGGCTGCATCAGCACCGCGCCGGCCACCACGCGCACCTCGGCCGAGGCCTGGCCGGCCAGCGAGAGTTCCAGCCCGCGGTGGCGCACATCGCCGAGCTGGGTGTAGAGCTGCGCGGCGTCCAGATTGAAGTAGGGCTTGCGCACATCGAACAGCCCGGCCACCAGGCGCAGGCGCGGCGCCAGCTGCCAGCGCAGGCCGGCGTCGAGCTGGCGCGTCAGGATGGCGGGCAGGGCCTGGTTGCGGTTGCTGGCGTTGCCGGGGGCGATGCCGCTCTCTTCCAGCCCGCGCGTGAAGCCGCCGTAGGCCACCAGGCTGGGCGCCAGATGCCAGGCGCCGCTGAGGTTGTAGAGCCAGGGTTGGGCGCGGTCTTCCACCTCGGCCTGGCCGGGGCGGGCGAAGCGCTTGCGGTAGCTGCTGCGCTGCAGGCCGGCATTGGCCTCGAACTGGCGGCCATGCCGCAGCTCGTAGGCCAGACCCAGCCAGTGCTGATCGACTTCATCGCGGGTGCGCGCGCCGAACTGGAAAGCGGGCTGCGGCAGTGTGACGGGCTCGCCCATGCGGCTGGGGCCCAGGTCCAGGGTCTGCGAACCGCCGTTGCGGCGCTCGCGTAGGCGGCCGGCGGCCTGGGCGTGCAGGCGCTGGCGCCAGTCGCCCGCGCCAAAGGTCCAGGAGAGGCGCAGCTCGCCGCTGTCGGCCGCCACGCGGCTGGGCGGGTCGACGATCAACAGGCGGCGGCCGCGGCCATCGGGCTGCACGTCCAGCAGCAAATGCGTGACCGACTGGCGGTCGTCGAACTCGGAATGGAACAGCCCGGCGCGCAGCTCCCAGCTCGGGCTGAAGCGGTGCCGCAGCAGCGCGCCACGGTTCAGGCCCACGCCCGAGTACGTGGCCCAGTCCGGCCCGTCGAAGCGGCGCGGCGTGCTCAAGGGCGGCAGGCCGGGCGTGGCAGTGGAAAGCTGCGGGCCGATCTGGTCGTGCGTGGTGTCGTGGCGCGAGAAGAAGGCCATGGCCTCGGTGTCGGCATCGGGCCGCCACCACAGCGCCATGCTGGCGTTCCAGGCATTGCTGTCGGTGCCGTTGCCGTACTCGGTGTGGATCAGCGAAGTGCCGCCGCTGAGCGCGAATTGACCGTTCAGCGGCTGCGTGAAATCCACGTCCAGCACGCGGCCACCCCAGTGGTCCACCGTGGCCATCACCAGGCCGTTGCCCACTTCGCCGGGCCGGCGCAGCTGGTGGTCCACGATGCCGGTGGGCGCCGGGAACACGAAACCCTGGGCGGTGAGCCCGACGCGCACCACACTGGCACTGCGCAGGCGCGCGCTCAGGCTCCAGACCTGATCGAAGTACAGGCCATCGATGCGCACATTGCCCGCCGCCGTGGGCGAGAAGCCGCGCACGCTGCTGCTGTTGTAAAGGCCGATGGTCTCGCGGCCCACGCTGGTGCCGAAGGCGTCTCCGGCGGCTTGCACCGCGCTGCCACTGCCGTTGGCGAGGGCGGCGCTGGCGCCGAACAGGGTGGCGCTACATGCCAGCAGACGCAGGGGGAACAAGGGGGGCTCCAGATGAGGGGCCGGCAGTGTAGGCAGCGCCCATCCTGCGCACGATCGTCATGGCGCTGTGACTACACTGCGCGTCCGCTCCGGGGTGCCCTGTTGGTGTCCCGGGTCGGAACTTCGCTGACGCAGCCAGCCGAGAAGCGACCTCCCGCGTCGTTTCGGTGCTCGCCGGGGCCCTGGCCCGGCTGCGCGCCGCGCCTAGCCGGAAGCCGCTTTCGACTGGCCGCTGATTTCAACGAAGCTCCGACCCGGAACACCGGGCTGAGATGACGGCTGCAACGTCAAACCCGAGAACTTGATCCGGTTCGTACCGGCGTAAGGAGAGTCCTAGAGAGCTTGTCCGCCCATCGGCGGGGTCGGCACGGCGGCCGCTTGGGGCGCTGGTCAGCGTTGCAAATCCTCGCAATGCCTCCGGGCATTGCTGCGGTATTGCGCCTTGCCCAGCATCCCCAACCGGCTCGCCAGCCTCAACCCGCCGATGAGCGTACAAGCTCTGATCCGCCCGCGTGCCCTAGTGCGCGCGGCGGGGCGCCTTCCGGAGCAACCACCGTTGAAGGACGCCCCAGATGAGCACCACGCCCCCGGATTTCGAAGCCCTGCTGGCCGCCACCTGCCAGCCCTTTCCCGCCTCCACCAAGACCTACCTCGAAGGCTCGCGGCCCGACTTGCGCGTGCCGCTGCGCGAGGTGCTGCTGACGAATGGCGAGCGGGTCTCGTTGTACGACTGCTCGGGCCCCTACACCGATCCGGCCGTGCGCATCGATCTGCAGCGCGGCCTGCCGGCCCTGCGCGGTTCCTGGATCGAGGAGCGGGGTGACACCGAGTCCTACACCGGCCGCATCGTGCAGGCGGCCGACGACGGCGCGCGCCGTGACGCGGGTCGGCTCGACCCGCTGCATGCCGCGGCACGTAAGTTGCAGCGCCAGCCGCGCCGCGCCAAGGCCGGCGGCAACGTCTCGCAGATGCATTACGCGCGCCGCGGCATCGTCACGCCCGAGATGGAATTCGTGGCCCTGCGCGAGCAGGGGCGGCGCGAGTGGATGGCGGCCTACCTGGGCGATGCCGAGCGCGAGGCGCGGCTGGCCGGCAAGCCGCTGGGCGCGCAGATCCCGCGCGAGATCACGCCCGAGTGGGTGCGTCAGGAAGTGGCGCGCGGCCGCGCGGTCATTCCGGCCAACATCAACCACCCCGAGCTGGAGCCGATGGCGATCGGCCGCAACTTCCTCGTCAAGGTCAATGCCAACATTGGCAACTCGGCCGTCAGCTCGGGCATTGCCGAAGAGGTGGAGAAGCTGGTGTGGGCCACGCGCTGGGGCGCCGACACGGTGATGGACCTGAGCACCGGCAAGCAGATCCACACCACACGCGACTGGATCCTGCGCAACTCGCCGGTGCCCATCGGCACCGTGCCGATCTACCAGGCGCTGGAGAAGGTGGGCGGCATCGCCGAGGAGCTGAACTGGGCGGTCTTTCGCGACACCCTGATCGAGCAGGCCGAGCAGGGGGTGGACTACTTCACCATCCATGCCGGCGTGCGCCTGCCCTTTGTGCCGATGACGGCGCGGCGGCGCACCGGCATCGTGTCGCGCGGCGGCTCCATCCTGGCCAAGTGGTGCATCGCCCACCACCGCGAGAACTTCCTCTACGAACACTTCGAAGAGATCTGCGAAATCATGAAGGCCTACGACGTGGCCTTCTCGCTCGGCGACGGCCTGCGCCCTGGCAGCCTGGCCGATGCGAATGACGAGGCTCAGTTCGCCGAACTGCGCACCTTGGGCGAGCTGACGCAGCTGGCCTGGCAGCACGACGTGCAGGTCATGATCGAAGGCCCCGGCCATGTGCCCATGCACCTGGTGCAGGCGAACATGGACGAGCAGCTGCGCCATTGCTATGAGGCGCCGTTCTACACGCTGGGCCCGCTGCTGATCGACTGCTCGCCCGGCTACGACCACATTGCCTCGGCCATCGGCGCGGCGCAGATCGCCTGGGGCGGCACGGCCATGCTCTGCTACGTCACGCCCAAGGAGCATCTGGGCCTGCCCAACCGCGAGGACGTCAAGCAGGGGCTGATCGCCTACAAGATTGCCGCCCACGCCGCCGATGTGGCCAAGGGCTTTCCGGGCGCGCGGGCGCGCGACGAAGCCATCAGCCAGGCGCGCTTCGAGTTCCGCTGGGAAGACCAGTTCAACCTGGCGCTGGACCCCGACACCGCCCGCGCCTTCCACGACGAGACCCTGCCCAAGGACAGCGCCAAGGTGGCGCATTTCTGCTCGATGTGCGGGCCCAAGTTCTGCTCGATGAAGATCAGCCAGGACGTGCGCGAGTACGAGGCGGCGCAGCGCGGCATGGCGGAGAAGAGCAGCGAGTTCCGCGCCCAGGGCAGCCAGGTCTACGTGCAGATTCAGGGCCCCCAGTCTTCGGCTTCGCCTGCGCCACCCCCCGAGGGGGCGCAAGCCGTCATGGGGCGGCCCGGCGCCGGCTTCCAGGCATGAAGATCGGAATCGCCGGTGCCGGCCTGCTGGGCCGGCTGGCCGCCTGGCGCCTGGCGCGCGCCGGGCATGAGGTCGAGGTCTTCGACGCCGCCGAAGGCCCCGAGCCGCGCTTCGATGGCCAGGGCCCGGCCGGCTTCACGGCCGCGGGCATGCTCAGCCCGCTGGCCGAGCTGGATGCCTGCGACGCCGACACCGCGCGGCTGGGCTGGCACTCCATTGAGGCTTGGTCGCAGATCGTGCGCCAACTTGGGCGCGGCCCGGGTAAGGCGCCGCACTTCGAGGCCGAGGGCAGCCTGTTGGTGGCCCTCGCGCAGGACCAGGGCGCGGCGCGCCGCGTGCTGGCGCGCATCACGGCCGGTGCTTGCGATTGGCCGCAGCAGCCGCAGGCGCTCGATGTCGCTCGCCTGCGCGAGCTGGAGCCGGCCCTGCAGGCCCCCGGCCTGCAAGCCTGGCTGCTGCCGGGCGAGGCGAGCATCTGCACCATCCGCACGCTCAGCGCACTGCGCGCGCAGGCGCCCGGCGTGTGCTGGCACTGGGGCGCGCCGGTGCTGGGCCTGAAGCCCGGACGGCTGCAGCTCCCAACCGGCTGGCGCAGCTTCGATTGGGTGCTGGATCTGCGCGGCCTGGGCGCGCGCCCCGAGCTGCCGCTGCGTGGCGTGCGCGGCGAAGTGATCTGGCTGCACGCGCCTGAGGTGGAGCTGCGCCGCCCGGTGCGCCTGCTGCACCCGCGCCACCGGCTCTATCTGGTGCCGCGCCCCCAGGGCCAGCTGCTGCTGGGCGCCAGCGAGATCGAGAGCGAGGACCGCTCGCCCGTCTCGCTGCGCAGCGCGCTGGAACTGCTGAGCGCAGCCCAGGGCCTGCTGCCCGCGCTGGGCGAGGCGCGCATCCTGCGCCTGGACCGCAATCTGCGCCCCGCGCTGCCCGACAACCGCCCGCGCATCGAGGCCGAGCCCGGCCTGCTGCGCATCAACGGCCTGTATCGCCATGGCTGGCTGCTGGCGCCCGCGCTGCTCGATCAGGCCCTGGCCAACACCGCCCTGGAGGCCGTCGCATGAGACCCACCCGGCTCACCGTACTGACCGATCAAGGCCCGCTGCAGCTGGAGGCCCCGGCCACCCTGCAGCAGGCCCTGCTGCTGCTTTTGAAGGACCGCGACCCCGACCAGGTGGCCAGCGCCGTCAACGGCCGCTTCGTGCCGCGCGGCCAGCGCGCCGCCTTCGCCTTGAGCGATGGCGATTGCATCCAAGTCTTCAGTCCCATCACCGGTGGATGAATCCATGCCCCTTCAGATCGGCACCACAACCCTTGCCAGCCGCTTCCTGCTCGGCACCGCCGGCTACCCCTCGCCCGAGACCCTGCGCCAGGCCATCGCCGCCAGCGGCGCCCAGGTGCTCACGCTGGGCCTGAAGCGCACGCTCGGCACCGGCAACCCGGACAACGGCTTCGTGCAGATCATCCGCCGCACGGCAGCCGAACAGGGCGCGCGTCTGCTGCCCAACACCGCCGGCTGCCGCACGGCGAATGAGGCCGTGCAACTGGCGCTGATGGCGCGCGAGCTCTTCGGCACCGACTGGATCAAGCTCGAAGTGGTGGGCGATGAGCAGTTGCTCGCGCCCGACCCCTTCGAGCTGCTGGCCGCCGCCCGCGAACTGTGCGCGCAGGGCTTCATCGTGCTGCCCTATTGCACCGACGACCTGGTGCTGGGCCAGCGCCTGCTGGATGCCGGCTGCGCCGCGCTGATGCCCTGGGGCGCCCCGATTGGCTCCGGCCAGGGCCTGCTCAACCCCTTTGCGCTGCGTGCGCTGCGGGCGCGTTTCCCGCGCGCCACCTTGATCGTCGACGCCGGCCTGGGCGCGCCCTCGCAGGCCGCGCAGGCCATGGAGCTGGGTTTCGACGGCGTGCTGCTCAACTCCGCCGTCGCGCAGGCCGCCGACCCGGTGCGCATGGCAGCCGCGTTTGCCGGTGCCATCGAAGCCGGCCGGCAGGGCTATGAGGCCGGCTTGATCGCCCCTCAAGACCTGGCCATCCCTTCCACCCCCGTCTGGGACCGCGCCGCATGAACGCCGCCCTCGAAACCCGCCCGATCGTCTGGAGCGTGGCCGGCAATGACAGCGGCGGCGGCGCCGGCATCGCCGCCGATCTGCGCGCCTTCGACGCCCTGCGCGTGCACGGCTGCACCGCGCTGGCGGCGCTCACCGCGCAGAACTCGGTGGCCGTGCAGCGCGTGCAAGCGGTGGACCCCGACCTGCTCGACGCCCAACTGGCCGCGCTGGCGGCCGATCTGCCGCCCGTCGTCATCAAGACCGGCATGCTGGGCAGCGCCGCAAACGTGCGCGTGCTGGCGCGCTGGGTGCGCCGCCTGCGCGAACAGGCGCCGGTGGCGCTGGTGATCGACCCGGTCTGGCGCGCTAGCAGCGATGGCGGCACCCTGGCCGACGCTGAACTGCGCCGCGCCCTGCGCAGCGAGCTGCTGCCGCTGGCCAGCCTGTGCACCCCCAACCGCCGTGAGGCCGCCTGGCTGCTGGACCTGCCGGTCTTTGCCAACGATGGCCATCTGCTGGCCGCCGTGCCGGCCCTGCAATCACTCAGCGGCTGCAGCTGGGTCGTCACCGGCGGCGATGAAGCCGGTGCCTGCGCCCGCGACTTGCTGCTGACGCCACAGTTCCAAGGCTGGCTCAGCAGCCCGCGCCTGCCCACGCCGCATCACCATGGCAGCGGCTGCACCTTTGCTTCGGCACTGGCCGGCGCGCTGGCGCAGGGCTTCTGCGCGGCCGATGCCGCCGTGCTGGCCAAGATGGCCACCCTGCATGCGCTGCGTGCCGGCGGGCCGGCCGGGCAGGGCGCCGGCCCGGTGCGTGCCGAGCCCGGCTTTGCGCGCCGGCTCGACAACCTGCCGGCTGCCGAGCCCCTGCAGGGCCTGCCCACGCTGCCCGCCTTCGCCCCCTGCGAGCTGCAGGGCCTGTACGCGGTGGTGGACAGCGCGGATTGGATCGAGCGCCTGCTCGCTGCCGGCGTGCGCACCCTGCAGCTGCGCATCAAGCGCGAGCCCGCTGTCGTGTCGGATGCGGCGCTGGAAGCCGAGCTGCAGCGCGCCGTGCAGGCCGCCCGCAAGGCCGGCGCCAGGCTCTACGTCAATGACCACTGGCAGCTGGCCCTGCGCCACGGCGCCTACGGCGTGCACCTGGGTCAGGAAGACCTGCAGGCGCCGGGCCTGGACTTGCCCGCCCTGCAGGCCGCCGGCCTGCGCCTGGGTCTTTCCAGCCATTCGCTTTGGGAGCTGGCGCGCGCGGCGGCGCTGCGCCCGAGCTATGTGGCCTGCGGCCCGGTCTACCCGACCACCACTAAGGCCATGCCCTGGCGGCCCCAGGGCGCACACAACCTGGCCTGGTGGTCCGGCCTGCTGACGCCCACGCCGGTGGTGGCGATTGGTGGGCTCACGCCCGAGCGCGCCGTCAACGCCGCGCGCGCGGGTGCAAGGGCCATCGCCATCGCCTCCGGGCTGACGGCGGCGGCCGATTCCGAGGGGGCGGTGGCCGCCTATCAGGTGGCGTGGCAGGCGGGGCGGGCGGTAGCGGGGTTGGCGATGCCGGAGTTGCCGCGGAGCAGCTTGTGAACAGGCCCGGCCGCCACGGACTTCACGGCATGCGTGCGAGCCCCGTTCCCCCGGGAAGGTAGCGCTCGTAGATGTGATCGGCGGACCCGTTGCGATGCAGCAGCATCAGACTGCGGTCAATGCGAGCCTTGAGGTCCAAGCTCTCGGGCCTGTTCCGAGGCAGCAGCAAATGCTGGGGCAACGGCGGCCGCCCCGGGTACGCCGCGAAGATCAGGTCCGGCCCAATCTCCAACTGCTGCATCCGCTCGGCCCCTTCGACATGTTCCTTGGAGGACAGCAGCAGGTCGCAGCGGCCCAGCTTCAGCTTCTGCAATGCCGCGCTGAGTGTGAAGGCGCCAGCGTCGACCTTTGCAGAAGTGAACTCCTGCAGCCAGCTGTAGTTGTGACCGTGCACCCCGCACAGCCGGTAATTCACCAGATCCGTCATTTGCTCCAGCGGGGCGGCTGCAAACTTCCGACGTGAGTACCAGACACCACCCTGCACCAGGTGGAGCGGCAAGCTGGCCAGGAACACCTTGCTGCGCTCGAGACTCAGACTGCCGTACAAGGCCAACCGAATGCCTTGCCCAGGTTCGGGGTCGCTCACCTCTTGCAGGCAGCGGAGCCAGGGCCGTGGCAACCACTCAACCCGAAGCCCCGCCTGCTCCATGGCGGCGCGCGCAAGGTCCAGCGCTGCGCCGCGCCAGACACCCTGCTCGTCCACATAGAGGTAGGGACTCTGATCCGCCTTGTCGAAGCAGACCGTCAAATCAGCCGGGCTGGCCGCGCTGGCCGTCCACCCGCAAACCGCCAGCAGAGCCGCCGCCCCAGCGCCGAGCCGTCCACGCCTCGGGATGAACCCGCGCGGCCCGGTGCGGTGGTGGTTGAAAGACCCTTGCAAGCGCGGCTCCCATGTAAACCGCAGCCCGATGGACGGCAGCAGGGCGCGTAGTGTCCCTGTGCCGCGTCTGCGCGTCGCGAGGAGTGCTGGCGCGGAAGCAGGGGCGGTCAGGGGCCTGGTCGGCGGAGACGGAACGCCGCGGCGCGCACGCTCAGCCATTCAATCGCAGCATCACCTGCTCAGCCTCGTTGGGAATCTCGTTCAGGTGCCGGCCCAGCTCGCCCTGGAAGTCCTCAAAGCGCCAGTGCATGGCCTCTTCGCACAGGGCGTCGAAGCGCTCGCCCAGCAGCTTGGAGTGCGGGTCCAGGCGGGTGACGACGGTCAGGCCGCTGGGGTAGGTGGGCAGGGTGAAGACCTGCAGATCGGGCCGGTGCCGCTGCAACAGCACGATGGCCTTCCAGGTGTCACCGCACCAGAAGATCGATTCGCGCTGCCGGCTTGCCGTCAGCGGGTCAATCGGAACGGTGTCATGGAACAGCACGATGGTGTGGCGCTGGGCGTGCTGCTCGATGTGGCGGAAATCGGTCAGCGCCTGGTCGAAGGTGTGCAGGCCGTCGATGAAGGCCAGTTCGATGCCCCGCCCTTCGAACACGGCGTCCAGGTCCGGCTGCGCAAAGAAGGCATCGCTGGTGAGTTGGAACAGCTTGCTGCGGGCCCGCAAGGCGTACTGGATGTCCAACTGCGGGTCCACGCCCACCGCCAGCGTGGGCGCTTGGGCGAAGGCGAACGAAGCGCCGGATTCGACGCCGATCTCAAGGTAAGTCGCGGGCGCGAGGAATTGCTGGAAGAACTGCAGCCACTCCAGATAGCCAGGCCCCGGAAACCGGGCCCGGGCCTGCGCGAAGTGCTGGCGCAGCTGCGCTTGCTCCGGGCCATCGGCCTCGAGCCTGCTGTCGCAGGCCGGTGATCTGAAGATCCTGCGGCTCTGCAGGGGTGCGCTGGCCAGCGGCTGCGGGCCTCGCAGCCAGGTCCAGGGCAGCGCGGGCGGCGGGGTGTCCGAATCGGGTGGCCGGCGAAGGAGGAAGCGTGTCAGCGGCATCGCGAGGGGCCGGCCTGCAGCCGGGCGCGCGCAGTCTATGGGCCTTCGGGTGCCTCACGGCTTCGCCGCGTGGGCCGGAGCCGCAGTGGGTTGCCGCTGCTGCCGCCGGCCTGGGCCGACGACCACGGGCAGGGTGGCCAAGGGCGCGACCAGGGCGCGACCAGGGCGGTCCCGGGTGGCTTGGACGCTGAGAATCCGGCCATGAACGAGCTCGCCTCTGCACGCCTGCGCCTGCTGCCGCCCGATGGAGTGAACCCGGCCGCCGTAGCGAACTTTCTCTCCCGCAACACCGCCCACTTCGCTCCCTGGGACCCACCCCGGCCGGCGGGTCTGGCCACGGTGGAGTACCAGCGCGAAGCCCTGCCGCTGCAGGCCGAGGCCTTTGCGCAGGGCTCCTGCTACCGCTGGTACGTCGAACAGCTGGACGCGCCCGGCGTGGTGATGGCCAAGCTGGAGGTGAGCGGCGTCTCGCGCGGCCCGCACCAGAGCGCCTTCTTCGGCTTTTCCATCGACCACGCGCACGAAGGCCAGGGCCTGATGCGCGAGGCCGCCGAGGCCGTCATCGCCGCCGCCTTTGGTCCCGCCATCCAGTTGCACCGCCTGCAGGCCGCGCACCAGCCGCAGAACCGGCGCAGCGCCGGCCTGCTGCAGCGCCTGGGCTTCACGCCCATCGGGCTGGCGCGGGGCTATCTGTTCATCCACGGCGAGTGGCGGGACCACCAGTTGGTGGAGCTGCTGAATCCCAAGTTCAGCTGGTAGCTCTCAATCCTGGGGTGCGACTGGCCGCCAGCGCCGGCGCAGCAGGGCCCAAAACTGCGGCGCCAGCGCGGCGGCCATACCGATTAGCAGCAGGGTTAGCAGGCCCTGCACCGGGCCGGGTGGCGCCAAGTACTGGCTCAATAAGACCAAGCCCGCTGCAGCGGCCTGCACCAGCAGGGCGCGGCCGATGTCGGGTTCCGCGCAATGCAGCCGGCGAAAAAAGCTCTCGGCGCCATGCACCCAGAGCAGCAGCGCCATCAGCGCACCAGCTCCGCTCAGGCCGTCTTCCAGCCAGGCGGCCCGACGCGCGGCTCGGGCCCGGTCTTCGAATTCGCTGCGCAGGGCCGCGAGGCCTTGCTTTGTGGGTTCCTGGCCCAGACGGTGTAGCCGGGGTGCGCTGCCGCGCAGCACGGGTTCCCAGTCCAAGCCGTTCTTGCGCTCCAGCCTGGCCAGCAAATCTTCCGGGGTGACAGCGGACGACTGCAGCTCTAGCGTGAACCGCAACAGCTCCATGAAGGCCTGGGTCGTCGGAGCCATCGGCTGCCAGTAGTCGTGCGGGACGCTCAGCAGATACAGGCCGGGTTCGGCTGGCAGCCCAGCCAGCGCCGCAAATCGCACCATGAACTCTGCGTGCGCGGGCTCGACCGGGTGAAGGCTGAGCGCCCCTCGGCAGCCCCGATCCCGCTGATCCAGCACCAGGAACTCCGCGCTGCAAGCCGCGTGCTGGCCTGCGCAGCGCAGCACGGTGCGGTGCTGCAGGGCCGTGCAGGACAGTGCCTGAGCCGCGGCGCTGCCGACCAGCAGCAGCACGGTCAGCAAGATTCGCAACGGGTGGGCCAACTGGGAAGCTGTGACGCGGTGCATGGCGCCCATGGTGCCCGAACTAAAGGCCCTGGCTTTTCCGCCGCCGGCCCGACCCTGGCAAGCTGCGCTCCATGACCCTCTCCCTCCCCTTCGACAACAGCTACGCCCGCGAACTCCCCGGTCTGTACGTGGACTGGCCGCCGGCCGCCGCGCCAGCGCCGCGCCTGCTGTTCTGGAACCCGGCCCTGGCCGTCGAGCTGGGCTTGCCCGCGCTGGAGGCCGAAGCGGCCGCAGCGCTGTTCGCCGGCAATGCCTTGCCCAAGGGCGCCCAGCCCATCGCCCAGGCTTACGCCGGCCACCAGTTCGGCGGCTTCTCGCCCAGCCTGGGCGATGGCCGCGCGCTCTTGATTGGCGAGCTGATCGACGCGGACGGCCAGCGCCGCGACCTCGCCTTCAAGGGCTCGGGGCGCACGCCGTTTTCGCGCGGCGGCGACGGCAAGGCCGCGGTGGGCCCGATGTTGCGCGAGGTGCTGATCGGCGAGGCCATGCACGCCTTGGGCGTGCCGACCACGCGTGCGCTGGCCGTGGTGGCCACGGGCGAATCGGTCTACCGCGAAGAGGCCCTGCCCGGCGCGGTGCTGACCCGCGTGGCCGCCAGCCACCTGCGCGTGGGCACCTTCCAGTACTTTGCTGCGCGCGGTGAGCTGGACAAGCTGGCGCGCCTGGCTGATTACGCGATCACCCGACACGACGCCGCGCTGCGCGACGCGCCGGATCGCCTGCTCGCCTTCCTGAGCGCCGTGACCGAACGGCAGGCGCGTTTGATCGCGCAGTGGATGAACCTCGGCTTCATCCATGGCGTGATGAACACCGACAACATGACGATCTCGGGCGAGACCATCGACTACGGCCCCTGCGCCTTCATGGAGGCCTACGACCCCGCCACCAAGTTCAGTTCGATCGACCAGCGCGGCCGCTACGCCTACGGCAACCAGCCGCCCATCGCGCAATGGAATCTGGCCCGTCTGGCCGAGGCGCTGCTGCCGCTGCTGGCCGACCCCGATGGCCCCGAGAGCGCGATGGACGCCGCGGTGGCCCAGGTCACCGCGGTGCTGGACGGCTTCCCGGCGCTGTACGAGGCCGCGCTGCGCGCCGGTCAGGCGCGCAAGCTGGGGAGCGCAGACGCCGCCCTGGCCGATGACTGGCTGGCCCTGCTGCAGCAGGGCAAGGCCGACTTCACCGCCAGCCACCGCGCGCTGGCCGCCGCGCTGGAGGGCGATGAAACCCCGCTGCGCCGCCGCTTCGAAAGCACCGAGGGCCTGGACGCCTGGCTGGCACGCTGGCGCCCCGCCTGCACGGCCACGCCGGCCGCACTGCGGGCCGCCAACCCGACGGTGATTCCGCGCAACCACCGCGTCGAAGAGGCGCTGGCCGCTGCGTCCGAAGCAGACGATCTCGCCCCCTTCGAGGCCCTGCTGGCGGCGCTGCGCCGGCCCTTCGACGACGACCCGGGGTTGAGTCGTTTCACCGAACCGGCCCCACCCGCACAGACGGCCTGCTACCGCACTTTCTGCGGAACCTGAGGCCTATGCTGGGCCCGCCATTCAAGGAGGCGGGCCGATGCTGAAGTGGACGCTGCTGCTCATCGCCACGGCCCTGCTGCTGCCGGCCGCCTGGGTGGCGCAGCGCTTTCGCGCCGACATGGCCGCGGCCTATGCGCGCATCGAAGGCCGCGCGCAGCTGCTGCAGACGCCCCAGGGCGCCATCGAGTACCTGGATGCCGGCCAGGGCCCGGCCGTGCTGGTGGTGC
Source organism: Inhella sp. (assembly GCF_041912635.1). Classification (GTDB taxonomy): domain Bacteria; phylum Pseudomonadota; class Gammaproteobacteria; order Burkholderiales; family Burkholderiaceae_C; genus Inhella. The sequence continues at coordinate 73,843 of NZ_JAYRMO010000008.1, forward strand.
ATGGCAGCGGCGGCGGCTTCGATCAGGGCGAGTTGCTGGCCGAGGCCACGCTGGCGCCGGGCGGGCGGCGCATCATTCCCTCGCGCTTTGGTTATCTGGGCTCCAGCCTGCCGGCTGGCGCCAGCTTCGAGGCGCAGGCCCATGCCTACGCCCGTTTGCTCGACCATCTGGGCATACCGCGGGTCGCGGTGCTGGCCTTCTCGCAGGGCGGCCCCTCGGCGCTGTGGTTCGCCCGCCTGTACCCGCAGCGCGTGTCGGCCCTGGTGCTGCTGTCGGCCGGCGTGGCGCGCTCGGCCGAGGCTGCGCAGCAGCAGGCCGATGGCAAGGGCAGGGCGCTGATGCAGCTTTTCCAGCACGACTTCAGCTACTGGGCGTTGACCCGCTTCTGGCCGGATCGTTTCCTGGATCTGATGGGCGTGGATGCCAATGTGCGCGCCGGCCTGCAGCCGGCGCAGCGCCAC
>NZ_JAYRMO010000008.1:74313-151816 GCF_041912635.1 Inhella sp.
TTTGTGGCGGTTGGTTTCGGGGTTTCTGTGGGGGGTGGCTGCCTTGGGGCGCGCGGGCGGGCAGCCGGCGCAGCGCCACTTGGCCGAGGCCCTGCTGCAGGGCATGAACCCGGCCGCGCCCCGCGCCGCCGGGGCGCGTTTCGACAACCAGGCCGCGCTGCCCGACGCCGCCGTGCTCGCCGCCATCCCAGCACCCACCCTGGCGCTGCACGCGCGCGACGACGGCCTGCAGCGCTTCCACAACGCCGAATTCGCCGCCCGTCACATTCCGGGCGCGCAGCTGCTGGCCTTCGAGCGCGGCGGGCATCTGCTGCTGGCGGTGGAAAACGCCGCCGTGCGCCGCGCGGTGGCGGCGCACCTCAGCCCATCCGCGCCGCCGCCTTGAGCCGCTTGACCCAGCGCTTGGTGCTGTCACGCGCCACCAGGGCTTGCAGGTCGCGTTCGACATCGAACAGCTCGCGCTGCCAGGCGTTGCGCGCCTCGGTCAGATGCAAGCGCAGATGCTTGGGGTCGGGCGCGCGGTCGGGTTGCAGCTCGAACTCGGCACAGAAGCGCCGCGCCTGCACCTGCAGCTCGGCGCGCAGCTCGTCCAGCTGCTCCTGCAGCACGGCGTTGAAGTGGCGGATCTGCGCCTCGCTGGCGCGCTTGAGGTGGTCGGCGTCGATCTGCTCGATTTCCAACTGCAGGCCGAGCAGGGCCAGCAGATCCTCCTTGGCATAGGCGGCGTTGACGCGCTGCATCAGCGCGGTGCGGCGGGTGGCGTCCTCGGCATCGCTGGCGCGGTCGGGGTGCAGGGCGCTGGCCAGCTTGCGGAAGACTTCGCGCAGGCCCTGCTGGGCCTGCGCCGCCACGGCCTCGCGCTCGGCCTGGCGGCGCTGCTGCGCGGCCGTGGGCTTGCGCTTCGGTGCCGGCTTCACGGGTTCGTCTTGTTCAGCTTGTTCCGCCTGCTCGCGCAGCTTGGCCTGCACATGCTGGCGGAACGCGTCTTCGTTCTCGAAGTGCTCGTCGCCCAGGTCCAGGCCGAACTGCTGCTCGACCATGCGGCGCAGCAGCTCCAGGCGCTGGGCCTCGGCGCTGGCCAGGTCCTGCTCGGCATGGCGGTCGTGCAGGGCGCGCCAATGGGTGCGTTGATCGGGCGGCAGCTCGGGGTCGTCCAGGGCCTCGCGGGCCAGGTTGCAGACGATGTCCTGCATCACCGCACGCTCGCCGGCTGACCAACCCTTCTCGGCCAGCCAGCCATCCAGGCGCTCGGCCAGCTCGCGTCGCAGCTCGCGCGCCTGGCTGCGCAGCGGCTGGACCTGGCTGGCATAGGCCTGGGCAAAGGCGGGCAGGGCGGCCTGCCAGGCATCGAGCTGCTGGCGCGTGGCCTCGATCTGCTTTTGCAGCTGGTTGAACTTGCGCTGCGCCGGGCTGAGGGGGGTGTCGTGGGGCTGGGGGATGGTGAGGAGACGGGCCATCCGGCCGATTGTCCCGGGCGCTGACCTGACACCGGCTTCACGGACTTCATGCCCAGCACACGCAGGCTCGCCACACTGCGCCGCACCGCACCTGGAGCCTGCCTTGAAGATCGTCCTGATCAACCCACCCCACACCGCCATCGGCAGCCGCATCCCCGACGACCACCTGCCGCCGCTGGGCCTGCTCAGCATCGGCGGGCCGCTGCTGGACGCCGGCTTCGCCGTCGAGCTGATCGATGCGGACCGGTTGAACCTGGGGCTGGAGGCCATCGTTGACGAGACGGCCCGCCGTGGTGCGGAGCTGGTGATGCTGGGCCACTCGGGCTCCAGCTCGGCGCATGCCACCGTGGTGGCGCTGTGTACGGCGCTCAAGCAGCGGCTGCCGCGGCTCCTCACCGTCTATGGCGGGGTGCACCCCACCTATCACTGGGACGAGATCCTGCGCGCGCACCCTTGCATCGACTTCATCGTGCGGGGCGAGGGCGAGCAGACTGCCTTGGACCTGATGCGGGCCTTGGCCGAGCAAGGCGACCTGCGACCGCTGCGCGGCATTGCCTTCCGCGACCCCGGCGATCCAGCGCGCGTGATCGAGACCCCCGCCGCGCCCATGATCCGCAATCTGGACGACTACCGCATCGGCTGGGAGCTGATAGCCCACCGCGACTACACCTACTGGGGCGGCAAGCGCGCCGTGGTGCTGCAGTTCTCGCGCGGCTGCCCCCATCTGTGCAGCTACTGCGGGCAGCGCGGCTTCTGGACGCAATGGCGGCACCGCGACCCGGTCAAGCTGGCCAAGGAAATCGCCCGCCTGCACCGCGAGCAGGGCGTGGAGCTGATCAACTTCGCCGACGAGCTGCCGACCGGCTCGCGCAAGCTCTGGCGCGCCTTTCTGGAGGCCTTGATCGCCGAGAACGTGCCGGTGCTGCTGGTGGGCAGCACGCGGGCGGGCGACATCGTGCGCGACGCCGACATCCTGCACCTGTACCGCCGCGCCGGCGTGATCCGCTTCCTGCTCGGCATCGAGAGCTACAGCGAGGCCACGCTCCAGCAGATCGCCAAGGGCGCCAGCATGAGCGAGGACCGGCAGGCGATTCAGCTGCTGCGCCAGCACGGCATCCTCTCGATGGCGACCTACGTCGTCGGCTTCGAGGAAGAGCGCGATGCCGACCTGTGGCGCTCCCTGCGCCATCTGCTGCGCTACGACCCCGACCAGATCCAGCTGCTCTATGTGACCCCGCACCGCTGGACGCCGTTCTACAAGACGGCCGAGCACCGCGCGGTGATCCAACCGGACACGCGGCGCTGGGACTACAAGCACCAGGTGCTGGCCACCCGCCACATGCCGCCCTGGCGGCTGTTCCTGTGGTTCAAGAGCATGGAGCTGATCCTGCAGCTTCGCCCCAAGGCCTTGGGGCGTCTGCTGTTCCACCCGGACCCGGTGCAGCGCCACTCCATGCGCTGGTACTCGCAGATGGGCCGCCGCGTCTGGTTCCACGAGGTGCTGGATTTCCTCTTCAAGACCCGCCGCCTGCGCCAGGGCCCGAGCCTGCGGGAATTTCTGGGCCCCAGCCTGGCGGAGCGCGAGTACGCGCTGGCGCGGCCGGTGAACGTGCGGCGCTGAGCGCCCGGCCCTCAGCGGGCCGGTTCAGACGCCGGCAACTGCAGCTGCTGTGCCACCGCCAGGCATTGGCGGATGTGCTGCTCGCACACCCACTTCAGCGCCGAGTAGGTGAGCAGCGCCGACACCGCCTGCCCCGCCACCGGCACGAACTTGGCGGCCTGCTGGGTGCTGAGGCGCACGCCCACGGCGGCCAGCGCCTTCAGGATGAGGTCGCGCGTGATGAGCCGCCCGATCAGCAGGCTGCCGCCCGCGCTGACCGCCTTCAGCACCGCCACCTTGCGCTCGGGCGCCAGGTGTTCGATCTGCTCGGGCGTGAGCCCGAAGGCCAGGTTGATCTGCGGGATCAGGCGCAGCAGGATGCCGACATCGGTGGCCCAGTCGAGCATCGGCACCGGCACCGCCGCCACCCCTGCGGCCAGCAGGGCGCGCTTGCGCACCAGGCGGCGGCAGTGCAACACGGCGGCTTGCAGGTGGGGCGGGAGGGGTTCGGGTTTGCGCATGGGGCGATGGTGCCAGCGCGGGCGGGGCCTGGGCCGGTGCGGGGTCAAGCCCGGGCGGGCTGCGCCGCGCTCAGCGCCGCAGCGTGCTCAGCACGGCGGGCCGTTCCATCTCCAGCACCTCGGGCGGGAAGTGGCGGGCGAAGGCCTCGGCCACATCGCCTTCCTTCGCCATCGCGCGCAGCGCCGCCACCACGCGGGCCTGGGTGTCGGCCGGCAGTGAGCGTTGCGACACCGCCGCGCCCGTTTCCAGCGGCTCCAGCTGGGTCAGCGGCAGGAAGCGGTACTCGCGGTAGCCGGCTGCGCCCACATTGGCGTAGGCCACGGTGGGGCTGAGCAGGGTGAACTCCACGCGCTGTGCGGCCACCATGCGCAGGGCCGTGCCCACATCGCGCACCCAGCTCAGACGGCCCTGCGCTTCCAGGCGTTGGGCCAGGGCGTTGTAGCCCGGCCCGTAGGTCACGTGCAGCGGCAGGGCCGCGCGCCCGCCCCGGTCCAGCAGGGCCGGCACATCCTGGTTGCGCCAGCGCCGCGCCGAAGCGGCCACCAGATGGGCCGCTACCTTGAACAGCGGCACGAAGTGCGGGCTGTGGTCGCCAAAGGGCTGGGGCAAGCCGGGGATCAGCACGTCCGCCTCGAAGTCTTCGTAGAAGGCCTTGATCAGGCGCTGCTGCGGCATCAGCTCGGTGCTCACCGGGCAGTGCAGGCGCCGCTGCAAGGCCTGGCCCAGGGTGACCGGCACGCCCTGCGCCTGGCCCTGCTCCTCGCGCACCAGCAGGCCGCCCGGCGCCACCGGCAGCCGGATCGGCGTGCAGGCCGTGGCCGCCGGCGCCAGGCCGCTGGCCGCAAGCCCCAGCAGCCAGCGGCGGCGGGGCAGCAGCAGTGTGCGGGCAGGCGGTGCGGGCGGCATGCCCCAGATGGTGCCCGCGCCCCCTGAGCGCCCCGGCCGGGTTTGCCCGTAACGGCTGGCCCGCCCCACCCATAAAATCCGCCCCCTTTTTCGCAGGGCAGCAGGCAGATGAGGCAACAGCAGGTGAATCCGCTGGTCAGCAGCAGCGGGGCGCCGGGCTGGAGCAGCACCGCCGGCCCGGGGCTGCCGCATGTGCTCAAGGCCTGGGGCCTGCCGCTGGCGGCGCCGGCCCAGGGGCCGGTCAGCGAGCGCCTGGCCCAGAGCCTTTCCTGGTTGGACGCGGTGGCCCTTGCCGAGGTGCTGAATGGCGCCGCAGCCGCTCCCACGCCGGATGCCGTCCAGCGCCTGCAGGCCACCCGCGCCTGGGCCCGCACGGCGCTGCAGCGCCTGCAGGCCGAGTTGCAGGCCGGCTTTGCCGACCCCGTGCTGGTGCGCGAAGGCCCCGCCAGCGCCCCCAGCCTGCGCCGCCCGCCGGCGCGCGCCACCGCGGCGCCCAAGCCGGCCGGCGCGCTGGACGCCGTGGCCCCCTACCGCCTGCACCACAGCACGCAGCAGCGCAGCCTGGCCATCCGCGTGACGGGCCTGCGCGGCCAGCTGCGCAGCCAGCTCAGCAGCACCACGCCGCGCCTGGCCCGCTTGGCCGCGCTGGACGCCGTGTTCGAGCGCGCGCTGCAGGCGCGCGAGGAGCAGGCGCTGGCGGGCCTGCCCTCGATGACGGCGCAGCGCGGCATCAGCCTGCGTGCGGCCGACCCCAATCCCGACCCCGACGACCGCCACGCCTGGCCCGCCCCCGGCTGGCGCGGCCAGTTGTGGGACGAACTGCAGCGCGTGCTGCAGGCCGAGCTGGAGCTGCGCCTGCAGCCCGTGCTCGGCCTGATCGAAGCCCTGCACGACGACGAAGAAGACACGAATTGACGACCGGAAGACGAACCGCCCGATGAACCGCTTCACTGCTTTCCTGTCGAACACCGCCCTCGTGGCCGGCGCCCTGGCCCTGGCCTGGGCCGGCTGGGCCACGGCCCAGCACCACCCGCTGGCCCTGGGCATGACCGCCCTGATCGCCGCCTTCTACGCCCTGGGCGCCTGGGAGCTGCGCGCCTACCGCCGTGCCAGCCTCGGCTTCCAGCAGGCGCTGGACGGGCTGCAGACGGCTGCCCCCGCCAGCGCCGAGGCCTGGGTGCAGGCTCTGCCCGCCCCCGTGCGCGCCGCGGTGCGCCTGCGCCTGCAAGGCCTGCCGGCCGCCTGGCAAGCCCCCGCGCTGGCCCCGGCCCTGGCCGCGCTGCTGGTGCTGCTGGGCATGCTGGGCACCTTCATCGGCCTGGTGCAGACCCTGGGCGGCACCGCCCAGGCGCTGCGCGCCACGGCCGATCTGGCCGCCATGCGCGCCGCCCTCACCACCCCGGTGCAGGGCCTGGGCCTGGCCTTCGGTTGCTCGGTGGCCGGTGTGGCCGGCTCGGCCATGCTGGGCCTGATGAGTGCGCTGGCGCGCCGCGAACGCGCCGCCACCGCGCAGGGCCTGGAAGCCGCGCTGGCCGGCCCGCTGCAGCCCTGGACGGCCGCCGCCCGCCAGCAGGCCACCCAGGCCGCGCTGGAGCAGCAGGCGCAGGCGCTGCCGCAACTGGTGAGCGCCATTGGCGCCCTGAGCACCCAGCTGAGCCAGCAGCAGCAACAGTTCCACGAGCAGACCGCGCAGCGCTTCACTGCCCTGGCCGAGGCCGTGGACGCCAGCCTGCGACAGGCCCTGGGCGCCAGCGCCCAGCAAGCCGCCGACACCCTGCGCCCCGCCGTGCAGAGCACCCTCGACGCCCTGGCCAGCCAGGCCGGCCAACTGCAGCAAGGCCTGGCGAACGATCTGCGCCAGCAGCTTGAACCCCTGAATCACAGCCTGCAAGGCACGGCCCAGCGCGTGGAGCAGGCGCTCATCGCCCAGGCCGAACGCCAGGCCCAGACCCAGGCCGCGCAGACCAGCACCCTGCAGCAGGCCCTGGCCGACACCGCCAGCGCCGTGCGCAGCAGCGCCGAGCAGCTGCACAGCCGCCTGGCCGCGCAGGCCGAACAGCAGCTCGGCCAGGCCGCCCAGGCCCTGCGCGCCGACAGCCAGGCCGTGGCCGAACGCCTGCAGGCCGCCCTGCAGGCCCAGGGCGAGGCCGCCGCCCAGCAGGCCCAGGCCCTTCAGCAGGCCCTGGCCGCCAGCGCCACGCAGGCCGCGCAGGCGCTGCAGGCCAGCGTGCAGGAAAGCTGCAACGCGCTGCAGGCCCACAGCCAGGCCAGCCAGCAGGCGCAGCAGCAGAGCGTGCAGCACACCCAGGCGGCGCTGGAAGCCAGCGCCGGCCAGATCCAGCAGGCCCTGGAGGCCGGCGCGCGAGCCAGCCAGGCCGCCCTGCAGGCCACCACCGAGCGCCTGCAAACCCTGCTGGAACAGCACAGCCACACCCAGCGCGAAGCCCTGGCCGAAAGCCTGGCCCAGGCCGGCGCCACTCTGCAACAGGTGGCCCAGCACACCCAGCAGGCACTGGACGAGGGCGCCGCCCAGCAACAGGCGCGCGCCAGCGGCCTGGCCGAAGACTTCAGCCAGCGCAGCGAACAGCTGCTGGCCCATCTGCGCGAGGCCCAGCACGGCCTGCAGCAGCGCCTGGCGCAAGACGACGCCGAGCGCCTGGCCGCCTGGCGCGAGGCCCTGGCCGCCCAGGCCGCCGCCCTGCAGCAGGGCTGGCAGCAGGCTGCCGCCGCGCACGCTGCCCAGCAGGCCGAACAGTCGCAAGCCCTGGCCCACACCGCCCAGGCCGTGGTGGCCCAGGCCGAGGCCCAGGCCCGCCACACCGTGCAGGAAGTGACCGCGCTGCTGCAGCAGGCCGCCGAGGCCCCGCGAGCCGCGGCCGAGGTGGTGGCGTCCCTGCGCGAGCAGCTTTCGCGCAGCCTGGCGCAGGACAACGCCGCGCTGCACGAGCGCGCCGAGCTGATGCAGACCCTGCACCAGCTGCTGGCCACGCTGCAGCAGGCTGCGGGCGAGCAGCGCAGCGCCATCGACGCCCTGGTGCAGGGCAGCGGCGAACAACTCGCCCAGCTGGGCGAGCGCCTGGCCACCGAGCTGCACAGCGCCCGCAGCGGCCTCAGCGAAGCCAGCGTGCATCTGGCCGCCAGCGCCGCCGAGATGGGCAGCCTGGGCGAGGGCTTCGGTGCTGCCGTGGCGCAGTTCCACAGCGGCAGCGAGCGCCTGGTGGGGCATCTGGAGCGCCTGGACGAGGGCCTGACCCGCGCCCAGACCCGCAGCGACGAACAGCTCGCCTACACCGTGGCCCAGGCGCGCGAGCTCATCGAGCTCTGCACCCTGGCGCAGAAGCAGGTGCTGGACGCGCTGCGTGAGCGCGCCCCGGCCCTCGCGGCAGCGTGAGCGGCATGGACCTCGACCACGAGCTCGGCCACCACGCCGACACCAGCGTCTGGGCCGCCTTTGGCGACCTGATGGTCGGCGTGCTCGGCGCCTTCGTGCTCATCCTGGCCTTGGCCTTGGTGACGCAGATGGACTTGGCCAGCCGCCTGGAGGAAGAGACGCGCCAGCGCCAGCTGGAAGCGCAGCGCCGCGAGGCCCTGGAGCGCGCGCTGGCCGGCCCCCTGGCCAGCGGCCTGATCAGCCTGAACGAGGGCCGCATCGGCATCAGCGGCAGCGTGCTCTTCGCCACCGGCTCCGACCAGCTGCACGCCGAAGGCCGTGCCCTGCTGCACAGCCTGGCCGCGCCCCTGGCCAGCTACCTGGCCACGCGCGACGAGATGCTGATGGTCAGCGGCTTCACTGACGACAAGCCCGTGCGCGGCGGCAACGCCCGCTTTGCCGACAACTGGGAGCTTTCGGCCCTGCGCGCGCTCACGGTGACGCGCACGCTGATGAGCGAGGGCCTGCCCGCCGGTTCCGTGTTCGCTGCCGCCTTCGGCCCGCAGCAGCCGGTGGCCAGCAACGAAGACGCCGCCGGCCGCGCGCTGAACCGCCGCGTGGAGCTCTCGCCCATGCCGCGCCGCGCGCGTGCAGAGGCTGCCGCGGCCTCGGCCGCTTCCGCCCCCTGAGCCATGGACGCGCAGGCCCTGCACCAGGATCCGGAGGCCGCGCTGCAGGCCCACCCCCTGCGCGCCCACACCGCACCGGCCCGCTGGGCCGTGCTGCAAGGCCTGACGCGCCGCGCCGCGCAGCAGCAAGGAGCCTTGCGTGAAGTGCTGCTGCACAAGCTGGCCGCGCGGCTGGCGGCCCTGCCCGCGCCGAGCGCAGAGGCGGCGCCCGAGGCCTCCTGTCCCAGCCCCTTGCAGGCCCTGGCGTTGGCGCCGCGCCCGCCCGAGTTGCAGGCGTTTGAATTCGACCGCCGCGACTGGACCCGCCTGCGCCTGGCCCAGCGCCTGGACGCGGCCCCAGCGCCCACCGAGGCCCCGAACGCGCAGCTTGGCCCTCTGCACACCCAGGTGCTGGTGCCGCAGGCCCTGGCCCAACTGCGTGAGCTCTCCCCCGAATACCTGCAGCGGCTGATGGTGCAGCTGGATCAGCTGATGGCGCTGACGCCGGGAGTGAGCAGCACGCCCGTGGGCGCCAAGAAGGGGCGGCGTAGGGCCTGACCCGGCACGCGGGTGCAGCGTCGCTCAGGCGCGGCTCAGGACCCGCGAGGGGTCGCTTTGCGAAGGGGCACCTCGCCCGGGGTCACCTGGATCGGCACTGCCGGAAGGGCTGGGGGCGGCGCAGGCTTGCGGCACCAGTGGCGGTCGCCAACTGTCGGGATCAAGGGGTCATGGCGCATGTCCAGCGTGCGCATGCGCTCCACCCGGCCTGCCTTCACGTCCAAGTGCACATGCCATTCCCAAATCTGGTTGGCGTAGGGGTTGCCGCAAAGCTGGCGCCCCTTCGGAAACCACAGGGCGCCTGTGATCCATGTGGCGTGCAGGGGCGTGCCGGGCGGTCCATAGGCTTCGCTCAGGCCCAAATCATCCGGGCCGCAGCGGCTGAAGCCGACCAGCAGCAGTTGTTGGCCTTGAAGGGCCAGCTTCTGCACCGGCGCTCCCCAGGCCGAACAACGAAGCCCTTCCCGGCGCGCGGCGTTCAAGGCCGCGCTTCCGGGGAAGGACTCCATTGCCTCCGTCATGCCGAACAGCAGCCGAGTCTCCGCGCCTACGCGCAGCGTGGCCTGCAGCGATGGCGTGGCCTGCGCCGCTGGGACCAGGGCGCTCAGGGCGCCCAGCATGGCCCAAGTGCATGCCAGGCCGCGCCGGGCGTGCCGGCGCGCGCCGCGGCTCAGCGCGCCACCTTCGGCCGGAACAGGGCGCACAGCTTGTTGCCGTCCGGGTCGCGCACATAGGCCAGCTCCAGCGTGATGGCGCCGCCCTGGCGCGGGCCGGGTGGGTCTTCGATCGAGACGCCGCCGTTCGCCACCGCGGCATCGTGGAAGGCCTTCACCTGCTCGGCCGAATCGCACTTGAAGCCGATGGTGCCGCCGTTCGCGGCGGTGGCGGGTTCGTCGTTGATGGGTTCGCTGACGCAGAAGGTGGCGCCGGCGTGGCGGTAGAACAGACGCTGGTGGCCGGTCTTGGCCTGGTCGCGGATCGCCTCGCCGGCGCCCAGCACGGCCAGCACCGCGTCGTAGAAGCGCTTGGCGCGCTCGATGTCGTTGGTTCCGACCATCACATGGCTGAACATGGATTGACTCCTCATGGCTTGTGGGGGTCGCAGCCTAACGGCCGCACGCGTTGCGCGCCGGCGCCATGACGATTGACCCACCGCCGCGCCCGCCGCACACTCGCGGCCTTCCTTCTTCACCACCCACTTCAAGGAGATGACCATGAATGCAGCAGATCGTGTCGCCCTCCTGAAGTCGGCCGCGTTTGGCGTTCTGAGCTTGGTGCTTTGAACGCCCTGCGCCTCTGAAGAAGACCCGGCACCCCGCCCGGGTTCATTGACCGATCGCCGCGGCTCCGCGGCCGGCTTCCCCTCCCCGCCTGTTCTGCGCCCCTGCGGGTGCGCAGTGGGTCCGCCCCTGCGCGGACGAAGCTTGAGCTCAATGAACCCCCATGATCGACATCGCTTTCGAAGCCCTGCGCCCGCTCGGCCTTACCCCCGTCATCGCCAGCCGCGCCGCGCGGCTTGAACCGTCCGCCAGCCGCCTGAGCCTGGCCCGCGTGATCGAAGTGCAGCGCGACTGCGTGACCCTGCACGACGGCACGGCCGAGCACAGCGCCCGCCTGTTGCCCCGGCTGCTGCAGCAGCTGCAATCCGAAGCCACCCAGCTGACCATCGGCGACTGGGTGAGCATGCAGGTCGACGCCCATGCCCAGGCCTGGGCGGTGGAGCGCGTCGAGCCCGTGACCCAGATCGCCCGCCGCGCCAACGACGGACGGCGCCAGCTGCTGGCCAGCAATGTCGACGTGGCCCTGCTGGTGATGGGCCTGGACGCCGACTTCAATGCCCGCCGCATGGAGCGCTATCTGGCCATGGTGCGCAGCTGCGAGGTCACGCCGGTGGTGGTGCTCACCAAGCTCGACATCGCGCCGGCCGCGCAAGAGCGCATCCAGGAGATGTTCCGCCGCCTGCCCGCCACCGTGCCGGTGCTGCCGGTGAACGGCTTGTCCCAGGAGGCCTGTACGGCCATCGGCCCCTGGCTGCACCCGGGCCAGACCCTCGTACTGCTCGGCTCCTCGGGTGCCGGCAAGTCCACGCTGATCAACACCCTGGCCGGGGCCGAGCAGGCCACCGGGGGCGTGCGTCGCGGCGACGGCCGCGGCCGCCACACCACCACCGCGCGCTCGCTGCACCGCTGCGCGCAGGGCGCCTGCATCATCGACACCCCGGGCCTGCGCACCTTCCGGCCGGACGCCGACGCCCACCAGCTTGCCGCCACTTTCGAAGACGTGCAGGCCCTGGCCCAGCAATGCCGCTTCCGCGACTGCCGCCACGAGAACGAGCCCGGCTGCGTGGTGCGCGCCAGCGTGGATGCCGACCGGCTGCAGAACTACCAGAAGCTGTTGCGCGACGCCCAGCGCGTCGAGATGACGGCGCTGGATCGCATCGAGCAGCGCAGCAAGTGGAAGGCGATTGGCAAGGCGGGTAGCCAGCGGGCGAAGGAGAAGCGGGCGTGAGCGACGCGGCCTGCTCAAGTTCTGCTCTTGCCGCGCACGTGCCGCCCCGGCCAAGCCGGCCTGCCAAGACCACAAGCTGCAAAAGGAGCTTCCATGATTGATCACCTCAGTCTCGTCGTCAGCGACTACGAGAAGAGCAAGGCCTTCTATGCGCAGGCCCTCGCGCCGACCGGGCATGCGCGCGTGGTCGAACTGCCGGCCGAGCAGGGCGGCCGCACGCGCAGCGCCGGCTTCTGCCATGAGGACGGGTCCGATCTCTGGATCGGCGAGGGCGGGCCCGTCACGCCGCCCCTTCACATCGCCTTTCGCGTGGCCACGCGCGCCGCGGTGGATGCCTTCCATCAGGCCGCCTTGGCCGCCGGCGGCAGAGACAACGGCGCGCCGGGCCTGCGGCCGCGGTACCACGCGCATTACTACGGTGCCTATGTGCTCGATCCGGATGGCCACAACATCGAGGCCGTGTGCCATGAGGCGCAGTGAAGCGGGCGTCCTTCGGTCAGCTCTCGGGGTCGTCAAAGAACTCGCGCAGCTCCTGCGCGCAGCGGCAGGCCTTGGCGATCTTGGCCGCCCACTGCACGGCCGCTTCGCGCGAGGGCAGGCGCAGAACGCAGAAGCCGCCGTCGAACTCCTGCGTCTGCTGATAGCTGCCCTGGCTGAGCGTGCCATCCCCGGCCACCAACTGCGGCGCCACGTCCGCGTTGATGCCGCCGGCGAACCGGTACACGCCGGCCGCCTTGGCTTCGCGAATGACCTGGCGTGCCGCCTCGCCCACGGCGGCCAGTTCTTCGGCGGGGACGTTCATGGCGCTGGCGGGGAAAGAGATGAGGTAGTGCGGCATCGTGGGATCCCCGGGTGGTGGGGGCTGTGGTTTGCAGATCCAGGGCTGTGCAGCATGCCTCGACCTGCTTGGCGTTCGACGCCCGCGACGCCAGGGGAATGGCCCCTCTTGGTGACAACCCGGGGGGAAAGGGCCTAGCCTCCTGCGCCGCGAGCAGGTCCTACCCTAGCGGCCATCGATTGCCAAAGGCGCCCTCATGTTGACCGAGACCCAACAGCAGCAGTACCAACAAGACGGCTACCTCGTCCTCCCCAACTTCAAGACCGCCGCCGAGATCGCCGCGCTGCGCGAACGCGCCGAGGCCATCGTGGAGGCCTTTGATCCGGGCGAGAGCCGGGCGATCTTCACCACCAACGAGCAGTCGCGCCACACCGACGACTACTTCATGGGCTCGGCCGACAAGATCCGTTGCTTCTTCGAGGAAGAGGCCTTCGACGCCGAGGGCCGTTTGCGCCAGGCCAAGGCGCTGTCGATCAACAAGATCGGCCACGCCATGCACGACCTGGATCCGGTGTTCGAGCGCTTCTCGCGCGGCCCGGCCCTGGCCGAGCTGGCGCGGGATCTGGGCCTGAGCGCGCCGCAGATCTGGCAGTCGATGTACATCTTCAAGCAGCCCGGCATCGGCGGCGAGGTGGGCTGGCACCAGGACGCCAGCTTCTTCGACACCACGCCGATCACGGTCACCACCTTCTGGTTCGCGCTGGAAGACGCCACGCTCAACAACGGCTGCCTGTGGACCGAGCCGGGCGGGCACCGCGGCCCCTTGCGCGAGCGCTTTGTGAAGCAGGGCGCGGGCGCCGGCATGGAGAAGCTGGACGCCACGCCCTGGCCCGACGGCAGCCGCGCGGTGCCGCTGGAATGCGCGGCGGGCACTCTGGTGGTGTTCCACGGCCTGCTGCCGCACTACAGCGCCGCGAATCGCTCGGCCCAGTCACGCCATGCCTACACCTTGCATGTGACGGATGCGAGCAGCGCCTACTCGCCGCGCAACTGGCTGCAGCGCGGGGCGGAGCTGCCGGTGCGCGGATTTGTTTGAGGGGCGAGGACGGTTTGGAGTCGCCGTCCTGCCGCGTAGTCAGTTCGCGGTTTTCGGTTTGCTGAACAGGAGTTGGCGCCCCGCATGAGAGCCCGCCGGGTCTCGGCCTTGCAGGCCGCACTCGCGCTTGCAAGCGCGAGTCCTTCGCAGGCCGTCGCAAGGCCCATTTGGACCTTGCTCGGTGCCCGCTCAGCCCGGCAGCCGAGTTCTTTTTGGCTTGACCCAAAAGGAACCAAAAGGTCAAGCCCCGATGCCTACGCCCCTCGCCTGCGGCGAGGGGTGCCCTGCGGTGCTCGAAGAGCGGGCCCAGGCGCAAAGCTCACTGCGTTCGCTTCGCTCACTCCGTTCAGACAGTTGCGCCAAGTCAGAGCACGAGGCGCGCTGCGCGCGCGGGCCTACTCTTCTGTGCTCCTCGGCTTGGCATAGGGGCAACTCCAAGCAGCCAACAGCCAACAGCCAACAGCCAACAGCCCGGACTGACTTCATCGCGCTGCTTCCCGGCTGTTGGCTGCTCGGGGTGCGGCCCCTAGACGCTGAATATCGGGCTCACCGCCTCTGCGATTGAGCACATGCGGCGCTGCATGGCACTAGCCGTCCAGCAAGGCCGCGAACAACGCCTCGTTCTCGGTGTCGATTGCCTGCTGCAGCCGCGCCCGCCAGGCCTGGATGCGCGGGCTGGTGGGGAAGTCTTCGCGGTCAAGGATGCGGCGCAGGTCCGAGTAGCGGTACAGCGGAATGGGCCGCAGCGCCGCCACGATGGGTGCCAACAGTTCGCGCTCGCCGGCGTCGAGTTCGGGCGCGGAAAGGTCGGTCTGGCTGGCCTGCGTGCGCGTGGGCTCAAGGGCTGCGCCGGCTGCGGCCTCGGCGGCCACGAGCGGCAGCGTGAACCAGAAGGTCGAGCCGCGGCCGATTTCGGACTCCACGCCGATCTGCCCGCCATGGGCTTCCACCGCCAGCTTGCAGAAGGTCAGGCCCAGGCCGGTGGAGCGCACGGCGCCGGAATCGCGGGCCTGGTGCTGGCCGAACTGGGCAAACACGGCGTCCAGGCGGTCGGCGGGGATGCCCTCGCCGTGGTCCTGCACCTGCACGCGCACCTGATCCGCGCCCTCGACCACGGCGCGGATCAGGATGCGGCCATTGGCCGGGCTGTACTTCACCGCATTGGTCAGCAGATTGACGAGCACGCGTTCCAGCATTTCGGCGTCGCCGCGCACGCTCAAGCCCGCGGGCACGGCCAGTTCCAGCGTGAGGTTCTTGCGCTCCACCAGAAAGCGCACCTGCTCCACCGCCTGGGCCGCCAGCGGGGCCAGGGGCAGGGCCTGCGTGTCCAGCACCACCCGGGTGTCCTCGAACTTCTGCACGTCCAGGATGTTGAGCACCATCGTCAGCATCTGGCGCGAGGACTGCTTCAGCTGCGCCAGGCGTGAGAGCAGCGAGGGCGAGTCCAGCGTGCTGAGGATGGCGCCCAGCGGGTGCTTCAGGTCGTGGACGATCATGCCCATCATTCCGCGCTTGAATTGGTCCAGCGCCACCAGGCGCTCGTTGGCGCTGCGCAGTTCCTCGGTGCGCTCGGCCACCGTGGCCTCCAGCGCGGCCTTCTGCGCCAGCAGGCGCTGCAGGCGCCAGCGCAGCAGGGCCCAGCCCAGCGCGGCCAGCAGCAGCGCATAGCCCAGGTAGGCCCAGGGGCTGCGGTACCAGGGGGGCTGCACCACAAAGGCGTAGCGCGCCTCGCCACCCACCGTGTCGTACAGATTCTTGGCACGCACGCGGAACACGTAGCGGCCTTCGAGCAGGTTGTTGTAGTCCTTGTAGCTCTCGGCGCTCCAGTCGGACCAGCCCTTGTCGCTGCCCTCCAGCATCACTTGGTAGCGCAGGGCGCCGTCGCCATCAAAGCTGGGCGCGCCGTACTCAAAGCGCAGGGCGTTTTCGGCGTAGGGCAGCTGCAGCGCGGCGGGCGTGCCCTGGCCGCCAAAGTGCAGGCGGCCCTTGGCGCCGCTCACACGGCTCAGCAGGGTGTTGAAGGGCTTGGGTTCGGCCTTGTCCAGCCGGCCGTCGTAGCGGAACACACCATCGCCCATGCCGAACCAGGCCACGCCGTCGCCATCGGCGTAAATGCTGAAGGTTTCCTGCCCGGTCAGCGGCCGCAGCATGCGCGCGTCCCAGCGGTAACTGCCCTTGCCATCGGGGCGGATCAGCCCGGTTTCCTTGAGGCCCGTCGCCGGGTCTTCGGTGTAGGCCCACAGGCCATTGGCCGGGTCCTCGTGCAACACGTACACGGTGCGGGGCTGCGGGAAGAGCTGGGCGTAGCGCGGGTCGGGCGCGAAGCGGCCGCCGCCGGCCGCCGCGGCCTCGAAGCGGTAGATGCCGGCGCTGGTGGCAAAGGCGGGCTGGCCGCCCACCGCGAAGCTCAGGTTGAAGTTGAGGCTGGGCAGCCCGTGTTCGGTGCCAAAGCGGGTGAACGGCAGCTCGCCCAGCGCGCCGTCGCGGCCCAGGCCGCTCAGGTCCACGCGCAGGATGCCGCTGTTGTAGGTGCCCGCCCAGAGTCGGCCCTCGCCGTCCTCGACCAGCGTGCGCACCGAGTCCTTCAAGCCCGGCACCCGCCCGGCCTCGCGCCAGCGCTGGCCATCAAAGTGCAGCAGGGCCAGGCCGTCCCCCAGACCGACCACCACCCAGCCGGGGTGCTGGCGCGAGGCGAGCAGGGCTTGGGCGTTGTAGGCATCGAGGACAGGGGTTCGGCGGTCGCCGTCCAGGGCATGCACGCCGTACACGCCGGCGGCCAGCAGGCTCTGATTCGCTGTGAGCAGGGCCCAGGTTTGATTTTCGAGCTGCGGCAGCGGCAGCAGGCGCGGTTGCGCGCCGGGCAGGAGGCCAAAGGCCCCTTGCGTGGTGCCGAGTTGCACCTGACCCAAGTGGCGGTGAAGCGCGCTGACAGCGTGATCCACGCCATGGCGGGCGTCCAGTCGGCTCAGGGGTGCTGTCAGGGCCAAACGCGCCAGGCCATTGCCCAGGGCCAGCCACAACCCGCCATCGCGGTCCTGCAGGCTGGCGGCCACGCTTCTGTCGTCCAAACCTTCGGGCCTGCTCCAGCGGGCAAGCAGGCGGCCACCCGGATCCAGAAGGTACACGCCACCCTTTTGCGTGCCCACCACCACACGACCATCGGCCAGGCGCAATAGGCCTTTCTCCTGAACGCCCTCCGCCAGCAATCCAGCATCCACCTCGGTGGGCCAAGGCGTGAGACGGCCTTGCTCGTAGCGGACGAAGCCACGATCTCGGCTGTAGATCAGCAGGGCCGGTTCCTTCGCACTGCCGCCGGGCAAAGACAGCAGGCCGGTGGGCATTACCTGATCAAAGGCCTCGCAGCCTGGCAGCGCAACCAGGCGACCTTCGCGCAGTTGCAACAAGCCGCGTCCTGCCTCGACGACAAAGAGCCCTTGTGCTCCGCCTTGGGCCACGCCAAAGTGCTTTGCCGGCGCCCAGTGGCTGAAGCGGCCATCGCGCCACAGCAAAAGCCGCTGGGGGCTGGAGAACACCACACCATCGCCCGTCACCACCGTGTGCCAGACATCTGTGAAACCGCGCCCCTCGGGCGGCAACTGATCCATCAGAGAGACATAGCGTTGCTGGCCATCCGGCGAGGGTGCCAGGTATCCGATCTCTCCCACCGCTCCCACGTACACCCGGCCTTTGGCATCGACCGCCAAGGAGCGCACCGCTGACTGATTGGTGACCGGCGTCAGGCGCCAGCGCTGGCCGTCAAAGTGCAACACGCCACGGTTGTTGCCCACGTACAGCGTGCCGTCGGCGCCCTGGGCCAAGGCCCAGTTCTGCCCGTCTGCCCCGTAGTCGCTGGGCCGGAAGCTGCGCAGCAGGGGAGTGCCTGATTCCAGTGGGGGCGAGGCGGTGACTGCCGGCGTGGCGTTGGTGGCACTGAAAGCGGCCAGCACCGCGCTGAAAAGCAGCGTGCGCCAGCCGCTGCCGAGCAAGAACAAGGGGGAGCGCATGCCAGGGTTCCGTGCGGGGGGCTCAGGCTGTCATCGCAACAGCCTTCTGGGGCGCGCGAGCGTACTCGCCCCCTGCGCATCAAGAGATCGGCGTTATTGCCGGGTGGGCGCGCGGCAGCTTGGGCCTACTCTCGCGCGCCGCCTCTCCGCCATCTCAGAGGGGGGTGATCCGGCGGCCATTCAACAGGAAGAAGTCCATGAGCAATAGCAATACCAACGTCAGCATCGTCAGCGTCACGGTGGTCAATAGCCAGTCGGTGAACCTGACCTATTCGACTGGCACCAACTCGCCCGCCAACAACAACGGCAATGTCGCCGAAGTGGAGGGGCGCGGCTCCGCTACCGTCACCTACAGCTCGGGCGTGGCCGGCTGGACGGTCTGCGGCTACGTGGTCACTGGCACCGTTCCCTCGGACATGAACATCAGCACCCAGGGCAGCAGCGTGGTCATCCGTGACACGGCGACCGCGACGACGCAGGAGCAGTTGAACTTCGCGCTCAAGGTCAAGGATGCGCACGGCCACGTGTACACCAGCCCAGACCCGCTGGTCGTCAACGAGCCGCCTCGGTAATGGGCCTGTTGGGACATGCAAGCTGACCAGCGGGCCGGAGCAGCGCAGCGAACCCCCTTTCTCCTGTGCGCAGACAGCTCATGCAGCAGATCCTGGTCGTCGACGACGAACTCGAGCACCTGAACGCCCTCTGCGAGCTGCTGCAGGGCGGCGGCTATCAGGTGCTGCGCACCAGCCGGCCCGAGCGCGCCCTGGCCATTGCCGAGAGTCAGCGGCCTGACCTGGTCATCACGGACTGGGACATGCCGGGCGTCTCGGGCATCGAGCTGATCCGCCAGCTCAAAGCGCACGAGGCCACGCGCGACATCCCGGTGATCATGTGCACCGGCAGCATGACCTCGGCGGCCCACCTGGAAACCGCGCTGGAGGCTGGCGCGGTGGACTATGTGCGCAAGCCGGTGGAGCCGATCGAGCTGCGCGCGCGCACCCGCTCGATGCTGCAGCTCGCGGCCTCGGTCCGGCAGCTCAAGGCCAATGAGCAGGAATTGGCGCGGCAGAACGAGTTGCTGAATCAGCAGAAGCAGGAGCTGCACCTTGCGGCCATCACCGACCGGCTGACAGGCCTGCACAACCGCGCCTACCTGATGGACCAGCTGAGCCGCGAGTTCAGCAACGCCCAGCGCTACGGCCGCCCCTTGAGCTGCCTGTTGCTGGACATCGATCATTTCAAGTCGGTCAACGACCGCCACGGCCATCTGGTGGGTGACGCCGTGCTGCGCCACACGGCGCAGCTGCTGAACGGCGAGCTGCGCCGCGGCGATGTGCTGGCACGTTACGGCGGCGAGGAGTTCGTGCTGCTGCTGCCCGGCACCCTGGCCGCCAGCGCGCAGGCCCTGGCCGAGGGCTTGCGTGCCAGCGTGGCCCAGGCCCCATGGGTGCAGGGTGAACTGAGCCTGCAGATCACGCTCAGCATCGGTGTGGCCTACAACGGTTCGTGCCAGGGCGCCGACGAGATGGCGCTGCTGAAGCAGGCCGACGAGGCGCTGTACGCGGCCAAGCGCCAGGGCCGTAACCGGGTGGTGGTGCACGCCGCAAGCGGCTGAGCGCCGTCGTACCATCGCCCCGCACCAGGCCGAGCACGGGCGATGGAGCGCACCTTCTACCTGGCGGTTGTGGCACGGCGATGCAGCAGATTCTTGTGGTTGACGATGAGATCGAGCACCTGAATGCGCTGTGCGAGCTGCTGCAGGCCGCTTCATACCAGGTGCTGCGCACCAGCCAGCCCGAACGCGCGCTGGCCATTGCGGAACGCGCCCAGCCGGATCTGGTCATCACCGACTGGGACATGCCGGGCCTTTCGGGCCTCGAACTGATCCGGCAGCTCAAGGGCCAGGCGATGACGCGCGACATCCCGGTGATCATGTGCACCGGCAAGATGACCTCGTCGGCGAACCTGGACGCCGCGCTGCAGGCCGGCGCGGTGGACTATCTGCGCAAGCCGGTCGATCCGATCGAGCTGTGCGCCCGCACGCGCTCGATGCTGCAGCTCTCGACGCTGTACCGCGAGCTGCAGGCCAAGCAGCACGCGCTGGCCCTGCAGAACGAGTTGCTGAGCCAGCAGAACGCCATGCTGGACCAGCAGAAGCAGGCGCTGCACAAGGCGGCCACGACGGACCAGCTGACCGGCCTGCACAACCGCGCCTACCTGATGGAACAGCTGGGCCGCGAATTTGCCAACAGCCAGCGCCTGGGCCACCCCTTGAGCTGCCTGCTGCTGGACATCGACGGCTTCAAGTCCTTCAACGACCGCCACGGCCACTTGGTGGGCGATGCGGTGTTGCGCCACACCGCGCAGTTGCTGGGCGGCAAGATCCGGCGCAACGATGTGATGGCCCGCTACGGCGGTGAAGAGTTTGCGGTGCTGCTGCCGGGCACCGCCGCGGCGGCCGCTGCGGTGTTGGCCGAATCCCTGCGCGCCGCGGTGGCCCAGTCGGTGGTTCAGCTGGGCGACCTGAGCTGCCAGGTGACGATCAGCATCGGCGTGGCCGACACCCTGCTGGGCGAGCCGCCGACCGAAACGGTTCTGCTGAAGCAGGCCGACGAGGCGCTCTACGCAGCCAAGCACCAGGGCCGCAACCGGGTGATGGTGTTTGGGCAGCCTGCCTAGCGAGGGCCGACCTCGGGCGAGCCAGGGCGCGCGGGCGCGCCGCCGCCTCCCGCCGGCCGGATCGGAGCAGAACCATGTACGAATCCCGGCGGCACAAGCCCATTCCCAGAGCGCATTTCGTGCGCCGTCTGTTCAGTCACTTTCTGGTGGCTGCGGGTTTGCTGATGGTCTCGCTGTTGGCCGGCATGGCCGGGTACGGGTACTTCGAACATCTGCCCTGGCGCGATGCTTTCCTGAACGCAGCCATGCTGCTGGGTGGCATGGGGCCTGTGAACAGCCCACAGTCGGCCGGTGGCAAGTTGTTCGCGGGGCTCTATGCGCTGTATGCCGGCCTGGTGTTCCTGGTTGTGCTGGCCATCATCCTCACGCCGCTCATCCACCGCCTGCTGCATACCTTCCATTGGGAAGGCGAGTAGCGGGGCTGATGGCCAGACACCGGGCCGGGCTCAGAAGCTCAGCCGCAGTCCCGCCATCACCGCCCGCCCCGGCAGCGGCGTGAGCGGCCGCAGCGTGCCCACCGTGCTGGCGTTGTAGGCCAGCTGGTTGCCCAGGTTGTTCAGCTTGATGAAGGCCAGGCCGTCGGCGCCGGCCAGGCGCAGCGCGTAGCTGGCGGCCAGGTGCAGCTGGGTCCAGGCGGGGGTGGGCTGGTCGTCGCCGGGCACGCGGCTTTGCCGGGTGGCGTGCTGCAGCTCGGCCTTCAGGCTCAAGTCCTGCAGCTGCCAGTGCAGAGCCAGCGTGGCGCGCAGCGGGGCCAGGCGTGGCAGCGGTTCGCCGCGGGCCAGGTTGTCGCCGCGCACCGTGTCCAGCCGGGCTTCGAGGTCCAGGCTGCAGGGGCCGCTCCACAGGCGCTGGCGGCCTTCCAGTTCCCAGCCGTAGAGGCGCGCGGGCACGCCCTGGAAGACGTAGACCGGCAGGCTGTCTCCCGCGTCGTCCACGTGCTCGGGCAGGCCGGCATGCACCAGGGCGATGTAGTTGGCAAAGCGGCTCCAGAAAGCGCCGAGCTTGAACAGGCCATGGCCCTGCTTCCACTGCAGCGCCACGTCGAGGTTGCGGCCGCGTTCCTTGGCCTGCTCGGGGTCGCCCTGCTCGTAGCTGGCGGTGGCCGCATGCACGCCCTTGGCGAACAGTTCGTAGCTGGTGGGCGCGCGTTCGGTGTAGGCCGCGCTGCTGCTGAGCTGCCATTGCGCATCCAGGTTCCAGACCGCGCCGACCGAGGCGCTGCGCGGGCTGAAGCGGCGCTGCAGGGCGGGGCCGAAGCGGGGCTCGGCCGGGTCGGCGTCACCGGCAGAGTCCTGCGCGGCCCGTTCGACACGCAGGCCGGCGCTCAGCATCAGCGGTGCACCCAGCTGCCACTGCTCGTACAGGAACACCGCGGCCGATCGGCTGCGCGTGCTGGGCACGAAGGCTTCCTCGCCCAGGGCTTCGAAGCGGGCGCGTTCGGCCTGGAAGCCGAGCACGCCTTCCAGCTGGCCGGCGCCTAGCGGCTGGCGGGCGTGCACGGCCTCCAGGCGCAAGTCGCCGCCACGGTTTTTGAAGGTGGTGCCGACGGCGCCGCTGCCTTCCACTTCCTCGTGCCGGTAGTCGCTCAGGCTGGCCTGGGCGCGCAGGGTGTTGAAGAAGCCGCTCAGCGCGCGCACTTCGCCGGCCAGGGCAAGCTGGTCGCGCTGCATGCGGATGCGCACGTCCTCTTCGGCCACGATGCCGTAGTCGTTGCGGTAGCTGTTCAGGCTGGCGCCCAGAAAGCCGTGGTTCCACAGCAGCGAGCCGCCGAGCGCGCCGCCCTGGGCCGCGCTGGCGGAGTTGCGCACACGCGTGCGCCGTTCCGGGCGCTCGCTGCTGCCGTCCTCAGCGGGCGGCTCGAAGGCGGGCACGCGCAGGTCATCGGTGCGGCGCCAGAAGGCGTCGGCATGCAGGGCCAGGCCGGAGCTACCGGTTTCCAGCAGGGCGGAAAGCCCGCGCTCGGCGGCCGCACCGCCCCAGCGGGCCTCGGCCACGCCCGCCGTGCCGGCCAAGGGCGCGCGCGGGATGCGGTTGTCGATGGCGTTGACGACGCCGCCCACGGCGCTACCGCCGTACAGCAGCGCGGCC
This sequence comes from Inhella sp., assembly GCF_041912635.1. Classification (GTDB taxonomy): domain Bacteria; phylum Pseudomonadota; class Gammaproteobacteria; order Burkholderiales; family Burkholderiaceae_C; genus Inhella. The sequence continues at coordinate 96,548 of NZ_JAYRMO010000008.1, forward strand.
GGCCCGCGCAGCACCTCGATGCGCTCGACCACCAGCGGGTCGATCGGCACCGCGTGGTCGAAGCTCAGGCTGGAGGCATCCAGCGAAGCGCCGGCATTGCTGAGCACGCGGATGCGGTCGCCATCCTGGCCGCGGATGACGGGGCGGTTGGCATTGGGGCCGAACCAGGTCGATGCCAGGCCGGGCAGGCCTTCCAGCGTTTCGCCCAGCGAGCTGCCGCGGCGCAGCGCCAGCTCGGTGCCGGTCAGGCTGCTGGCCGGTGCGGCGAGTTGTTCACTGCGCAAGGGGTTGCCGGTGACGATGACGGGCTGCAGGGCGGTGTTCTGGGCCAGGGCGCCGGTACTGGCCAGCAGGGCGATGGCGGACAGCGCGCCCAGCGGCGCGCGGGAAGAGATTCGGGTCATGGGAGCGGTCCTCGCCCGCGCATGGGCGCGCAGGGCGGTCTGAAAACGGCGGTGCTCAGCGCAGCCCGCGAGGCTGGCGCTGAGAAGAAGCGGGGTTCAGACGAGGACGGGTGGGGCGCGGGCGAGCTGCCGCCGCCAGGGCGTGGGCGGCGTGGCGGACTGCGGTGCCAGCGGTGCCGGCTGCGCCAGCACCTGCAGCAGTGGCGGGGCCGCTACGGCGGCGCCTGGGGCACCATGGCAAAGCTGGTCCAGCGCCAGACAGTCGGCGGAGCCGGCCGCATGGTCCGCATCCAGCTGCTGCAGGACCGAACCCAGCGCGGGTGCGTCGAGCTGCACCTGCCGGCCGCCCGGGTGGACGACCGCGTGCGCCAGCGCCAGCCACTGCGCCAGCAGCACGCACGCCAGCAGGACGGCCCAAAGCCGTCCGTGTCGGGGGGTGCTGATGCGGCGCATGGCCGGCATCGTAGGAGACCGGCCCGCGCCGGCCACAGGTCAGGGCGCTGCGCCCAAGCGCTCCAGCATGGCCACGATGGCGCGCTGCTGCGCGCCCTGGCGGCCGGCAAAGCCGGCATCGGCGTAGCCCCACCAGTCCCAGCAGGCATTGGTGGCGGCCGCGCCGGTCTGCGGGTAGAGCACCACCAGGCGGTTGCTGGCCGCCCATTCGTTCAGGCCGCTGTGGCGGGCGAACGCATCGCCAATGGCGGCGCCATTCATGCGGCAGCCATGCAGGGCCACATGCACGCGGCAACCGCCCGCGCTGCAGGTGTCGGGGATGTAGACGTAGCCGGTGTCGGCCAGATCAGGCCCCGGGTGGAAGGGGCGCTGATCAAAGGTCAGCAGGCGGCCGGCGCTGGCTTCGCCGCGCGGCTGCAGCGGGCCGTGCAGATGGGTGAGCAGCTGGCCGGCCAGGTCGAAGCCGCAGGCCAGCAGGAAGGGCGCCTGCATCTGATCGCAGGCGCTGCCCTGGTCCTGCGTCACCCAGCCGTGGGCTGCGGGCACGGCGGTTTCCTGCTGCAGTGCCAGCTCGGGCCGCAGGGCCTGCAGCTGCCGGGCCAGGGCCGCCGTGGTGGCGGGCGCGACGACGCCATCGCGCGCGCCGGCAAACAGGTAGGCCCGGCCGCCGCGTGGCTGCGCCGGCAGGGCGCCCGAAGCCAGCGCCGCCTGGGCGCGCGCCAGCAGGGCGGCGTCATCCAGCGCGCTGCGGCCCAGGCAGGGCCCCAGGGCCTCGAACACCGAGGTGGCGCAGGCATAAGGCCCGCCGGCCACGGTGGCCAGGCCGCCTTCAAAGCGCGGCGCCTGCGCCAGCCAGAGCTGCACGGCCATATAGGCGCCGGAGGAAACGCCGGAGACCGAGGCGGGGCCCTGAGTTGCCAGGGCCGGAATAGATGGCGCGGGAGAGGCAGCAATGGCGTTGCTGAACAAGATGCCGAGCGCGAGTGCCAGAGCGTGACGCATTCAATTTCCTTCGACGTGACGAGTTGAGCCTGTTGGGTAGATCGAGCTACGCAGCCACCAACGGACCCACACCACGCCGGTCATCAGCATGATGGCAATCCCGACTATGCACACGACAGGTCGCAAAGGGCTGTGGCTCCAGCGCTCGTAGCTGAGGAATGACAGGCCGAACAGGGCCTGTCCCATTAGCAAGGCAGCGGCCTGGCGGATAGAAAGCGTGAGGGCCCGACGCGTCCTAGTCCTTGCCAGGGCGGCCAGGGTCAATCCGGACCAGAGGATGAAGAGCGGGGCGGCGAGCCAGATCATCAGCAATACGATTGGCAAAACGTGCGCGACGCTGAAGAACAGCATTTGGGGACCTGTCAAGGTCCATCCAAACATCTCAAATGCCGCCCACAGCAGTCCGGGTGCGGCAAGAAGAAAAGACCACTTGTAGATTGTTCGCATCAGGTCTCCACCAGGCCGCTCATCATGCATGGAGCAGCGCCAGGGACAATCCGCGCCCCCATGCGCACCACCGACCTCCACGACGAACTCGAAGCCCTGTACCAGGCCCTGCTGGATTCCAGCCCGGGCTCGGTGGCGCGCGCCGGTCAGCGCGAGATGCTGCATGCCATCGGCGCGCAGCTGGCCCAGGCCCGTTTCGAGCCCGACCAGCCCGCGCGCGTCTGCGTGGTGGAGGCCGGCACCGGCGTGGGCAAGACGCGCGCCTACCTGGCCGCCGCCATCACGCTGGCGCGGCGCGCGGGTGTCAAGGTGGTGGTCAGCACCTCCACCATCGCCCTGCAGGAGCAGGTGATGGGTAAGGACCTGCCCGAGCTGGCCAAGGCCATGGAGGTGCCGCCCGTGGTGGCCCTGCTGAAGGGGCGCGGGCGCTACCTCTGCCCGGTCAAGCTGGACCTGGCCTGCAACGGCGAACAGACCCCGATGGCGCTGGAAGAACCCAGCGAAGCGGCTGCCGTGCAGCAGGCCCCGCTGGAGCGCTTCGAGACCCTGAAGAAGCGCTGGGGCAGCGGCGCCTGGAATGGCGAGCGCGACAGTCTGGGCCCGGACGATCTGGCGCTCTGGGGCTATCTGGGCGCCGACCGCCACGCCTGCACCAGCCGCCACTGCCCGCAGTTCCACGACTGCCCCTACTTCAACGCCAAGCGCGCCGCCAGCAAGGCCGACATCCTGGTGGCCAACCACGATCTCGTGCTGGCCAGCCTGCGTTCCGACCTCAGCAGCCTGCCCAGCGGCGAGCGCGCCATCTACATCTTTGACGAGGGCCACCACCTGCCCGCCACGGCGCTCTCGCACTTCGCCTGCGAGGCATCTTTGAGCGAGCGGCGCTGGCTGCAGCGCCTGGACAAGGCCCTGGACCAGGCCGGGCGTTCGCTCAGCTACCCGCTCAACCTGGAAGGCTGCACCAGCCTGCTGAACCAGGCGCTGGACGACTTGCTGCGCGGCGTGATGCAGAGCCTGGGCAACGAGGCCATTGGCCAGCTGCACGAGGCCGCCGAGGACCGCAGCCCCGGCAGTGGCGGTGGCCCCAACACCCGCATCCGTTTCGAACGCGGCGAGCTGCCGCCCGAGCTGCTGCCGCTCTGGCAGGCGGTGGGCGAGCAGGCGCACCGCCTGCATGCCAAGGCCACCGAGTTCAGCGCCTGGCTCAAGCAGGAACGTGCCGAGGACGAGGAGCTGGCGCCGCTGATCGCCCAGCATGTGAGCGAAATCGGCGCGCCCTTCAAGCGCCTGAACGACCTGCTGGAAACCGCCGAGCTGATGCTGGACCTGGGCGAGCCGCCGGCCGCGAAGTGGCTGGATTTCGGCGTCGGCGGCGGCTCCCTGCGCGTGGTGGCGCGCGCCTGCCCGCTGTTCGCCAGCGGCGTGCTGCGCCGCCACCTGTGGCCGCTGCTGCGCGGGGCGGTCATCACCTCGGCCACCCTGCGCGCGCTCGGCCGCTTCGACTACTTTTTGAAGGACAGCGGCCTGGCCGGTTTGCCGAACGTGCAGGCCCTGGAAGTGGCCAGCCCCTTCGACTACGCCACCCAGGGCGAGTTCACCGTGGTGCAAACCAAGGCCAGCCCCAAGCAGGCCAGCGAGCACACGGCGGAAGTGGCCCGGCTGCTGGCGCAGGACCTGAAGGCGGTGGAGCATGGCGCCCTGGTGCTGTGCTCCAGCTGGGTGCAGCTGCATGCCATCGTGGCCGCGCTGCCGGCCAGCCTGCGCGGCCAGCTGCATGTGCAGGGTGAATCGGCGCGCGAGCAACTGCTGCGCGAGCACCGCGCCGCGGTGGAACGCGGCGAGCGCAGCATCCTGGTGGGCCTGCAGAGCTTTGGCGAGGGCCTGGACCTGCCCGGCCAGCAATGCGAATGGGTCTTCATGCCCAAGCTGCCCTTCCTGACCCCCGACGACCCGGTGCAGGAAGCGCGCGCCGAGTGGCTGGAGGCCAAGGGCCGCAGCAGCTTCAACGAACTGGTGGTGCCCGCCACCGGCGTGCGCCTCAACCAATGGGCCGGCCGCGGCATCCGCAGCGAGCAGGACCATGCCCACATCGTTTGCTACGACGGGCGCCTGGCGAGCACGCCGTTCGGCCGGCAACTGCTGGCGGGCTTGCCGGGCTTCACGAAGAAGCTGCGGCGGGACGGGGTCGAAACCCCGATCTGATCAGGGCGTGGGGCTCTCCAGCTCCCCCGGCCGCGACACCGGGCTGTCCGCCACCGTCTGCAGGTAGTTCAGCCGCGACTCGCGGTGGCTGGCGCGGCGGCGGTCCACTTCGCAGTGCACCTCGTAATCGGGCTGGGCCTGGCGCAGCACGGGCGGCCAGTCCCACACGCGTTCCTGCAGCATGCGCACGGTGGCGGCGGGCAGGCTGCCGAGCACCAGGCGGCCGCAGTCGGTCTTGGCCAGATCGGCAAAGCGGCGGATGCCGCGCGGGCGGCAGCTGACCCAGACCCACAGACAGTCCGGCTCCACCCGCACGCGGTGCACGGTGCAGGCGCTGCGCTGCGCCACCTGCAGCAGCAGGGCTTCCAGCTGGGGCTGCTGGCGGGCGTCCAGCAGGCGGCGGCAGCGCCGGGTGATCAGCGCCAGGGTCCAGTGTTCGAGGTCCATCTTCTTCTTCGCAGGCAACGGGCACGGCGTGCTGCCGTGCCTCCCGATCCGGCAATGGTGCTGCGTGGGTCAGCCACTGTCTGTGACGTGAGACGAGTTGCGGCTTTTGAGGAGTGAGCGGCAATGACGCGGGGGCGAAACGCGCGGCGGTGTCCAGCGCCGCCGCGAAGGGCTGGGTGGGCAGGGCGCGCAGCTGTTCGATGGCCAGCGTCAGTGCCAGGGTCTCGCTGCGCGTGAGCGCCAGCGGCGCCATGCGAAAGCCCGGCATCAGGCGCAGGCCGCCGCCCCGCCCGGGTTCGCTGACCACGGGCACACCGGCGCCCTGCAGGCGGCGCACATCGCGGTAGACGGTGCGCAGCGACACGCCCAGGCGCTGCGCCAGCGCCGGTGCGCTGATGGGCTTGTCCTCGTCCAGCGCCAGCACCAGGCCGAGCAGGCGATCGAGCGCGACCGGAGCCTGCATTGGGGTTGCACTCACGGGCTGGCGTAGATGGGCCGCTCGCCGTGCGGGTTGGGCCGGCGCGTGAAACCGGCCGCTTCGAAGGGCGCGGGCGTGCCCGTCCACAGGAACACCGGCGCGGCCTGGGCGCTGCGCGGCTGCACCGGATAGCCCTCGACCCGCTGCGCCCCCTGCGCCAGCGCCCAGTCGCGCGCAGCGGCGATCAGCTTCGTGGCCAGGCCCTGGCGGCGCAGGGCCGGTGCCACGAACAGGCAGCTGATGCACCAGACCCCGACCTCGCCAGGCAGGGGCCGCAGCACGCGCGAGGTCTTGAAGTACGCGAACTGCTCCCGGGGCGCTACCGAGACCCAGCCCACCGGCTGCTCGCCCCGGTAGCCCAGCAGGCCGATGGGTTCGCCGCGTTCCCACAGCGCCTGTAGCGCGGCGCGGTTGCCTGCGCCCTTGCCGGCCTCGTACTCCTTGCGGTTGCGCCGCTACACCATGCACCAGCAGCCCCCGCAGGCACCGCGCGCGCCAAACAGGGCTTCCAGATCGGCCCAGGGCGCCTGCGCGGCCGGCAGGCAGCGCAGCTCAGACAAAGCCCTGCTCCCGGTAGCTCTGCAGGCCGGCGGCGGTCAGCCGTGCCCTGAGGTCGTGGAAGCAGGAGCGGAAGTCGGGCATGGCCTGAGTCTAGGAAGCGCCTGTGCCAGCGGGTTGGCAGGCTTGCCTCACAGCCGCGCCAGCTCCGGCCCCGCCGCCGGCCCGAACCAGGCGCGCTGCAGCGCGGCGCGGGTGCTGCGCGCATTGGCGGCATCGCCCTTGCGCTCGTACACCGCGCGCAGGCCGGCCAGGGCCCAGCCGTTATTCCGCACCCGCTGCAGGGCCTCGCGCAGCGCGGTCTCGGCTTCGTCCAAGCGGCCCTGGCGCAGGCGCAGCGCGCCGAGCGACTGGCGGACCGGGTAGTACCAGTAGGGCGGCTCCATATAGGCCAGGCTGTCTTCGATGGCGATGGCGGCCTCATAGGCCTGGGCGGCGGCATCCAGCTCGCCGCGCGCTTCAGCCACGCGCGCGGCGCTGACCCAGCGTGCCGTCTGCACCACGGCCAGGGCCGGCACGCCCCAGGCCTCGAAGGGCTTGAAGTCGGCCTCGCGCTCGAGGCGGGCCAGGGCCTCGACCTCCTTTTGGGCTTCCTCCAGCCGGCCCAGGCGGGCTAGCGCCAGCGCGCGGGCATGGCGGTGCATGGCCTGCAGCAGCACCAGCTCGGGCGGCGGGGCGGGCAGGGCCAGCACGGTGTCGGGGCTGCTGAAGAGCGCGTGCACGCCGTAGGGCGCGGCCTTCACGGGCTGCAGCGCGGGCACGGCGCTCACCGCTTCCAGCGGAAGCGCGGCGTCCAGCTTGGCGGCCGCCTGCAGGGCGGTCTTGCCGTCGCCACCCAGCTGGGCGGCCACCATCAGGAAGTGGATGTTGTGCGGGAAGTAGCCCGAGCGGTACATCGCGTCCGAGGGCGAGGTCTTGAAATAGGCCTCGTCCACGGCAATGGCCTGCTGGTTGGCGCGCAGGGCGTCGCGGTACAGGCCGACGCGGTAGTAGATGTGCGCCGGCATGTGCACCAGATGGCCGGCACCGGGCATCAGTGCGGCCAGGCGGCGTGCCGCGGCGAGTGCGCGGTCCGGCGTGTTCGAGGCCTCGACGGCGTGGATGTAGAGGTGGATGGCGCCGGGGTGCTGCGGGTTGCGCTGGAGCACGGTCTCCAGCAGCTGCACGATGGTCGCGCCGCGGCCCTTGGGCTTGAGGCCGCCGGCTTCCCAGTAGTCCCAGGCCTGGGTGTTCATCGCGGCTTCGGCGGCCAGCACCTGCAGCAGGTCATCGCGCGGGAACTGCGTGGCCAGGGCCTCCAGGGCGTCGGCGAAGGCGGCGTCCAGCGCTGCGCGGTCGGCAGTCGCGTCCGCGCTGTAGCGCTGCTCCAGCGCCTCCACCAGGCCGCGCTGCAGCGGCGGCAGCCCTGCCTTCAGCGCCACGGCGCGGCCCAGTGCGGCCAGGGCCGGCGCCTGCGCCTCGGGGGCCATGGGCGCATTGATGTTCGGGCCCAATACCCAGGCCTCGCCCCAGTGGCAGAGTGCGCAGCCGGGGTCGAGGCGCTGGGCGGCCTGGAAGGCGCGCTGGGCCTCGGCATGGTTGAAGGCGAAGGCCAGGCGCAGGCCCTGGTCGAAATAAGCCTGCGCCTGCGGGCGGCCGCGGCCGAGCGGGAAGCTCAGGCTGCCCAGGTTGCGATAGAGCGGCACCGGGCCGGGCGCGGCCAGGCCGGGCTGGGGCGGGAACGGGCTGGTTTCGGGCTTGCCCAGCGCGGCCAGGCGCAGGGCCTGCGGTGGCGGGCCGCAGCGTGCGCTGCCGGGGTCGAACAGGGGGTCGAACTGCGGGGCGGGGGCTTGGCCTGGCCCCAACGCGGCCAGGGCCGCCAGCATCAGCAAACCAGTCTTCATGGCGCCCCCTGCAGCGTGGGAAAGGGCCGACTCTGGCACTGCAGCCCGGGCGCTGCAAGCCGCCGGCCCTCTCAGCGCCAGCCGAACATCAGCTGCCGCGCCAGTGCCCCGCGCAGCGGCGGCAGGGCCTGCAGCAGGCGCAGGCCGGCCTCGCGCGCCAGGCCCAGGGCCGCGCCCTCGCCGGTGAACACGCGCGCCAGGCCGTCGGTGGTGCCCAGCAGGGCCAGGCGGTCGGGCAGGCGCTGGCCTTCGAAGCGCGCCAGCGCGGCGGCGAGCGAGCCGCCATCGCGCAGGCAGCTCACCAGCTGGTGCGCGTCGCGCAAGCCCAGGTTCAGGCCCTGGCCGGCCACCGGGTGCAGGGCTTGCGCCGCGTTGCCGATGCGCAGCAGGCGCCCCTGCACCAGGCGCGGCTGGGCGTTCAGGCCAAGCGGGAAGGGCTTGAGCGCGCCCTCGATGCCCTGCACCGCCTGGGCGCAGGCCGGCAGCAGGGCGCGCAGGCGGGCCTCGGTCAGTTGCTCCGGTGTTTCGTCCGCAGCGGTGCACCAGACCAGCGAGGCGCGCCGCCCGGCGGTGTCGTCCGGCAGCGGCAGCACGGCCAGCGGCCCCTGGCGCGTGAAGCGCTCCACCGCCAGGCCGCGTGGCCAGTCGCCACGCAGGCGCAAGGTTCCGATCCAGGCCGTCTGACCGTAATCGCGCCGCCAGGGGCGCGGCGCCTGCTCGGTGAACAGGCCGCCCTCGGCCAGTACCACCAGATCGAAGGCTTCGGCCACGCCGGCATCCAGTTCGATGCGGCCATCGGTCAGGGTCTTCAGCGCGCCGACCTTCTGGCCGCCGCGGCTGGCCAATCGAGGTTCGGCCGCGCGCAGCCAGGCCTGCTCCAGTGGCTGCAGCACATCGCCATAGGCCAGTACGGCGCCCAGCAGGGGCTGGCCGAGCTCGGCGGCGCGCAGGCGCAGGTCGGTGCGCCCCGGCGCCACCTGGCTCACGGAGACCTCCAGGATCGGCTCGGCGCGCGCCGGCTCCCAGGCGCCCAGGCGCTGCAGCTGCTGCACGCTGCCCAGGTTCAGCGCCAGCACTCGGGCGTCGGCGCTGCGCTGGCCGTCCAGTGCGCGGGCATCAAAGAGCTGCAGCTCGCACCCCGGCAGGGCGCGCGCGGCCTGCAGCGCAAAGGCCAGGCCCACCGGGCCGGCGCCCACCACAGCGATTCGGAAGGACTTGTGCGGGTTCATCGGCGCGAATCGTACGGACTGGCTATCGTGCTGCCCTTGTCTTCGTTCCCCGCCTGACCATGCACTACAACCGTCTCGGCCGCTCCGGCCTCAAGGTCTCGGCCCTTTCGCTGGGCTCCTGGATCACGTACCACAACCAGGTCGACACGAATGCCGCTGCCGAACTGATGGCCGCCGCCTTCGACGCCGGCGTGAACTTCTTCGACAACGCCGAGGTCTACGCCAAGGGCCAGAGCGAAGTGGTGATGGGCGAGGCGCTCAAAAAGCTGGCCTGGCCGCGCCTGAACTACATCGTCAGCACCAAGTTCTTCTGGGGCCTGGAGCGCGAGGGCAACACCATCAACCGTATGGACACGCTGAACCGCAAGTACCTGATGCAGGCGCTTGATGGCTCGCTCAAGCGCATGCAGCTCGATTTCATCGACCTGATCTACTGCCACCGCCCCGACCCGCACACGCCGATCGAGGAGACCGTGTGGGCCATGCACAACCTGATCGAGCAGGGCAAGGCGCTGTACTGGGGCACCAGCGAGTGGCCGGCCGATGCCATCCGCGCCGCCTACGAGATCGCCGAGCGCCACCATCTGCACAAGCCGCTGATGGAGCAGCCGCAGTACCACCTGCTGCACCGCAAGCGCGTGGAGCAGGAGTACGCCCGCCTCTACGACGAGATCGGCCTGGGCCTGACGACCTGGAGCCCGCTGGCCTCGGGCCTGCTGACCGGCAAGTACCGCGACGGCGTGCCGGCCGGCAGCCGCGGTGACAGCCAGGCCTGGCTGCGCGACCAGCTGGTGGACCCGGCGCGCAATGCCGTGGTGGCGCAGCTGGAGCCCATCGCCGCCGAACTGGGCGGCAGCCTGGCGCAGCTGGCCGTGGCCTGGCTGACGAAGAACCCGCGCGTCTCCACCGTCATCCTGGGTGCCAGCAAGCGCAGCCAGCTGGACGACAACCTGGGCGCGCTGGCGCTGCGCGACAAGCTCACCCCTGAGGTGATGGCGCGCATCGACGAGATCTGCCTGCCGCACGCGCAGTAAGCGCCCCGGACCGGGTTCAGGCGGGCGCCAGCACCACGCGGTTGCGCCCGCCCGCCTTGGCCGCGTAGAGCGCCGCGTCGGCGCGCTGCAGCAGGCCGTCCTCGCTCTGCGCCTGCGTGCTGTCGGCCACGCCGAAGCTGGCCCGCACGGCGATCTGCAGGCCCTCCCACTCCAGCGGCTGCGCCTCCAGCGCGGCGCGCATGCGCTCGGCCACCTGGGCGGCTTCGGCGCGGCCGGTCTCGGGCATCAGCACCACGAACTCCTCGCCGCCGCTGCGCGCCAGCACGTCGCTGCGCCGCAGCTGGGCCTGCAGCAGCGTGGCCACATGGCAGAGCGCGGCGTCGCCGGCGGCGTGGCCGTGACGGTCGTTGATCTGCTTGAAATGGTCCACGTCCAGCGCCAGCAGGGCCAGCACCTGGGGCCGGCGCTGGCCGCGCGCCAGCTCTTCCGCCAGACGCCGCTGCAGCACGCGGCGGTTGAAGAGGCCGGTCAGGGCGTCGCGCTCGGCCTGGCGGCGGATCACCAGCACCAGCCGCGTCATCACACAGGAAGCCAGGGCCATGTTCACCAGCAGGCACAGGCCGAACACGGCCCAGACCATGGCGCTGCGGTCGCGCCCCAGCAGCACGCCCGCACCCAGCTGCGGCAGGGTCTGGCTGAGGCGCCAGACCATCAGCGCAGCCAGGCCGAGCAGCGGCAAGGAGAACACCCAGGCGGCGCGCGCGTCGATCTCGCGGCGCGAACCGGCGAACAGCAACCAGGCCATCACCAGGCACAGGCTGCCGGCCGTCAGGCTGTAGAGCGTGCGGTAGGCGGCGCGCGATTCCGGCCCTGGCGGCAGCAGCGCGTAGGCCAGTAGCAGGCCCGCGATGGCCACCCATTCCAGCCGGTGCGCTGGCTTCATGCCGAAGAGATGGCGCACGCCGCCATGCAGCAGAAAGAAGCCGGCCAGCCCGGTCAAATCCGCCAGGGCCCAGGCACGCCAGTCCAGTTCCTCGCCGCGCAGCATCACCAGTTGCAGGCTGATGCCGAGCTGGGCGTTGGCCAGCGCGAAGCGCAGCGAGGCGCGCGGCCACACCCGCAGGGGCCAGGCCATCAGGCCCCAGGCCAGTGCACAGGTGCACAGGACCAGGGTGGTTGCCAGCACCAGCTCTGCGTGATTGCCCACGACCACTCCCCCAGCGGTGAGCGGCCAGTATGGCGGCCTGCCCGCGCTTCAGGAAGGGGCGAGTGCGACCTGGTTGCGGCCGGCGGTTTTGGCGGCGTAGAGCGCCTGGTCGGCCTGGCGGAACAGCTCGGCGCCGTCGCCCCCGTGGCCCTTGCCATGGCCCTGGCCGATGGCGATGCCGAAGCTGGCGCTCAAGGGGATCTGCTGGCCGCGGTGTTCCAGCGGCAGGGAAGCCAAGCGGGCGCGCAGGCGTTCGGCCACTTCCTGCGCGCCGGCGGCATCGGTGGCCGGCAGCAGCAGGGCGAACTCCTCGCCGCCCAGCCGGCCCAGGCTGTCGAACTCGCGTAGGCTGGCTTCCATCAGGCGCGCCACATGGCGCAGCGCGGCATCGCCGCCGTCGTGGCCGTGCTGGTCGTTGACCTGCTTGAAGTGGTCCAGGTCCAGCAGCACCAGCGCGTAGGGCTCGCTGCTGCGCACGGCGCGCGCGTGCTCGCGGCGCAGGCTTTGCTCGAAGTGGCGGCGGTTGGAGAGGCCGGTGAGCGGGTCGCGCTCGGCGCGCTGGCGGATGACGATCAGCAGCCGCGCCAGCACGCAGACCATCAGGCTGACGTTGAGCAGCAAGGTCAGCGCCACGAAGGCCCAGAGCAGGCCCTGCGGGTCGCCGGGCGCGAGCTCGGGCGGACGCAGCAGCTGGGCGCCGCCGCGCAGCCCCATCAGCAGCACCAGCAGCGCAAACGGGGCGGCCAGCGCCGCGCCCGCGGGCGCGCCGAAGGCCTGCCGCGCGGCCTGCCAGACGTCCCAGGCCAGGCCGGCGGCGAACACGGCCACGCAGCCCGAGTACAGCAGGGTGTAGGGGCCGGTGGAGCTGGCATCGGGCGGCAGGGCGGCGTACACCAGCGCGGCGGCGCACCACAGCGAGGCGTCCAGGCGCCAGCTGCGCGGGCGGCGGAACAGGCGCTGCACGGCCTCGCGCGCCAGCACGAAGGCCAGCAGGCCGAGAAGGTCGGAGACCGGCCAGGCCAGCCAGCTCGGCCCCTGCGCGCGCTGCAGGGCTGTGGCGACCGAGAGCCCGAGCAGCAGGTTCGCCACCATCAGGCGCAGCGAGGCCCAGGGGGCGATGCGCAGGGCCGCGCCGATGATGGCCCAGAGCGCCGTGGCCGTGGTGGCCAGCAGGGCCACCATGGTCAGCAGCGCCTGCTCGACGGTCATCGCACCGGGTCGTCTTCCCGCTCAACGCGGTCGCGCCCGGCCGCCTTGGCGCGGTAGAGCGCGGCATCGGCGCGGCTCAGCCAGTCTTCAGCGCGGCGTCCGGCTTCCGGCACCTGGGCGTAGACGCCGATGGAGAGGCTGACGCGCCCGAGCGGCGCCGCGCCATGGGGCAGGGCGCGCGCCTGCAGCGCGGCGCGCACTTCTTCGGCGCGCCGCAGCGCGCCCTCGGCATCGCAGTCGTCCAGCAGCAACACGAATTCCTCCCCGCCGTAGCGGGCCACCACATCGGTGCTGCGCCGCGCCGCGGCGCGCAGCACCTCGGCCACGGCCCGCAGCGCCGCGTCACCGGCGCGGTGGCCATGGTGGTCGTTGTACCGCTTGAAGTGGTCGACGTCGATCATCAGCAGCGCAAAGGGCTTGCGCTCGCGCAGGCAGTGCTGCCAAAGCTCCTGCAGGGCCTCCATCAGCCGGCGGCGGTTGGCCAGCTCGGTGAGGGCGTCGGTGCGGCTGAGCTGCTCCAGGCGCTCGTTGGCCAGGCGCAGCTCCGCTTCCAGGTGCTTGGCGGCGCTGATGTCGGTGACGACGGCGACGAAGAAGTGGTCGCCGGCGGTGCGCACCTCGGAGATGGCGGCCTGGATGTGGATCGCGTGACCGTCGCGGTGGCGCGCGCGCAGCTCGCGGCGCGGGCCCAGCAGCGCGCTGCCCTGGCCGCGCAGGTGCTCGCGCATCAGGCCGGCCAGCTCGCTGTTCGCCTCGGCCTGCAGCAGGCGGTCCAGCGGCTGGCCTACGAGCGACTCGGCCGGGTAGCCCCACAGGGCCTCGGCGGCGGGGTTGAGCGAGCGCAGGCGACCCTGCGGGTCGAGCGTGAGGATGGCGGCGCCAGCCGTCTGCACGATGGCCAGCACCTGGGCCTGGCTGGTTTCGAGCGCGCGCTCGCGCGCCAGCTGCTGCGTGACGTCCTGACGCAGCGTGACGACGAAGCCCTCGGGGGTGCGGATCTCCTGCGTCAGCAGCACCTTGCCGTCGGGGCGGTGCTGCAGCATGGGTTCGGTGCGGCGCCCATGCGAGGCCACGCGCTCGGCAATCCAGGCCTCCGGATCGGCGCGCGCTTCGAGCGGCAGCAGACCCAGGCGTTGGCTCAGGCGCACCGCCTGCTCGAAGGTCTGGCCGATGAGCTGGTTGTAGTCCACCTGCGGGTGCCAATCCCGGAAGGTGCGGTTGACGTAGAGGTAGCGGTCCTCGGGGTCAAAGATTTCCAGCCCCATGGGCAGGGCGTCGAGCGCGTGCGCGAGCAGGTGGTGGCGTTGTTCGGCCAGCTGGCGCGCCTGCGTCAGCGCATTGCGGGCCTCCACCAGTTCGGTGACTTCCTGGCGCACGGTGACGAGCCGCCCGGAGGGCATGCGACGCTCCTCCACCGAGATCCAGCGGCCCTGGTAGTCCTGCAGGAAGGGGCGGCCCAGGCGCCCGCGCTGGGCCAGGCGTTCGCCCAGCCATTCGGACTCGCGCCCGCGTGCCGAGGCGATGGCGCCCGAGGCCAGCGAGGCGCGCACCACGGCCTCGAAGGAGACGCCGGGCTGCAGCAGGTGCGCGGTGGGCGGGTATTGCTGGCGCACGCGCTCGTTGGCGCGCAGCAGGCGGTCGTCCGGGCCCCAGATCTCGAAGCCGGCGGGCATGGCCTCCAGGGCCTCGGTCAGCATCTCGTTGCTGGCATGGGCCTCGTCGCGCGCCCGGCGCAGCGCCTCCTGGGCCTGCACCAGTTCGGTCACATCAAAGCGCAGGCTGGCCCAGCCACCGCTGGCGGTGCGACGCTCCAGCACCTGCAGCACGCGGCCGTCCTGCATCTGCTGCTGCCAGCTGTCGCCCGCCGGCCCGGTGCGCGCGTGGCGGGCCAGGCGCTCGGCCAGCCAGGCGTCCAGACCTTCCGGGCCGGGGTCGATGGAGCCGCTCAGCACGGCCAGGCGCGCCATGTCCGCATAGGGCATGCCGCGCCGCAGCTCGCCCTCCAGGCCGGGGTAGAGACGCACAAAGGCCGGGCTGCACCAGCGCAGGCGGTCCTCGGCGTCCAGGATCAGCAGCGCGATGTCCAGCGCCGCCATCGCCTCCGGGCCGGTGGAAAGCCGGCTCAGCAGATGGCGCTCGCGCGCGCACAGCAGGCCCAGGCCCAGCACGCCGCTGACGCCCAGCGTCAGCAAGGCGCTGCGCTCCCCGCCCAGTGCCCAGGCCAGTGCGCCCAGCGCCAGCGCGGCGCACAGCACGGCGGGCGCCCACCAGCGCTCACCCATGAGGCTCAGCAGGCCTCGGCTCATGCCGAGTTCAACTCCGCCAGGCGCTGGGGCGTGCCGACATCCACCCAGGGCGTGACCAAGCGCTCGGCGCTGATGCGCTGCGCGGCGATGCCGGCTTCGAAGCGCGGCCGCAGGGCCTCGCGCTGGCCGGGGCGCAGGCCCTCCACCAGGCCAGCGCGCATCAGGCCCAGGCTGGCCCAGGTCAGACAGGGCCCCGTGAAGCCGGCCGCGCGCGAGCGCGCCAGGCCTTGGTCGTCGATGCCGAAATCGCCCTGCGGGTGGTGCGGCGCGTTCGGCGCCAGCCACAGATGCGCGAGCTGCTGCGGCGCGGCCTCGAAGCGCTGCAGCGCTGCGCTCGGGAACTCGAAACCCGGCACGTAGACATCGCCCGAGACGTACCAGAAGGGCTGCTCGGGCTGCGACACCAGCAGCGGCAGCGCGGTGGCGATGGCGCCCGCGGTTTCCAGCGCGCCGCCATGCTCGCGCCCTTCCATCGAGTAGCGGATGTGCAGGCCCCAGCGCGCCCCGTCGCCCAGCGCGGCGGGGAACTGCTCCTCCAGCCAGGCGGTGTTGATGACCACCTCACGCACACCAGCGCGCGCCAGCGCCTCCAGATGCCAGACCACCAGCGGCTTGCCCTTCACTTCCAGCAGGGGCTTGGGGGTGCGATCGGTGAGCGGGCGCATGCGCTCGCCGCGGCCGGCGCAGGTGATCAGGGCGTGCGGAATCGACATGCCCGGAAGTGTCGCGCCAGGCTTCGTCTGGCCTTGAGCGGGCACTCCCTAAAATCGCAGGTTTTCCCTGATTCACCCCCACCCCCACCATGCCCCAGAACACCGCCTTGATGGCCAACGCAATTCGCGCGCTGGCGATGGACGCCGTCCAAGCCGCCAACTCCGGCCACCCCGGCGCCCCCATGGGCATGGCCGAATGCGCCGTCGCGCTCTGGGGCGGTGCCCTGAAGCACAACCCGGCCGACCCGAAGTGGAGCAACCGCGACCGCTTCGTGCTGAGCAACGGCCACGGCTCGATGCTGATCTACGCGCTGCTGCACCTGACCGGCTACGAGCTGCCGATCAGCGAACTCAAGGCCTTCCGCCAGCTGCACAGCAAGACCCCCGGTCACCCCGAAGTGGACGTGACCCCCGGCGTCGAGACCACCACCGGCCCGCTGGGCCAGGGCATCGCCAATGCCGTGGGCATGGCGCTGGCCGAGAAGCTGCTGGCCGCCGAATTCAACCGCCCCAGCCACAGCATCGTCGACCACCACACCTATGTCTTCCTGGGTGACGGTTGCATGATGGAAGGCGTGAGCCACGAGGCCTGCGCGCTGGCCGGCGCCTGGAAGCTGAACAAGCTGGTGGCCGTGTACGACGACAACGGCATCAGCATCGACGGCCAGGTCGCCCCCTGGTACATCGATGACGTCAGCAAGCGTTTCGAGGCCTATGGCTGGAACGTCATCGGCCCGGTCGATGGCCACGACGTCAAGGCCATGGCCGCCGCGCTGGAGCAGGCCAAGGCCAGCACCGAGAAGCCCACGCTGATCCGCGCCAAGACCGTCATCGGCCAAGGCAGCCCGAACCGCGCCGGCACCGCCAAGGCGCACGGCGAGGCCCTGGGCCCGGACGAAATCAAGCTGACCCGCGAGGCCCTGGGCTGGAGCCACGAGCCCTTCGTCATCCCCGCCGCCGTCTACGCCGATTGGGACGCCAAGAAGGCTGGCGCCAAGGCGCAGGAAAAGTGGCAGAAGGCCTTCGACGGCTACGCCAAGAAGCACCCGCAACTGGCCGCCGAGTACCAGCGCCGCATGGCCGGCGAACTGCCGGAAAGCTACGCCAAGCTGGTGGCCGACCTGCTGGCCGAGACCGACAGCAAGGCTGAGACGGTGGCCAGCCGCAAGGCCAGCCAGCTGGCGCTGGAAGCCTTCACCGCCGCCCTGCCCGAACTGCTGGGCGGCAGCGCCGACCTGACCGGCTCCAACCTCACCAACACCAAGAGCACGCCGGCCCTGCGCTTTGATGGCGCCGCCCCGAACGGTGGCCGCCACATCAACTACGGCGTGCGCGAGTTCGGCATGGCCGCCATCATGAACGGCGTGGCCCTGCACGGCGGCTACATCCCCTACGGCGGCACCTTCCTGACCTTTAGCGACTACTCGCGCAACGCCATCCGCATGGCCGCGCTGATGAAGCGCCGCGTGGTGCATGTGTTCACGCACGACTCCATCGGCCTGGGTGAGGACGGCCCGACCCACCAGTCGATCGAGCATGCCGCCAGCCTGCGCCTGATCCCCGGCCTGGATGTCTGGCGCCCGGCCGACACCGCCGAGACCGCGATGGCCTGGGCGGCGGCGATCGCCCGCCAGGACGGCCCCAGCGCGTTGCTGCTGAGCCGCCAGAACCTGCCCTACGCCCCCAAGGCCGATCTGGGCCTGATGGCGCGTGGCGCCTACGTGCTGGCCGAGCCCCGCGAGGTGGGTCTGAAGAAGAAGGCCCAGGCCGTCATCGTCGCCACCGGTTCGGAAGTGCAGTGGGCCCTGCATGCCCAGCAGCAGCTGGCGGCCGAAGGCATCGCGGTGCGCGTGGTCTCCATGCCCTCGACCTCGGTGTTCGACCGCCAGGACGCCAAGTACAAGGCGGCCGTGTTGCCCAAGGGCCTGCCGCGTGTGGCCATCGAGGCCGGCGTGACCGACGGCTGGTGGAAGTACGGCGTCGACGCCGTCATCGGCCTGGACCGCTACGGCGAATCCGCCCCTGGCAATGTGCTGTTCAAGCACTTCGGCTTCACGGCGGAGAACGTCGTGGCCACCGTCAAGGCGGTGCTGAAGAAGAAGCGCTGAAGCGTTCGCTCAGGAAAAGGGAGGCTCATGAACAAGAAGACGATGTTTTCAACGCTGGTTCTGTTGGCCTCCCTTGCGGGAGGCGCACAGGCCAGCACCACGGCGCTGCCGGATCCGCGCATCGCCGAGCGCCTGGCCTGCCTGCAGCGGCCGGCCGCCAAGCCGGACTTCCCGGCGCGGCATAAGTACGACGGGCGGCGCGGCATGCTGCGCGTCAAGCTCCGCTTCGAGCCGAACCGTGCCAAGCCCAAGATTGAGGTGCTCTACGCCTTGGCCGACGCCAGCATGCAGGAGCTGGCCTTCGATTACCTGGAGGCCTACCGGCTGCCTTGCCTGCAGGAGGGAGACCCTCCGATCGAGGCCGTGCAGGAAATGGAGTTCAGCCCGAATTCGGATCCCGAGCCCATGCCCCTGGTCGTCGGCGACGCCGCCGATCCCTGCGTGGTGATGCCGCGGGAAGGTCCGGACTACCGGCCGGTGATGTCCTCCTCGCGCATTCAGCACGTGATTGCGCACGCACGCTTCGACACGGCGGAGGCCCCCGAGGTTCGCTTCCTGTACAGCACCGGCGACTCCAGGGCCGAGCAGGCCGTCAAGGAATACCTGGTGCGCTACCGCATGCCTTGCCGCAAGGCAGGTGACCCGCCATTCGAGTTCGAGCAATCGTTCCACCTGGACCCCGGCAATGCGACCGGGCGCCATGTGCTGACTCGCACCGAGCTGGGGCTGAGGGAGTTCCTGGGCATGGTCAAGAATGTGGACAAGCTGACGGCCGACTTCGACCTGAACACCATGGCCTGCCCCTTCAAGCTGGCCGTCAACTTGCGGCAACCGCTCCTGCCGAATGCTGTCAGTGAAATCGGCCGCCCCGACCCCAATCGGCTGGCCTTCCTGCGTTGGCTGAGTCAGCTGCCCATGAACTGGCGCGACCCGCGGCAAGAGAACGAGCTCTTCAATTCGCGCATCAACCTCACCATCCCTTGCGGCGTGGTGAGGCTCAATCCCCCACCGTCCCCCCAAGGAGTCTCCTCATGACCATCAAGGTTGGCATCAACGGCTTCGGCCGCATCGGTCGCATGGTGTTCCGCGCCGCCATCGCGAATTTCAAGGACATCGAGATCGTCGGCATCAATGACCTGCTCGAACCCGATTACCTGGCCTACATGCTGACCTACGACAGCGTGCATGGCCGCTTCAAGGGCGATGTGGCCGTCGAGGGCAACACCCTGGTGGTGAACGGCAAGAAGATCCGCCTGACGGCCGAGAAGGACCCCGCCAACCTGAAGTGGAACGAAGTGGGCGCCGATGTGGTCATCGAATCCACGGGCCTGTTCCTGACCAAGGAAACCGCCGAGAAGCACCTGGCCGCCGGCGCCAAGAAGGTCATCCTGTCGGCGCCGAGCAAGGACGACACGCCGATGTTCGTGTTCGGCGTCAACGACAAGAGCTACGCCGGCCAGGCCATCATTTCCAACGCCAGCTGCACCACCAACTGCCTGGCCCCGGTGGCCAAGGTGCTGAACGACAAGTGGGGCATCAAGCGCGGCCTGATGACCACCGTGCACGCCGCCACCGCCACGCAGAAGACCGTCGACGGTCCGAGCAACAAGGACTGGCGCGGCGGCCGCGGCATTCTGGAAAACATCATCCCCAGCAGCACCGGTGCCGCCAAGGCCGTGGGCGTGGTGATCCCCGAGCTGAACAAGAAGCTGACCGGCATGAGCTTCCGCGTGCCGACCAGCGATGTCTCGGTCGTCGACCTGACCGTCGAACTGAACAACCCCGCCAGCTACGCCGAGATCTGCGCCGAGATGAAGGCGCAGAGCCAGGGCGCACTGAAGGGCGTGCTGGGCTACACCGAGGACAAGGTGGTGGCCACCGACTTCCGCGGCGAGCCCTGCACCTCGGTGTTCGATGCCGAAGCCGGCATCGCGCTGGACAGCACCTTCATCAAGGTGGTGAGCTGGTACGACAACGAGTGGGGCTACTCGAACAAGTGCCTGGAAATGGTGCGCGTGGTCGCTGGCTGAGCCACCCCGCTTTCCGTTTCGTAAAGCCCCGCAGGCGCAATGCCTGCGGGGCTTTTTCTTGCACACTGGCCGCTCACTTCGCCCCCGCCCCCCACCATGCCCCGTCCCTCGCAACTCCTGGCTGCCCTGGCCCTGCTGGGCCTTTGTTCGACGCCCGCCCTGGCCCAGGCCAGCCTGGAAGGGCGCGTGATCGTGCGCCTGAAGGCCGACTCGCCCGGCGTCAAGGCCAAGGCCTGGCGCGAGCGCGCCGCCGCCTACGAGGTGCAGGACGTGGCCCAGCGCCGCGCCGACCGCCTGGCCCAGCGCGCCGCCCTGCCGCTGCTGCGCGCCGGCCGCAGCCTGGACGCCCGCACCCATGTCGTGCGCGCCAGTGGCATGGATTCGGCCACGCTGCGCCAGCGCCTGGCGCAGGACCCCGAGGTCGAGTTCGTGGTGGTGGACCGCATCCGCCGCCACAGCGCCGTGCCCAATGACGCGCTCTACGCCAGCGGTGGCACCGGCCAGGGTCAGTGGTACCTGAAGGCGCCCAGCGGCGCGGTGGCCTCGGCCATCAATGCCGAAGGCGCCTGGGACTTGACCGTGGGCTCGCCCAGCATCGCCGTGGCGGTGCTGGACACCGGCGTGCGCTACGACCACCCCGACCTGGCCGCCAACCTGCTGCCCGGCTACGACATGATCGGCACGGGCGACAACACCGGCAGCATCGTGCAGGCGGTGGCCAATGACGGTGACCTCGCCGATGCCGACGCCAGCGACCCGGGCGACTGGGTCTCGCAGGCCGATGTGGACAGCCGCCGCTTGGGCTCCAGTTGCACCAGCGACGACATCTCCCCCAGCAGCTGGCACGGCACCCATGTGGCCGGCCTGGTGGCGGCGGCGGGCAACAACGGCATCGGCATTGCCGGCACCAGCTGGAACAGCAAGATCGTGCCCGTGCGCGTGCTCGGCAAATGCGGCGGCTACGACAGCGACATCGTGGCCGGCATCAAGTGGGCGGTGGGTGCGGCGGTGCCGGGCCTGCCCGTGAACGCCAACCCGGCGCGGGTGCTGAACCTCAGCCTGGGCGGCGTCGGGCCCTGCACAGGCGAAGACGGCAAGCTCTACACCGAGGCCATCGCACTGGCCAACACGCGCGGCGCGGTGGTGGTGGTGGCGGCCGGCAACAGCACCGGCGAACCGGTGGACAGCCCGGCCAACTGCCCCGGCGCCCTGGCGGTGACCGGTCTGCGCCACATCGGCACCAAGGTGGGCTTTTCCAGCATGGGGCCCGAGGTGGCGATCGGCGCGCCGGGCGGCAATTGCGTGAACCTGCAGGGGGCCTGCCTGTACCCGCTGCTGTCCACCACCAATGGCGGCAGCCAGGGTCCGGGCCTGAATGGCTACAGCGACAGCGCGGCGGCGGTGGGCACCAGCTTCGCCACCCCCCTGGTGGCTGGCACCGTGGCCCTGATGCTGGCGCGCAACCCGGCGCTGACGCCCGACGAGGTGCGCACCCTGCTGCGCAGCACGGCACGCCCCTACCCCAGCACGGGCAGCGAGGCCTCCACGCAGCAATGCCCGGCGCCCAAGAGCGGTACCGAGGTGCTGGAGTGCTACTGCAACACCAGCACCTGTGGCGCGGGCATGCTGGATGCACGCGCCGCCGTGGCAGCCGTGCCCTTGCCTCCGGCACCGCCACCGGCACCCGCGCCCAGCCCCACGCCGGCGCCGCCGCCCAGCAGCGGCGGCGGTGGCGGCAGCAGCGGGCCCTGGAGCCTGCTCGGCTTGGTGGCCGCGCTGGCCGCTCTGGGCCGGCGGCGCTGAATCAGGTCGCGGAGGCCGGCGCGGCAGCGGCCGGGGCCGCCTCCGAGGCCGGTGGGGCGGCAGGCGCCACACCCGCGCCGGGGCAGGCCATCGGGCCGGGGCCCCAGCTGGGGTGCTTGGCCATCAGCTTTTCGGCCGGCCAGGCGCTGACGCGCAGCCAATGCTGGGTCTGCGAGGGCCGCAGCTCAGCCACGCGCAACGCGCGCAGGTTCTTGGTTTCGCGCAGGCGCTCGGCCTCGGCCTTGGCGGCTTCTTCGCTGTCGAAGCGCGCCACCAGCAGGCTGGGGCTGCTCTCACCCGGCACGTTCACGCCGCGCGGCTTGAGCTGGGCGCGCTCCAGCACGCCGCGTTTGCGCTCCAGGTCGGCGGTGTCGGCGGCCATGCGGCTCAGCACGCCCCATTGCGCGGCCTGCGGCCGGGTTTCATGGCGCCACTGGCCCACGGGCAGGTTGAGCTCGCTGCGCAGCGCGGCCTCGGCGGCCTGCCAGGCGGCCTCGTCGGCGAAGGGGCCGAGCATGCGGCACAGCGGCGGGGCGCGGCGCAGGGCCTCGGCCTGCGCGGCATCCAGCAGCTTCAGGCGCTCGGGGTGGAACTGTGCGGCCAGGCGCTCAGGTTCGCGCTGCTCGCCCTGGCTGCGCGGCCCCAGCCAGCCCGCGCCCCAGGCCCAGAGCAGGCCGTTGGCCAGCAGCAGCACCAGCAGCCAGGCGCGCATCATGATGGGCTTCCCCAGCGCAGCTGGGCCTCGCCCGAGGCCAGCGCATGCAGCTGGCCCTGGGCATCGCGCAGCAGCAGCTCGCCACTGCGGCTCACGCCTTCACCCAGGCCCTGCACGCCGCTCAGTTCCAGCGGCAGGCCGCGCAGGGCGTCGCGCGCCGCATAGCGGGCCTGCCAGGGCGCAAAGCCCTGCCAGCCCTGCAGCAGATCCACCAGCACCGGGGCCGCGGTGGCCAGGGCGGTGGGGGCGCTCCAGCGCGGGTCCAGCTGCTGCAGGCCGGCGCTGGGCAGGCCCACGTCGGCCGGCGGCGGGGCGATGTTCAGGCCCACGCCCAGCACCAGGGCGCGCGGACTGCCGCCCTGGGCCACGGTCTCGATCAGGATGCCGCCGAGCTTGCGGCGCTCGAACCAGAGGTCGTTCGGCCACTTCAGCTGCACGCGGGCGTCCAGCGCCTCGGCCAGGGCCGCACCCACGGCCAGCGACAACCCTTCCAGCGGCGCCGTGCCCCAGGGCCAGGCGATCGACACCGTCAGCGAGGCGCCTGGCCAGCTCTGCCACTGGCGGCCCAGGCGGCCGCGGCCGGCGTCCTGCTGCTCGGCCACCAGCACGCAGGGGCGCGCCAGGCCGGCGCGGGCGCGTTCCAGCAGTTCGGTATTGGTGGAGCCGCAGCGGGCCAGCCATTCCAGCTCGACGCCAGGTCCCAGCGCCTGGCGCAGGGCGGGCAGGCCCCAGTCCAGTGTGCTCATCGCTTGGGGGCGAGCATGGTGCCGCGGCAAGTCGGCGCCCCGCACAGGCACAGGTACTGGCGCTTGAGCTTGGCCGTGTAGCGCTCGTCCACCACCAGCTGGTAGTCGTAGAACAGCTCCTCGCCGGGCTCCAGGTCGCGCAGGGCATGGATGAAGACGCGGCCCTCGATCTCGTTGGCCTCGCAGTTCGGGTCGCAGCTGTGGTTGATCCAGCGCGCGCTGTTGCCACCGAAGCGGGCGTCGATGACGCCGCCGCCTTCCAACGAGAAGTAGAAGGTGTGGTGCGGCTCCTTCGGGTCGGCCGGGTGGCGCTCGTCCGCCTCGGCGTCGCTGATGCGCTCGCCCTTGTATTCAATGATGCGCTCGCCCGCGGCGATGGGCCCCACCGCATAGACGCCGCGGCCGTGCACGCCGGAGCGGCGAACCTGGATGCGACGGGGCAGCGAAGAAGCCATGAAACGATTCGTATAGTGAATTCAGGGGTGCGCGCGCGTGTGTGCGTGCACGCGAGGCCGCGGATTGTGCAGCAGCCCCCATCCAACACAGCGAAGAACCCATGAGCCTGAAGACCCTGGTCATTGCCGAGAAGCCGTCCGTCGCGCTGGACATCGTGCGCGCCCTGACGCCCCAGAGCGGCAAGTTCGAGAAGCACGACGAGTACCACGAGAACGATCACTACATCGTCAGCTCGGCCGTCGGCCACCTGGTGGAGATCGCCGCGCCCGAGGGCGTGGACCCCAAGCGCGGCAAATGGAGCTTCGCCAACCTGCCGGTCATTCCGCCGCACTTCGACCTGCAGCCGATCGACAAGAGCAAGAGCCGGCTCAACGCCCTGGTCAAGCTGATCCGGCGCAAGGATGTCGAGCACATCATCAACGCCTGTGACGCGGGCCGCGAGGGGGAGCTGATCTTCCGCTTGATCGTGCAGTACGCGCAGCCGGCCCGCGGCAAGTTCGAGAAGAAGATCGAGCGCCTGTGGCTGCAGAGCATGACGCCGCAGGCCATCCGCGACGGCTTTGCCAAGCTGCGCAGCGACGCCGAGCTGATGCCCCTGGCCGAGGCCGCGCGCTGCCGCTCCGAGGCCGACTGGCTGGTCGGCATCAACGGCACCCGCGCCATGACGGCCTTCAACAGCCGCGACGGCGGCTTCTTCCTCACCACCGTGGGCCGGGTGCAGACGCCCACGCTCTCCATCGTGGTGGAGCGCGAGGAAAAGATCCGCAAGCACGTGGCGCGCGACTACTGGGAGGTGCGCGCCCAGTTTGACGCCGTGGCCGGCCAGTACGAGGGCAAGTACATCCAGCCGGACTTCAAGAAGGGCGATGACCCCGAGGCGCGTGCCGACCGGCTCTGGGACCAGGCCGCCGCCTTGGCCATCGCCGCTGCCGTCAAGGGCCAGCCCGCCACGGTGACGGAGGAGAGCAAGCCCAGCACCCAGGCCAGCCCGGCCCTGTTCGATCTGACCAGCCTGCAGCGCGAGGCCAACGGCCGCTTCGGCTTCAGCGCCAAGACCACGCTGGCCCTGGCCCAGGCCCTGTACGAAAAGCACAAGGCCCTGACCTACCCGCGTACCGACAGCCGGCACTTGCCCGAGGATTACCTGGCCGTGGCCAAGCAGACCGCCGAGATGCTCAAGGACGCCAACCCGGCGGGCCTGGGCGTGCATGCGGCCACGGCGCTGAAGCAGGGCTACATCAAGCCCACCAAGAAGGTGTTCGACAACACCAAGGTCAGCGACCACTTCGCCATCATCCCGACCCTGCAGCCGCCCGGCGGCCTGAGTGAGGCCGAGGCCAAGCTGTACGAGCTGGTGGTCAAGCGCTTCCTGGCGGTGTTCTTCCCGGCCGCCGAGTTCCAGGTCACGACGCGCATCTCCGAGGCCGCCGGCCACCGTTTCCAGACCAATGGCAAGGTGCTGGTCAACCCCGGCTGGCTGGCCATCTACGGCAAGGAAGCGCAGGACGACGACGCCACCCTGGTGCCGGTGGCGCCCGGCGAAAAAGTGCGCGTGGAGAGCGTGGACGTGAAGGGCCTGCAGACCAAGCCGCCGGCGCGCTACAACGAAGCCACCCTGCTGGGGGCGATGGAGGGCGCGGGCAAGCTGGTGGACGACGACGAGCTGCGCGAAGCCATGGCCGAGCGCGGCCTGGGCACCCCGGCCACGCGCGCCGCCATCATCGAAGGCCTGATCACCGAGAAATACATGCTGCGCGAGGGCCGCGACCTCATCCCCACCGCCAAGGCCTTCCAGCTGATGACCCTGCTGCGCGGCCTGGAAGTGGAGGAACTGACCCAGCCCGAACTGACTGGCCAGTGGGAATACCAGCTGGCGCAGATGGAGAAGGGCAAGCTCAGCCGCGAGGCCTTCATGGCCGACATCGCCAAGATGGCCGAGCGCGTGGTGGCCAAGGCTAAGAGCTACGACCGCGACACCATCCCGGGCGATTACGCGACGCTCCAGACCCCCTGCCCGAGCTGCGGCGGCGTGGTGAAGGAGAACTACCGCCGCTTTGCCTGCACGAAGTGCGAGTTCTCGATCACCAAGATCCCCGGCGGCCGCAGCTTCGAGCTGGCCGAGGTGGAAGCGTTCCTGCAAGCCAAGCGCATCGGCCCGCTGGAGGGCTTCCGCTCGCGCCTGGGCCGCCCCTTCACGGCCGAGCTGCAGCTGGTGTTCGACGACGAGATCAAGAACTGGAAGCTTGAGTTCGACTTCGGCGACGACAAGAACAAGGACGACGGCGAGCCGGTCGACTTCAGCGATCAGGAAAGCCTGGGCGCTTGCCCCAAGTGCAAGGGCCATGTCTACGAGCATGGCGCCAACTACGTCTGCGAGCACGCCGTGGGTGCGCACATCACCTGCGACTTCAAGAGCGGCAAGGTGATCCTGACCCAGCCGGTGGAGCGCGCGCAGATGGGCAAGCTGCTGCACGAGGGCGGCACCGATTTCCTGGAGAACTTCGTCTCCAACCGCACGCGTCGCAAGTTCAAGGCCAAGCTGGTGTGGGACGGCAAGGCCGGCAAGGTGAACTTCGAGTTCGAGCCGCGCGCCGCCAAGGCGCCGCGCAAGGCCCCCGCCAAGAAGGTGGCCTGAGCCTCGCGCACCGTGGCCGTCACCAGCCTGCGCTCCCGCCTGGCCCTGGGCCTGGCTCTGGCCGCGGCCCTGATCGGGCTGGCCGGGGGCGGGCTGTGGTCGGTCACCGAGGCGCGCAAGCTCCGGCTCGGGCTGGAGGCGCGCCAGACCCGCCTCGCCGCGCTGGCGGCCAATGGCCTGGCGCCGCCGCTGTGGAATCTGGACATGGCGGCGGCGGGGGCCATCCTCGACACCCTGATGAGCGACCCCGAGGTCAGCCGGGTCGAGGTGCAGCCCAGCGACACCAAGTCGCCCCCGCTCGCGCGGGAGCGCGGCAGTGCCGATACCGGGGTGCTGATCGAGCGCCGCTTCGACGTCACCTACACCAGCGGCGGCAGCCAGTCTCGCGTCGGCACGGCACGTCTGGTCGTCAGCACCGCGCAGATCGATGCCGAGCTGCGCACCACCCAGCGCTTCATCGTCGGCCTGCTCTCGGCCGTGCTGGCCGCCTTGGTGATCGGCTGCTACTGGTGGGTCAACAACTTGGTGCGCGGCCCGATGGCGCGCCTGGGCGAGATGGCCCGGCGCGTGGCGGCGGGCGATCTGGGCACGCGCATGAAGGTCGAGCGCCAGGACGAGATGGGGGAGCTGACCGAGCAGTTCAACCGCATGAGCGAGCGCCTGGCCAGCGCCACGCACGAGCTGCGCCAGAGCGAGGCGCGCTACCGCAGCCTGTTCGAGAACGCCAGCGAGGGCATCTTCCAGACCGACCACCGCGGCCGCCTGGTGGACTTGAACCTGGCGCTGGCGCAGATGCTGGGCTTTGCCAGCCCGCAGGCCGCGCTGGCGCACAGCCGCTCGCTGCGCCGCCTGGCCCATGTGCCGCCGCGCGACCTGCGCCGCCTCATCGGCATGCTGAACCGCCAGCAGCGTGGCGTGCAGCGCCTGCCGCTGCTGATCGAGACCCTGGCCGGCGAGCCGCGCTGGATCGAGATCTCACTGCACCGCGTGCGCGAGGGCACGCGCCCGGTGCGCATCGAAGGCCTGGCCATCGACATCACCGAGCGCCAGATGGCCGAGCAGGCCCTGGCCTTGCACCGCGAGCACCTGGAAGAACTGGTGACCGCGCGCACCGCCGAGCTGAAGGAGGCGATGCAGAAGGCCGAGGCCGCCAACCAGGCCAAGAGCCGCTTCCTGGCGACGATGAGCCACGAGTTCCGCACGCCGCTGAACGCCATCCTGGGCTTCTCGCAGCTGCTCAATCTGGACGGCAGCCTGGGCGCCGAGACGCGCCGCAAGCTCAACCTCATCCAGGACAGCGGCGAGCACTTGCTTGCGCTCATCAACGACCTGCTGGACATGGCCGCCGTCGAGGCCGGCCGCGTGCAGCTGCACCCACAGACCGTGCAGCTGCGTTCGCTGCTGGAGCTCTCCAGCGCCATCGTGCGCCCGCGCGCCGAACAGAAGGGCCTGGACTACGCGCTGCTGATCGACCCCGAGCTGCCCGAGCGCGTGCTGGTGGACGGCCAGCGCCTGCGCCAGGTGCTGCTGAACCTGCTCTCCAACGCCGTCAAGTTCACCGACCGCGGCCATGTGCAGCTGCAGGTGCAGCGCCTGGCCAGCGCCCCCGGCCGCGTGCTGCTGTACTTCGAGGTGGCCGACAGCGGCCCCGGCCTCAACGAGGCCCAGCAGGCGCGCCTGTTCCAGCCCTTTGAGCAGGTCAGCGAGGGCCCGCGCCGCCGCGAGGGCAGCGGCCTGGGCCTGTCCATCAGCCAGCAGCTGATCCGCCTGATGGGCGGGCAAATCCGCATCGACAGCACGCCCGAGCGCGGCAGCCGCTTCTTCTTCGAGCTGGACTTGCCGGTGGTGGAGGCTTGAGCCGGGGGGGCGCCCCTGTCTCATCACCTCTAGAGCGCGAAGGCCAGCCGCAACGCCTGGCCCTCGTGGCTCTCCACGAGCAGGGTGATCGACCTCATCAAGTCGCCGGTCACATTCAGGTGACGGCGCCGCCAGGGAGGCGCGTGCGGCTGCGGCGCCGGGAGGCGCCGTGGCCGACATGGCCCAGCCAATAGAGCAGCAAGCCCAGGATCAGCAGGGCCGGCAGAAACAACCACCCCCGCAGTGCCTTCGGGAACAGCTGCGACTGGCCCAGGAACAGGGCATTGGCCGCGATGAAGAACGCCACGGTCATGCGCCACAGATGTCGCGCCAGGCGCGTCGCGCCCGTGACGCCTCGCTTCAGGATCAGCCGCAGATCGCCCACCGCCGCCAGGCTGCCGATGATCATGAACATCACAAAGGCAGCGGCCGGCTGGCCGTCCAGCTTTCCGCTGGTGCTTTGGGCCGCCAGGCTCATCAGGTAGGCGCTGGCGCCCACCACGGACGAAGCGGTCAACAACAGCCCGTAGTCGTAGGCGCCGATCTGACCCGGCTTGCGTTTGACGGCGCTCCAGCTGCTAAGCACCAGGTAAAAGGTGAGCACGCCAGCGATGACAGAGGCCCTCTCGGGCGTGGGTAGAAACGGCGCCACCACGGCGCCGATGGCGGCCATGATCAGCATGGAGACGACAAAGATGTTGCCGGCCAGGCGGTGCCCGCGTGAACCCTTGCGGACCATGAAGGCGGCCGCACCTGACAGCAGGCCGACCGTGCCGGCACCGATGTGCAGATGGAGCACCAGCGCGGCGGCGGCATGCACGAGCACGGGGGCGTCGGGGGAGATGTGCAGGATGCTCATGTCGATTGCCTGTCAAGAAGTGCCCGGATCAGGGCCGGCCCGTTGGGCTCCATGGAAGAAGGACCCGGCAGGCGGGGGGCGGTCAGGGAGGCAAAGCGGCGCAAACGCCCGGAGAAGAACGGAGCCATGGGGGTCAAACGCAATGACGCTCACTCGGCGTCGGCCGGCCAGCGCGCCAACAGTGCCCACAGCAGGTAGAGACCGACCACCGTGCCGATGGGAAAGGCGCCCAAGGTCAGGAGCGCGCCCAAGACGCCCGCGCCGCGCCCCCAGCGCCGGCCGGCGGCCACCGCCCGGCCGGCCATCACCAAGCCCCAGGCAGCGCCGGCCGAGCCCAGCATCAGCAGCAGGCTGGCGCCGCCGACTTCGCGACTGCCCTCGCCGAATCGCGCCAGCAGCAGCGCGGCCGCCAACGCCCCGAGCAGGTAGCCCGATACGCGCAACAGCAGCGCCGCGTTGCGCATGGGCTTGACGGACCCGGCGGACATGCCGAGGCGAAGCCGGGGCGCGGTGGCGTCCGCCTCCAGGCCGAGCGGCGTGCCCGCCGAGGCAGCAGCCAGGGCCTTCATCAGGTCCTGCAGCTTGATCTTGCTGCCGATGACTTCCTTGAGCTGCACCATGCGGTGCAGGGCCTGCGCCAGCTCCTGCGCGTTGGGCCGCAGGCGGCGCAGTGCGCGCACGAGCACGGGCAGCACCTCCTGGTGGATGAAGCGCCCCTTGAGGTCGATGCTGGTGGTCTGGAAGCGCGCCGTCACCTTGGGCGCCAGCAGCACGAAGGGCTGCAGGATCAGTGCCTGGCGGTCTTGTGGGGGCAGGCCCAACGGATCGAAGCGGATGCGGTCCTCTTGATCCAGGTGGGCGCGGTAAGCCTCGTCCAAGTCGGGACAGGTGGTCTTGCGCAGCGCGGCCAGCGGCAGCGGGGTCGGGGCCAGCGCGGCGTAGCCGGTGGGTTCGGCCCTCAGGTCGATGCCGCAGCTCAGGCAGCGGCGTTCGTAGCCGACCAACTCGCCCTCACCCACGCTGATGTAGTACAGATGCCCGGCCGAGCCCACGCGGGTGATCTCGAAGGCTTGGGCGCTGGCGCAGATCGGGCAGAAGTCTGCCGCATAGCCCAGCGGGGTTCTCACGGTCTTGCGTCCCCAGATGATCATTGGTGGTTCCTATGGCTTGAAATGCCCTTGAATGGGCCGGTCGCCCAAGGGGTGCTGGCAAGGTTGAGCGACGGCGCGCTGCTTGCCAGTAGGGTCGTTGGCCGCGCGCTCCGGGCCATGCCGGAGCCTTGCAGGCCGGCCCGCAGCGCCGCGTGAGCGGCGTCGATGACCGCCACACGCTCATTTCGGCTGCCGATCGAAGAAGGCCCAGATCAGCGCCGGCCCGTTGGGTTCCACGGGGGCGGGCCCTAGCAGGCGGGGGCGGCGGGCCCAGGGCTGGGGCAGCACGTGGCCGGCGCCGTGCAGGGTCACCAGCTCCACCTCGGTGCGGCCGTCGGCCGCCTGCCAGCGCGCGTGCTCGACACGGCTGCCCTGCGCGGTCTGCACCTGGCTGACCTGGGGCTTGCCGGCGATGGCGTTGCGGTCCGCGAAGTACTGGGCCGACGCGGTGGAGGAAATGACCTCGCCGCCCTTGAAGAACAGCCCCAGCAGGTTGATCTCGCCGCCGGCATAGGGCACCAGCGGGTCCTCGGTGCCGTTCAGGATCATCACCGAGGGGGTCTGCGCGGCCGGCCGGCACTGGAAGTTCTGCGGCGCCGGCACATTGGCCAACGCGGCCGCCACCGCGCGGTAGCGCGTCGGGTCTTCGAGTGCCAGGCGCAGGGCCATCGAGCCGCCGTTCGACACCCCCGCCGCAAACACGCGCTGGGGGTCGACGCCCAGCTCGGCCACCAGCTTGTCCACCAGCGCGGCCAGGAAGGCCGCGTCGTCGGCGCGCGCGCCGTTCACGGTCGTGTCGCCGATCGAGCTGCAGTCGTTCCAGTCAAAGCCGAAGGACTTGGGGTAGACCACGGCAAAACCATGCTGGTCGGCCAGGCGCTCGAAGCCATAGCCCGTGCCCTCGCGAATGGCCTGCGTGCCTTCACCCGAGCCGTGCATCACCAGCACCAGGGGCGCGCCCTTGGGCAGGCCCTTGGGCACGTAAGTCCGGTAGTGGCGCTGGATTCCTGCCACCTCCATCGAGGCCTTGCTGAGCGTGCCGGAGAGCGGCGGCAGCTCGGGCGTGGGTGTGTAGAGGAAGTAGGCCAACAAGGCGGCCGCCAGCGCCACCAGGGCCAGCAGGCTGAGGAAGCCGGTCAACAGAAGGCGCGGAATTCTTTTCATGGCGGTGCGGTGGGTGCGGTCAGGGCGCCACTGTGACTCGGACCCGCCTGCCGCTGGATTTCAGCCGACCAAACACGCCGCCGCGCGGACAAGTGACGCCTGGCCAGGACCAACGACGCCCGCGCCAGCCCAAGCGCGTCCGGCGTCATTCGTCCCCGCCGGTCGTGCTTGAGAACCGGCACGGCGTGGCGGGTCTGAGCCGCTCGGCGGGCGGCCAGGCGGCTTCAAACAATGGCCCCGTCGCTTCGAAATGCAAGCCGCAACCCCTTCCTAGAAAGCCAGCCCGCCATGAATCCCCCCCGCACCCGCCGAACCGCTTGGATCACCGCCGCCATCACCGTTTTGGCCCTGGGCACCCCGCTGGGCAACGCCCAAGCCGCCGTCTTCAAGGATGCGCAGTGGGAGTCGCTGCACGAGGCCGGCAAGTTCACCGAGCTCGAACGGCAAGCGCTGGCCCGCCTGAAGACCCACCCCGCCGACGCCGAGGCCCGCGCCGCCCTGGTGCTGGGCCTGAGCCTGGCGGACCCCGCCGACGCCCAGCGCCTGGAGGCCGGCGCCCAGCAGGCCAAGCTGTGCACTGAGCAGCACCCGAACATGGCGGTCTGCCACCTGGCTGCGGCGCAGAACCTCGGCCTGCAGATGCTCAACATGGGCATGGCCAAGGCCATGCGCAGCATCGGCAGCCTGAAGGACCTCTGGATTCGCACCCTGGAGCTGGAGCCAACCAGCTTCACCGCCCGCGTGCAACTGGCCAAGCTCTATGTGACCCTGCCCGGCATCATGGGAGGCAGCACCTCCAAGGCCAAGGAACTGGAGGCGGCCGTGCGCAGCAGCCAGCCCGAGACGGCCCGCATCATCCGCTTGCACATCTTGGCCGAGGCCAAGCAGTGGGGCGAGATGGAAGCCGAGCTGCGGGCCCTGAAGCCCAGCCAGGATTCCGCCCTGCAGGAGGAAGTGCGCGAGGCCACCATGCAGCTCGCCCTCGAATACCTGAAGGGCGGCAAGGACCTGGCCAAGGCCAAGAGCCTGTACGAGACCCTGCAGCGCGATCAACCGGGTCGGGCGGCCGGCTTCTACGGCGCGGCGCGCGTACACGCCGCGCAGGGTCAGGCGGATGAAGCCATTCGCCTGTTCGAGCGTGCCAAGACGCTCGCCGGGGCCGACGACTACCCGATCGACCAGCGCCTGGGCGACACCCTGCTGGCCAAGGGCGACAAGGCGCAGGCCAAGTTGGTGTACGAGCGTTTCGTGGCCAACAAGCGCGCCAAGCCGGCCAATGTGGAAGAAGTGCGCAAGAGCCTGGCCAAGCTGGGCTGACCCATGTCCCAAGCCGCCACCGAGAACACGCCAATGAACGATGTCCCTCTCTGGCGCCTGAACCTGCTGCGCGCCTTTTACCTGCTCGTCACCGTGGGCCTGGCAATCAGCTTCGGCCCGTCAATGTTCCTGCACGGCGATCTGTGGGCCCAGCGCAAGGGCGAGACGGCGGCGCTGCTGAGCGGCCTGGCCATCCTCTGCGTCTGGGGCCTGCGCTACCCGCTGCAGATGCTGCCGCTGCTGATCTTCGAGCTGGTCTGGAAGAGCGTCTGGCTGCTGGCCATCGCCTACCCGCTCTGGCTGAACGGAGCGGTGACGCCGGCCGTGCAGGGGACCGCCGAGGCCTGCCTGATGGGGCTCGTGCTGACCCCGCTGGTGCTGCCCTGGCGGCACATTGCCCAGCACTACTTCCGCAAACCCGCCGAGCGGTGGCGCTGAGTGGCGCTCAAACTAAGCAGATAGGCTGACCCATGAGCTCCAACCCCTCCGCCCAACTCAACGCGCCCGCGCCGCCCGCCGACTGGCGCGCCCTGCTCGGTTGGCGGCGCGTGCGCACCGTCGCCATCGTCTGCGCGCTGTTCACCCTGCTGTTCAGCTTTGGCTGGAAGGCACCGATGTGGCATTTGGTGGCGCGGGTGTTCGGCGTGGGCCTGGCGCTGCTGCTGGTCTTCGGCCTGTTCGAGCAATGGCCGCGCCGCTTGCCCCGCTGGCTGCCGCGCTGGGTCCTGCAGGTGGTGGCCGTGGGGATCACAGTGCCGCTGGCTTTCTTTGTGGCCTTCCTGTTGGCCACCGCACCCGGCGCGCCGCCCTTCTGGCAGACCCCCCGTCTGGAAGGTTTCATGACGTTCACGTTCTTGGGCATGCTGGTGGCGCCCTGGACGGCGCTGGCGGCCTTGTTGCGCCATCGGGAGGCCAAGGTGGAAAAGCTCTCCGTCGACTTCGAGCTGGAGCGTAGCGAGATGGCCCGCCAGGCGCTCGACGCCCGCATGCGCCTGCTCACCGCGCAGGCACAGCCGCATTTCCTCTTCAACACCCTGGCCAATGTGGAAGCCCTGGTGGAAGCCGGCTCGCCGCGGGCCCCCAAGCTGCTGCATAGCCTGACCGAGTACCTGCGCGCCGCCGTGCCGCGCCTCGATGGCTCGGCCAACACCCTGGGCCAGGAGCTGGAACTGGTGCGCGCCTACCTGGAGCTGATGCAGATGCGCATGCCTGACCGGCTGGCCTTTGCGCTGCACATCGCCCCCGGCGTTCACGCGCTGAACTGCCCGCCGATGACCCTGCTGACCCTGGTCGAGAATGCCGTGCAGCATGGCATCGACCCCAGCCTGGAAGGCGGCCGCATCGACGTTCATGCCGAGGCCCTGGAGGGCGGGCGCTGCCGGCTGCGCGTGGTCGACACCGGCGTGGGCCTGCAGGCCAGCGGTGGCGGCCTGGGCACTGGCCTGGCGGCGCTGCGCGAGCGCCTGCTGTGGGCCTACGGGGGCAGCGCGACCTTGGAGCTGAACGAGGTCACGCCGCACGGTGTGGAAGCAAGGATCGAGTTCTCCGAGAAGCCATGAACCCCACTGCCCTGATTGCCGACGACGAGCCCCTGCTCCGCGAGATCCTGGAAGCACGCCTGGCCGCCGCCTGGCCGGAACTGCAGATCGTGGCGCAGGCCCGCAACGGCATCCAAGCCGTTGAGCTGTTCGAGCAGCACCAGCCCGCGATCTGTTTTCTGGACGTGCACATGCCCGGCCTCAGCGGAGTGGAAGTGGCGCGCCAGGTGGGCAAGCGCGCACACCTGGTGTTCGTCACCGCGTTCGACCAGTACGCGCTCGACGCCTTCGAGCACGGCGCACTGGACTACCTGGTCAAGCCCGTCACTGCGGCGCGCCTGGCCGGCACGGTGGAGCGCCTGAAGGCGCGCCTGCAGCAGGAGCAACCCGCCGTGCACAGCGAGCTGCTGCTGAGCCAGCTGGCTGCGCGGCTCAAGCTGGACCAACCCAAGCCCTTGGCCTGGATCCGCGCCACCGTGGGCGCCTCGCTGCGCATGATCCCGATCGACGACATCGACTTCCTCAAGAGCGACACCAAGTACACCCTGGTGGCCTATCGCGACGAAGGCCAGCCGGCCGAGGCGCTGATCCGCACACCGCTCAAGGACCTGCTGGCCCAGCTCGACCCGGCGCACTTCGCCCAGGTGCACCGCTCGGTGGTCATCAATCTGCGCTCGATCCGGCGCGTCACGCGCGGCGAGAACGAAACCGCCGACATCGAGCTCAAGGGCCGCCCGGAACGGCTGCCGGTGAGCCGCAGCTACCTGCACCTGTTCAAGGAGATGTAGGCACCGGGGTGAGCCGCGGCCGCGTTCGCCCGACCCCCACTGCACTGCACGCGAAGCCTCCACTGCCCCGGCGCGGCAGCCGAGCCGGGAGAATCGGGGCCATGCAGTCCTCCGAATTCGACGCCCTGGGCCAGGCCGCCCGTGCCGCCAGCCGCCAGCTGGCCGCCTCCAGCACCGCCGCCCGCAACCGTGCCCTGACCGAGCTGGCCGCGCTGCTGCGCGCCCCGCAGCCGCAGCTGGTGGAGGCCAATCAGGCCGACGTGGCGGCCGCCCAGGCGCGCGGCCTGGAGGCTCCGTTGGTGGACCGGCTGCGTCTCACCCCCGCCATCCTGGAGACCCTGGCCGAAGGCTGCGAACAGATCGCCGCCCTGCCCGACCCGGTGGGCGCGATGACGAACCTGCAGCGCCGCCCCAGCGGCATCCAGGTGGGGCAGATGCGCGTGCCCCTGGGCGTGTTCGGCATGGTGTTCGAGAGCCGGCCCAATGTCAGCATCGAGGCCGCGGGCCTGGCCATCAAGAGCGGCAATGCCTGCATCCTGCGCGGCGGCTCCGAGGCCCTGCAGAGCAATCTTGCCCTGGGCGCCCTGGTGCAGCAGGCGCTGCAGGCCGCGGGCCTGCCCGCCGCCGCCGTGCAGCTGGTGCCCAGCGCCGATCGCGCGGCCGTGGGCTGGATGTGCACCGCCACCGACCACCTGGATCTGCTGATCCCGCGCGGGGGCAAGAGCCTGATCGAGCGCATCGCTGCCGAGGCGCGCGTGCCCGTGCTCAAGCACCTGGACGGCAACTGCCATTGCTATGTGGATGAACAGGCCGATCTGGCCATGGCGCTCACCGTGGTGGACAACGCCAAGACCCAGAAAGTCAGCCCCTGCAATGCCACCGAGAGCCTGCTGGTGCATCGCAGTGTGGCGGCCGAATTCCTCCCACGCCTGGCCGCGTGCTGGGCGCCCAAGAAAGTGCGCTTCCACGCCTGCCCGGACAGCCTGCCCCTGCTGCCCGGCGCTGAAGCAGCGACCGATGCCGACTGGGCCACCGAGTACCTGGACTACCGCATCAGCGTGAAAGTGGTCGACAGCCTGGACGAGGCCATCGCCCACATCAACCGCTACGGCTCGCACCACACCGATGCCATCCTGACCCAGCACCACGGCCACGCCATGCGCTTTCTGCGCGAGGTCGATTCGGCCTCGGTGATGGTGAACGCCAGCACCCGCTTTGCCGACGGCTTCGAGTACGGCCTGGGCGCCGAGGTCGGCATCAGCACCGACCGCCTGCATGCGCGCGGGCCGGTGGGGTTGGAGGGGCTGACGACTTACAAGTGGGTGGTGTTGGGGGAGGGGCAGGTACGGGGTTGAGCGGTAGACCTTTGAGTGATCCTGCGTGAGAGCCCTCGGGGGCTTCACCCCCGAACCCCGACCCCTTTCTCTTTGTCTTGCCAAAGAGAAAGGGGGAAGAGAAAGGCGCCAATGCACGCAGCCGACCTAGGGTCGGCCGCGGCTGCGCGTCCGGTTCACATGGCTCCCACACCCCTCCTGGGACTGCGAAAACCTGCCCGCTAAGCTGGCCGGAGTACCGGCCGACTAGACCACCGCAAACCATCGCGGGCTTTCTGCGATGAACGGAGCCCCAACGAGCGCGGCGTCCCACGGGCTCGCACCGAAGCGCTCAAACGTCCCGTATGTCCGCGACCGGATCAGCACCATAGTCCGCGCGGTCCAGGTAGCGCAGCAGTTTGGCGGCCACTGCCTCGGCGGTCTCCAGCGCCCCATCGGCCTTGAAGGCGGCGAAGCGCGGCTGGTCGGGGAAGGCGGCGGGGTCGGCGCTGCGCAGTTGCACCTGCATGTCGGTGTCGATGATGCCGGGAGCAATCGAGACGATGCGGGCGCCGTTCGGCTTCAAGGCTTCATCCATCGCCATCGCGCGGCTCAAGTGGTCCATGCCGGCCTTGGCGGCGCAGTAGGGCGCGGCCGCGGCCATGGCGCGGCGGCCCAGGCCGGACGAGATGTTCATGATCTTGCGCGGCCGGCCCCATTGCTCGGTGGCGGCCAGGAAGGCGGCCGACAGCAGCAGCGTCGCTTCCAGTCCGACGCGCAGTGCACTGCTGAGCTGCGCCAGCGGCACCGCCTGCACCGGGCCCGGCGGGGTGACGACGCCGGCGTTATTGATCAGCACCAGCTCGCTGAACGCCCCCGGGCCTTGGCGGTGCAGCCAGGACTGCAGGCGTTCGGCCACGGGCTGCGGGTTGGCCAGGTCGGCCGTCCAGCTCTCCTGCCCGCCCTGGGCCAGTGCCAGGTTGTGGCGGCGGGCAATGCCCAGCACGCGGTCGCCCCGGGCCATCAGCTGTTCGGCCAGCGCGGCGCCGAGTCCGCGCGAGGCACCGGTGACGATGCAGAGCTTCATGGCCTCAGGGGTGAGCCGCGATCACCTGCGCGACGGTGGCCGTCAGGCGCTTGGCGTAATCGATGTGCAGGAACTCGTTGGGTCCGTGCGCATTGCTCTTCGGCCCCAGCACGCCGCAGACCATCATCTGCGCGGAGGGGAAGCCCTGCTGCAGCAGATTCATCAGCGGGATGGTGCCGCCCTGGCCCACAAAGCCGACCGGACGGCCGAACTGGGCGCGGCTGGCGCTGTCCAGCGCCTGGGTGAGCCAGGGCTGCAGATCGGGCGTGTTCCAGCCGGTGGCGCCGTAGGCACCCATGCGGCCATCGGGCTCGAAAGTGACGCGGGCGTTGTAGGGCGCGTTGTCCTCCAGCAGGGCCTTCAGGCGCAGCGCGGCGGCGTTGCCGTCCACCAGCGGCGGCAGGCGCAGGCTCAGCTTGAACGAGGTGTAGGGGCGCAGCACATTGCCGGCATTGGCCAGCGGGGGCATTCCGTCCACGCCGGTCACGCTCAGCGTGGGCTTCCAGGTGCCGTTTATCAGCACCTGCGCGGGGTCGTCGCTCATCGGCAGCACGGCGCCGCCGTCGGCGCCGCAGGCCCAGGGCAGGCGCTTGTAGACGGCCTCGCCCAGCACCGCGGCGGTCTCGCGCGCCTGCTGCACGCGCACTTCGGGGATGGGGCAGTGGAAGTCCTCGGGCAGCAGGGCGCCGGTGCGGGCGTCTTCCAGGCGGTCCAGCAGCTGGCGCATGATGCGGAAGCTCGAGGGCACGATGCCGCTGGCGTCGCCGCTGTGCACGCCCTCGGCCAGCACCTCCACTTTCAGCGTGCCGGTCACATTGCCGCGCAAGGAGGTGGTGAGCCAGAGCTGGTCGTAGTCGCCGGCGCCGCTGTCCAGGCAGACCACCAGGCTGACGTTGCCGAAGCGCGGCTTGAGCAGGTCGATGTAGGCGGGCAGGTCGAAGCTGCCGCTTTCCTCGCAGGTCTCGATCAGGCCGACGCAGCGCGGGCGCGGGATGCCGGCCTTGTCCAGAGCGATCAAGGCGGTCAGGCTGGCGTAGATGGCGTAGCCGTCGTCGGCGCCACCGCGTCCGTAGAGCTTGCCGTCCAGCAGCTTGGGCGTCCAGGGGCCCAGGTCACCGCGCCAGCCGCTGAACTCGGGCTGCTTGTCCAGATGGCCGTAGAGCAGCACGGTGTCGCTGCTGTCGGTCTTGGTGGCGGGCAGCTCGAACAGGATGACCGGCGTGCGCTCGGGCGCGCGCACCACTTCGAGCTTCAGGCCGTGCAGCACGCTGCCCTGGCGCTCCACCCAGGCGGCGGCGTCGCGCACCACGCGTTCGATGTGGCCGTTGTCGGCCCAGGCGGCATCGAACATCGGGCTCTTGGCCGGAATGGCGATGTAGTCGTGCAGGGCCGGCAGGATGTGGGCGTCCCAGATCTGGTTGCAGGTCTGGGCCAGATCGGCCGAGGTGGCGGTGCTCGTGGGGGCGGGGGTCGTCGTGTTCATGCGGGGAAGCGCTCGTCCAGCCAGTCACGCAGCAGGCCGAAGACCTGCTCGTGTTCGGGCTCGTTGAAGATTTCGTGGGCCAGGCCCTCGAAGCATTGGCTCTGCACCAGGGCCTGCGGTGCGGCGGCGGCAAAGGCCGCGCTGCCGGCGGGGGACACGCAGCGGTCGGCGCCGGCCCACATCAAGAGGGTCTGCACCTGCCAGTTCGGCGCCGCCTGCAGCAGCTCCTGGCCGCCATCGGCCACCAGGGCGGCCACGGTGGCGCTGACGCGGTCGTGCACCAGCGGGTCGTTCACATAGGCCTGCACGACGGCCGGGTCGCGGCTGATCCACGCCGGCTGCAGGCCGTTGCTCACCAGCAGGTGCGGGAACAGGCGCCGCGCCACCGCCAGCAGGGCCTTCTGGCCGCCGGTCATTCCGGGGTCGATGGCGGGGGAGCT
This sequence comes from Inhella sp., assembly GCF_041912635.1. Classification (GTDB taxonomy): domain Bacteria; phylum Pseudomonadota; class Gammaproteobacteria; order Burkholderiales; family Burkholderiaceae_C; genus Inhella. The sequence goes on from NZ_JAYRMO010000008.1 coordinate 135,571, forward strand.
GAGCACCAGGGCATCGGGGGCGCGGCCGAACGCCTCCCCGCGCAGCGCAGCGGCCACGGTGCGCCCGGCCACCAGGCCGCCCAGGCTGTGCCCCAGCAGCACCAGGGGCAGGCCCGGCGTCTGGGCACGCACGCTGTCCATGCACTCGGCCAGGTCTTCCAGCAAGCTGTGGATGTGCGGCGCATCGCCGCGCCGGCCCGGGCTGCGGCCATGGCCGCGCTGGTCGTAGCGCCAGCAGCCGTAACCCCAGTAGTTCAGGCGCGCCGCCAGAGCGTCGTAGCGGCCCTGGTGTTCACCCAGGCCGTGCACGATCAGCACCTGGGCGCGCGAAGGCCCTGAGGCCGGTTGGTGAAGCAGCTGGGGGAGCATCCGTGGGAGTTTAGGCGGGCACACTCGCTCCCCATGGCCGAAACCCTGATCCTGTTCGCCCACCCGGACTTGCGCCACTCACGCGTGCATGCGCGGCTGCGGCCCGCGTTGCAGGCCCTAACGGGGGTCGATCTGCACGATCTGTACGCGCGCTACCCCGATTACTGGATTGACGTGCCAGCCGAGCAGGCGCGCGCGGCCGCCGCGCAGCGCCTGGTGTTCATGCACCCCATCCACTGGTACGGCATGCCCCCGCTGCTCAAGCTCTGGCTCGATCAGGTCTGCACCCAAGGCTGGGCCTATGGCCAGGGCGGCCGCGTGCTGGCGGGCAAGCGCTTCCAGCTGATCGTCAGCACCGGCGGCAGCCCGATGGCCTACTCGGCCCAGGGCCACCACGGCCAGCCCTTCGAACACTTCCTGGCGCCCTACCGCCAGACGGCGGCCTTCATGGGCATGGCCTGGGAGCCGCACTGGGTCTTCCACGACGCCCACCGCGCCAGCGAGGCCGAGCTCGACGCCCACATCCAGGCGCTGTGCCAACACCTGCAGGAGCCGATGCTGTGAATGGGCATTCCGACTGGCTGGGCGCCGCCCTGGTCTACCTGGCCGCCGCTGTGCTGGCCGTGCCGCTGGCCAAGCGTCTCGGGCTGGGTGCCATCCTGGGTTATCTGGCGGCGGGCATCGCCATCGGGCCCTGGGGCCTGAAGCTGGTGGCCGATGCGGAAGGGGTGCTGCATGTGGCCGAGTTCGGCGTCGTGCTGATGCTCTTTCTTGTCGGCCTGGAGCTGGAGCCGCGCCGGCTCTGGCAGATGCGCCGGGCGGTGTTCGGCTGGGGCAGCCTGCAGCTTGTCGGCTCCACCCTGCTGCTGGGCGGTCTGGGTTGGGCGCTGGGCCTGAGCCCCACGGTGGCCCTGGTGGGTGCGCTGGCGCTGGCCATGTCCTCCACCGCCATCGGCCTGGGGGTGATGGGCGAGCGCAATCTCATGCCCACAGCGGGCGGGCAATCGGTGCTGGCGGTGCTGCTGGCGCAGGACATCGCCGCCATTCCCGTGCTGGCGCTCATTCCGCTGCTGGGCGCCGGTGGTGGTGCGGGCTGGCGTGGTGCGCTGCTGGCGCTGGCGGTGGTGGCCGGCCTGGTGGTGGGTGGGCGCCTGCTGCTGCGCCCGGCGCTGCGCTGGATTGCGCGCGCCAACACGCCCGAGGTCTTCACCGCCGCCGCCCTGCTGCTGGTGGTGGCCAGCGCGGCGCTGATGCGCTGGGCCGAGCTCTCGATGGCGCTGGGGGCCTTCCTGGCCGGCGTGCTGCTGGCCGAGAGCGAGTACCGCCACGAACTGGAAACCGATCTGGCCCCCTTCAAGGGCCTGCTGCTGGGCCTCTTCTTCATGGCCATCGGCATGAGCCTGGACTTCGGCGTGCTGCTGGCCCAGCCTGGCCTGGTGGCCCTGCTGGTGCTGGGCTTCGTGGCCCTGAAGGCCCTGCTGCTGATGGGCATGGGCCGCGCCATGGGCCTGCCGGTCGGCGAGCGCCCCTTCTTCGTGCTGCTGCTCGCCCAGGGGGGTGAGTTCGGCTTCGTGGTGGCGCAGGCGGCGCTGGGCGCGCAGGTGCTGCCGGCGCAGGACGCCGCGCTGCTGCTGGCGGCGATTGCGCTCTCCATGCTGTGCACGCCCCTGCTGCTGCTGGCCCTGGACCGCTGGTGGCTGCCGCGCCTCTCGGGCTGCGCGCCCAAACCTGAGGTGCCCACGCTGGAGGCCGGCGCGCACCAGGCGCCGGTCATCATTGCCGGCTTCGGCCGCTACGGCCAGATCATTGGCCGCCTGCTCTCGGCCCAGGGCCTGCAGGCCACGGTGCTGGACCACGACGCCGAGCAGGTGGCCAGCGTGCGCCGCTTCGGCTGGGAGGCCTACTTTGGCGACGCCACGCGCCTGGACTTGCTGCGCAATGCCGGCGCGGCGCAGGCCAAGGTGTTGGTGATCGCGCTCGACGACGCCGCGCAGAGCGAGAAGCTGGCCCAGCTGGCCGGCGAGCATTTCCCGCAGCTGGTGCGCGTGGCGCGCGCCCGCAACGTCAGCCATTACGCCAAGCTGCGCGCGCTGGGTGTCGAGCACATCGAGCGCGAGACCTTCGAGTCTTCGCTGCGCAGCGCGCGCACGGTGCTGGAGCAGCTGGGCCTGCCGGCGCACGAGGCGCGCCAGCTCGCGCAAGCCTTCCGGGTTCACAACCTGGAGCAGCTCGACGCCATGCTGCCCCACTTCGGCGACGAGCAGCGCCTGATCGCCCTCAGCAAGCAGGGCCGCGAGCAGCTGGAGCGCCAATGGGCGGCCGAGCGCGCGCGCCAGCGCGGCCCGCTGCGCGAGGGCTGGGCGGACGACTCAGATCGCTGAGTCACCCGCTGAGACCCGCTGCAAAGCGGCTTCGACGCGGCGCAGATCCGCGGCCCGCGTGCGCCAGTTCGAAAACGCCGCGCGCAGGCCCCAGTGGCCGTTGAACAGGGTCGGGGTCAGAAAGACCTCGCCTTCGTCACGCAGGGCTGTCATCAGGGCCTCGATGCGTGCCCGCCCAGCCGCGCCGGCGGGCAGATCGGCGAGGGTGAAACAGACCACGTTCAGGCGCACCGGCGCCAGCAAGCGCCAGCTCGTGCCGGCCTCGATCCACGCGCCCAAGCCCTGCGCCAGCTCGACGCATTGGCGCACCACGGCGGCCGCCCCTTCGCGCCCATAGGCCTGCAGCGCAAACCAGGCCGGCAGGGCGCGCAGGGGGCGCGAGTTCTCGGGGGTCAGGTGCACGAAGTCGGGCTGCTCGCCCAGATCGCCCAGATAGGCGGCCTGGTTCTGGAACACCGCGGTTTGAAGGTCCTGCCGGCGCGTGAACTGCACAGCGGCGTCGTATGGCACGTTCAGCCATTTGTGCAGGTCCACGCAGATCGAATCGGCCTGGTTCAAGCCCGCCAGCTTGGGCGCGTGCTCGGGCAGCAAGGCGGCAAAGGCGCCGAAGGCGGCGTCCACATGCAGCCAAAAGGGCCGTGTCTGGGGCTGCTGCGCGCGCAGCGCGGCCAGGGCCTGCAGGTCGTCGAAATCCACGCTGTTCACCGTGCCGGCATTGGCCACCACGATGGCCGGGCCGGTGCTGAGGGCGGCGGCCATTGCCGCCGGGTCCACCGCCTCGCGGCCCGGTAGTTGCGCCACCGCCTGCACCGCGTTGCGCCCCAGGCCCAGCATCGCCGCGGCCTTGTGGATGCTGCTGTGCGGCGCGCCGCTGAGGATGCGCAGCGGCGGCAGGCCGCCCAAGCCCTGCTGTGCGGCGGAACCGCCGAGCTCGCGCGACAGCCACTCGCGCCCTAACGCCAGGCCGACGAAGTTCGACATCGTGGCGCCGGTGACGAAGCTGCCGCTCCACTCCGGCCCCAGGCCGAACAGCGCGGCCAGCCAGGCGATGCACTCGCGCTCCAGATCGGGCGCGCTGCTGTCCAGGCCGGAGGTGGGGTTCTGGTCCCAGGCGCTGGCCAGCCAATCCCCCGCCAAGGCGGCCGGGGTGGCGCCGCCGGTCACGAAGCCCAGGTAGCGCGGGCCGGCGCTGGCGGCAAAGCCGGGGGCGTAGCGCTGCTCGAAGTCCGCCAGCGCCGCCGCCAGGCCCTGGCCCTGCTCGGCCAGCGGCTGGCGCGGCACCGGTTGCGGGCGCACGGCGGCGGGCCACTCGGGCAGGGCCTGCAGCGTGGCGATGGCGGCCTGGGCGGCCTGGTTCATCAGGGTGGGCAGGGCGTGCAGTTCTTGGGCTTGCAGCGGGCTCATCGGGGGCTCCTGGGGAATGGCTGCAGTCTGCGCCTGGCGCGCCGATGCATGGCTCGGTTTTGCTTGTGTTCTGATCGGTTTTCATGAACGAAAGCCTGCCCTCGCTGAACGCGCTGCGTGTGTTCGAAACGGTGGCGCGCCTGCAGCATTTCCGCCGCGCCGCCGAGGCCCTGAGCCTGAGCCCGGCGGCGGTGAGCCAGCACATGCGCCAGCTCGAAGCCGCGCTGGGCGTGGCCCTGTTCGAGCGCAGCCGCCAGGGCGCGCAGCTCACGGCGGCCGGGCGCCAGCTGCAGGCCGGCGTGGAGCCGGCGCTGGCGCAGCTGCGCGACGCGGTGCAGTACGTCAGCGAAGGCCGCGCTCGCGCCGCCCCCACACGATTGCGCCTGGCCGTGCTGCCCTCGCTGGCCACCTGCTGGCTGTACGCGCGCCTGTTGGACTGGCAGCAGCTGCACCCGCAATGGGAGCTGGACCTGCAGGCCAGCACCGCCGTCCAGGCGATGAAGGGTCTGGACGCCGCCCTGCGCTTCGGCCCCGGCCGCTGGCCCGATGCCCTGGCCGAACGCCTGGCCGGCGACCGCTTGGTCGCCGTGGCCGCGCCGGCTCTGCTGCAGCGCCTGCCGCTGGCCGCGCAGCGCGAACCGGCTCAGCTGTTCGCCCGCCTGCCCCTGCTGCGCCACAGCGCCACCCCCTGGGCCCCCTGGCTGGCCGAGGCCGGCCTGGACGCGCACGGCCTGGACTGGCGCGCCAGCCTGCGCGATGCCGGCGTGCAGGTGGCCGCCGCCCGCGCCGCCCAGGGCCTGGCGCTGACGCGCTTCAGCCTGGTGGCCGACGCCCTGGCCAGTGGCGAGCTGCGCCAGGTGCATCCGCACAGCCCCGCCACCGACTGGGCCTACCACCTGGCCCGGCCGCGCAGCGGGCGCCTGCACCCGGGCCTGAACGCGCTGCGCGACTGGCTGCGCGCGCAATTCCACGCCAGCGGCTTGAATTGAGGGCTGCAAGGACAATGGCCGGATGACCGCCGACTTCGACGCCCCTACTTTCCGCTCCGCCCTCGGCCTGTTCGCCACCGGCGTGACGATCGTGACGGCGCGCGGCCCCGACGGCCGCCTGGTGGGTCTGACGGCCAACAGCTTCAACTCCGTCTCCCTGGCCCCTCCCCTGGTGCTGTGGAGCCTGGCGCGCCGCGCCGGCTCGCTGCCGGTGTTCGCGGCGGGCAGCCATTACGCCATCCACATCCTGGCGGCCGAGCAGATCGAGCTGGCGCGCCGCTTTGCCACGCCGGAGATCGACCGCTTTGCCGGCCTGGGCCTGGAAGAGGGCGCCGGTGGCGTGCCCTTGATTCCAGGCTGCGCGGCGGTGTTCGAGTGCGCCAACCGCAGCCAGTACGCAGAGGGCGACCACATCATCTTCGTGGGCCAGGTGGAGCGCTGCGCGCACCGCGCGGGCGCGCAACCGCTGATCTTCCACGGTGGGCGTTACTTCACCGAGCTGCCGCTGTAGTCGGCTCAGGGGCCAGCCGGCCCACCGGGAAGGGTGCGGGGGCCTGGGCCAGGCGTTGCCAGCGCCAAAGGGACCAGGGCAGGACGAGCAGGATGGCTCCCAGAGGCGCGGCGGCAAAGGGCCAACCCAGTCGGGCCAGTGGCAGGGCCGCGAAGCAGGCCAGCAGCACGCCGCCTTGAGCCAGCCAATCCTGCTGCTGCTTGTGGGTCAGGCGAGCCAGATTGACCAGGCTGCACAAGGGCACCAGCAACAGGCAGCCGGCCAGGGCCACGCCCATTGCAGTCTGCGTTTCGGCCTTGCAAAAGGGCAGAGCCAAGACCATCAGCAGCAGCACCAGGCTCCAGGCCAGCAGCCCGCGCGTCAGCCAGCGAAGCGCCAGCGCACGGGTGAGCACGCCCGGTGCGGGTGAAAGGCCGGGCAGCAGGGCCAGCAAGGCCTGCTCGCGCCGCCGCCGCCACAGGGCCTGAAAGCGCGAGACGTCGGCCGAGAAGGCCAGGCTCAGCACGCCGATCCAGAGCGCGATCAGGCTGTCGCCCAGGCCTTGCGAGCCGGGCTTGGAGACGCTTTGCGCCCACCAGAGCAAGGGCCCCAGCACCAGGCCAATCTGCAGAGCGACCCAAAGCTGCACGCACCAATGGGCGCTGCGCGACAGCAGGTGGTCGACGCGGGCCACCGGGTCGGCCCGCAGCACGCGCTGGAAATGCCATTCGCGTGGCCAGGTGAACCAGCCGGCCAGCAGGCTCAGTAGGCGATCGGCCCAGCCCTTGCCAGGCATCCAGCCGCGCTGGGCGCTGCGGCGCGACTGCAGGCGGGCGGCATGGTCGCGGCGGTGCGCGGCATCGCCATTGCCGACCCAACGCCACTGTGCCCACAGGCACAGGGCGGCGCCCAGCAGCAGGCCGGGCCAGGAGCCCATCAGCGCCATCAGCGCGGCCAGTGGGGTCTTCAGCGCGGGCAGGGCCTTGACCAGCAGAGCCACCAGTGCGAGGACAACGGGCGGCAACAGTACCAACGGCCAGACCACGCGCGGCCGGCGCAGGATCCAGAGCAGCAGCACCAGGCCCGGGGCCAACAGCAGCAGCACGGCAGGGCTCAGACCCCAGAGCAGGCTGCAGAGCAGCGCCAGCAGCATCAGCGTGATCCCAGTGGCCAGCCAGCTGGCGTGCTGCAGCGCGCGCCGATGGCCCGGTACCAAGCGCGCCCAGCTGGGCTTGTTCTGCGCCCAGAGCTGCAGGAAGGGCCAGGAGAGCGCCAAGCTCAGCATCACGACGCCAAACGTGTACACAGCCGAGCGCCAGGCCGAGCCGCTGATGTGGACCAGCAAGGTCATGACCAGCAGCGGACCCAGCAGTCCAAGCAGTCGGCGCTTCCAGCTCAACTCTTGCGGCAGCAACCACCGCATGCGCAACCACACCATGGCCTGCGGGCTCGGCACGCTGCTCATGCCAGCCCCTCGAACAAATCTTCCAGCGTCACCGCCTGCACCAGGGTCTGCTCGCTCTCGATGCGCGGCCGGCGCACCAGCAGCCGCGGCCCGAAGCGCGCCAGCAGCTCGCCGCCATGCGCCTCGGCGCCCGGCCCCTGCACCCAGCGGCATTGCTCCAGCAACTCGTCCAACGGGCCCTGCAGGCTGATGCGGCCGCCCTTCAGGAAGGCCACATTGAAAGCCACGCGCTCCAGGTCGCTGAGGATGTGGGTGCTGAACACCACTGTGGTGCCGCGGTCCAGCACCTGTTCCACCAGCTCGCGCAGGAAGTCGCGCCGGCCCAGCGGGTCCAGGCTGGCCACGGGTTCGTCCAGCACCAGCAGGTCGGGCTCATGTGCCAGCGCACGGATGATGGACAGGCGCTGCTGCTGGCCGACGCTGAGCTGACCGATCAGCTGGTCTTGCGGCAGCTCCCAGCGGCTCAGCAGGCCTTCCGCCTTGGCCTCGTTCCAGCGCGGGTAAAAGCTGCGGAAGTAGGCCAGCAGCTGGCGCGGGCTCAGGTCTTCGAACAAATCGCTTTGCTGCGGCACGTAGCCGATGCGGGCACGCGCCGCGTCGTCCAAGTGGTTGGCCGGCTGCCCGAACAGCTGCACCTGGCCGGCCTGGGGTTCGCGCAGGCCCAGCAGGGCTTCCAGCAGGGTGGTCTTGCCCGCGCCATTGCGGCCCAGCAGGCCCACCACCTGGCCGGGCTGCAGCTGCCAGTCCAGCCCGGTCAGCACCGGGCGGCTGTTGCGGCCATAGGCCAGGCGCAGGCCTTCGATCTGCACCGGCGGTGCGCTCTCGGGCGGGGCGGCGGCGTGCAGGGCCAGGCCGGCCTGCGCCGGCGCGCTGTGGCGCGGCGCCTTCCACCAGGGCAGGGCGTGCAGGAAATTCATCGCGGGCTTCCTTCGTCGTCAAGCAAGCGCTCCAGCAGGCTCAGCACCTGCTGCTTGGGAATGGCCAGTTCACGCGCCTCGGCGCAAACGCGCTCTAGCGTCGGGCGCAGGCGCTCGATGCGCTCGGCCTTGGGCGCGGGGCGTTCGTGGCCGGCGGCGATGACCATCGAGAGGCCGCGGCGGCGCTGCAGCAGGCCCTCGGCCTCCAGCAGGCCATAGGCCTTGGAGATGGTCATCGGGTGCACGGCCAGCAGGCCGGCCAGTTCGCGCACCGAGGGCAGCTCCTGCCCGGCCTTCCACTGCCCGGCGGCCACACGGCGGCGCAGCTGCTCCATCAGCTGGCGGTAGATCGGCTCGGGGCTGCCGGTCTGGATCTGGAACTGGATCGGGGTGTCCATGTGCACTAGTGTACGGGTGCACTAGTACAGTTAGTCAAGCCCCCGCAATGAGAAAGGGGCGCCGGTGGCGCCCCTGAGTGGGTGAAGCGGGTTCAGGACGACTTGCGGGCCGGCTCGGCCGGGCGGCGCTCGTGCCGCTCGGGCTTCTTGGCATCCGCCGGCAGCTTCATCAGCGCGGCATCCGGTTCGCCGCGCTTGATGTTCTGCAGGCGGTAGACGACTTCACCGCTGCGCGGGTCGAAGTCGCGGCTGTAGACGGTGAGCGAAAGCTCGGGCGAGGTCCAGACCTCGCGGCTGATGACGATGGGTTTCTCATTGCCCAGCTTGCCGGCCTCGATGGTCCAGGTGCTGCGCTCACCGGTGACCTTCACGCCCTCGATCTCCTTGGCTGGCAGCGGCGTCACCACGGCCTCGCCGCGCGGGGCGAACTGACCCCAGCTCCAGCCAGGGCCCGCCAGGGCAGGCATGGGGGGCATCGGGGGCATGGGCGGCAGCGGCGCCATGTGCACGCCGGCCGGCAGGTCGGAGAGGCGGATCACGCGCACATCGCGCTGGCGGCGCGGCTCGCCTTCGGCGCCCTTCACCGTCACATCGGTCTCGACCACCACCGCCGGCTCGGGCTTGGCTTGGGGGGCGGCCGGGGCGTCGGGGGTGTTGGGCGCATTCGGTGCTTTGGGCGCCTGCGGCGGCACGGGCGGGCGCGGCAGGTCCTTGAAGTGCTCGCGCATGCGCTGGCTGAACTCACGGCCCCAGCGTTGCCAGGCTTCGTGGTCGACATCGGCCCAGGCCATGCCACCGCCGCCCAGCAGGCGGCGCACCGCCTTGGTCTCGGGGTTGTAGACCCGGGATTCCTTGGTCACCGGGTCGCGGAAGTAGACGAGTTTGTCGCCTTGGCTATCGCCCTGGGTGCGCTGCACCTCGCGGCGCGTGCGGCCCTCGCCGTCGCGGCACAGGCGGGTGCTCTGCTTGCGCACGATGCGGTTGCCGTCGGCAAGGGGCTGAATGGTTTCATGCACGGCATCCGCGCAGTAGGGCGCGCCCTTGACCACGCGCTCGCGGCCGAGCTCGAAGCCGGCGAACAGATCGGCCGGCAGGCGTTGCAGTTCGACCTCGCGCACCTGCTCCATGGCGAGCTTCATGTGCTGCTCGGCGCGCGCCACATCGGCCTGCACGCGCGCTTCGATGTGGCGGTGCAGCTCTTCCCAGCGCGGTGGCTCGGGTGCGGTCGGGGCGGTGTTGGCCAGCAGGCTGACCAGCAGGGGCGTGGTGATGGACATGGCGGGGACCTCTCTCTATTGCACGAAGCGCACGGCCAGCACCTGGCCGCTGCGGTGGACCATGACCTCGGCGCGCACGTTGTCGCCGGCGCGCGCGGGGTCGTAGGGCAGGCCGAGCAGCGCCAGGCGCTCGCGCGGCATCTCGGTGGGCACGATCCAGACGGTGTCGCCGTCGGCGCGCGCTTGGCTCCATTCCTCGGGGCTGACCAGGGGCAGGTAGCCGCTGCTGATGGGGGCGGGCTTGACCGGCTCCAGCTGCAGCAGGCTGAGCGCGAACAGCAGGGCCAGCAGCGTCAGCAGCGCGCCCGAGCCGGCCAGCCAGCGCGACGGTGCCGCCACCGTGCCGCCGGCCAGTTGCAGCTCGGGTTGGGCGCGCAGCTGGCGTTGCTGTTGCTGCATCAACTGGCGCAGCACGGCGGCATCCTGTTCGGGGCTGGGGCGGCGCTGCGCCAGGGCCTGGGCCGATTCACGCAGCAGCTGCTGCAGGGTTTGCGTGCTCATCGGGCACCTCCGAGCAGATGGGCCAGGCGGTTGCGCGCGCGGTGCAGGCGCTGGCGCAGCTGCTCCTCGCTGACGCCGGCAATGGCGGCGGCTTCGGCCATGCGGCGCTCCTGCAGATCCACCAGCACCAGGGCCTCGCGCTGGTTCCAGCTCAGGCGCGCCACGGCCTGCCACAGCGCGGCCTGGTCCTGCGCCCGCACCAGCAGGGCGTCGGGGCTGGCGCCATGGCCGGGCTCGTCGTCATCCGTCTGTTCCGGCAGGGGCTCGCAGCGGCGTCGCCACTGCGTCAGCAAATGGTGGCGCGCGATGCCGGCCAGGTAGGCCCCCAGGCTGCCGCGCGCCGGGTCAAAGGCGGCGGGCTGGGCCAGCAGGGCGCTGAAGGCCTCCTGCATGGCGTCCAGCGCCGCGGCCTCGTCTCCGGCCAGGGCCAGCGCGTAGCGGTAGACGGCGCCGGATTCGCGCCGGTACAGCCGCGCCAGCGCTTGGCCATCGCCCTGGGCCAGGCGCTGCAGCAGCGGGGAGTCGTCCTCGGCGGCGGGCAGGGCCGCGCGGGCGCCGAGGCGGGAGAGCCAGCTCATCTCGGCCAGCATGGCAGGGAGCACTGCGGTTTGCATGCCCCTATGCGCGCCGGGCACCGGTTTTGTGACTCGGTGCTAACCCGGCGTGAAGGAAGTCAGCGGGGCTGAAAGGCGATCAGGGCCATGCCGCCCAGGGCCAGCGCCACGCCCGCCAGATCCCAGGGCGTGGGGCGCACGCCGTCTACCGCCCACAGCCAGGCCAGCGCCACGGCGATGTACATGCCGCCATAGGCCGCGTAGGTGCGGCCCGCGGCCTGCGGGTGCAGGGTCAGCAGCCAGGCGAAGAGGGCCAGGCTGAGCGCGCCGGGCAGCAGCCACCCGGGGCTGGCGCCTTCGCGCAGCACGCGGTAGGGCAGCCAGCAGCCGAGGATCTCGGCCAGGGCGGTGAGCGCGAACAGCGCGAAGGTCTTCACGCGGGCAGCTTGGCCACGTCGATGTCCAGGTTCTGGAACAGATCCACCCAGAACAGCTGGCGGCGATAGCCGATGACCCAGGGCTGGGCCATGTCGTTGATGAGGCGGTGCACATGCACCTTCATCGGCATGTAGGCGGCCTGGATGCGCTTGGCCTCGTGGAACAGGGCGTCGCGCTCGGGGCCGTCGGCCATGCTCTGGGCCTGCTCGTAGAGCTTGTCGAAGGCCGGCAGCTTGAAGCGCGAGTAGTTCTGCTGGCCGGCCTGCGGGCCATAGAGGCGCTGCAGCATGCCGATGCCATCGGGGTACTGCGCCGTATTGCCCAGCATCCACAGCTGCAGCTTGCCGGCGCGCGCCTGCTTCAGCTGCTCGGGCCACTTGCCGTGGAAGAACTTGGGGCGCAGGCCGATGGCGCGCAGATTGCGGTTCCACAGCTCGTCGAACTGGCGCGAGAGCGAGTCGGGCTGCGAGGCGATCTCGATCGTCAGCGGCGAGCCGTCCGGGTGCTCCCGGTAGCCGTCGCCGTCGCGGTCCTTGTAGCCGTACAGATCCAGCAGGGCCTTGGCCTTGGCGGGGTCGTAGTCGCCGTTCTCGCTCTTGTAGGCCGGGTCGTAGCCGGTGGTGTGGGGCAGCACCAGGGATTGCGCCACCACCGCCTGGCCGCGGCGCACGCGGCGGATCTCGGCGTCGATGTCGAGGCACAGCGAGATGGCCCGCCGCAACGCCACCCGGTGCGGCTCGTAGCCGCCCAGCTGCGCGTCCTCCATGTTGAAGAAGGTGAAGGCGCAGTCGGCCGCCGGGTGACGGTAGAGCTGCATGCCGCGCTTGGCCAGGTTGGGGGCCAGCTTGCCGCCGGGCAGGGCGACGTCGATGAACTCGGGCGGGATGCGCTCGATGAAGTCGTGCTCGCCGTTCAGGAAGCTCAGCCAGCGCGGCTGCGACTCCTCGATCGGGCTGATCTCGACGCGGTCGATCAGCGGCAGGCGCTTGCCCTTGAAGTGCGCGGCGATGCGCAGCGCCTCGGGGTCGGTGGCGGCGGTTTCGTAATAAACCTCGCGGTAGCTGGGGTTGCGCTGCAGCACGATGAGGCTGGAGCGCCGCCACTGCGCCAGACGGTAGGGGCCGGTGCCCACCGGGTGGGCCTGGAGCTCGTCGCCATAGGCCTCGACCACTTCGCGCGCGACCGCACCAAAGAGATCGTTTTGCGCCAGGATCTCGACCAGGCGCGGGCGCGGGGCCTTGAGCTTGAACACCAGGGTGTAGCGGTCGGGGGCCTGCAGGCCCTCGATGCGGGCGTCGTAATTGAAAGGCTGCTTGGTCTCCAGCGCGCGGCGGCGCAGCTCGGTCAGGCCCAGGATGCCCTGCTCCTCCAGTGAGGGCCACATCGGGCTGGTGGTCTTGGGATCGGCAAAGCGCATCAGCGCAAAGATGAAATCCTGCGCCGTCAGTTCGCGCTTGGCGCCCTTGAAGGCCGGGTCGTCCTGGAAGTAGATGCCGCGGCGGATCTGGATGCGGTGCTCGGTGAAGTCTGCATTCGTTTCCGGCAGGGCGGTGGCGATGCGCGGCACGATGCGCGCCGGGCGCGCCAGCGGGTCGTAGCCGTACAGGGCCTCAAAGATGTGGCTGGTGACGATGCGCGAGTAGATGTCCGAGATGCGCGCCGGGTCGAAGCCCGTTTCGGCGATCTGGAAAGCCATGCGGAAGACCTTGGGGCGGGCAGCGGTCTGCGCGCGGCTGGCGGCGGCCAGCGGCAACAGCGCCGCGGCCAGGGTCTGGCGGCGGTCGAGCATCATGGGGAAGCCTCGAGGAAGGGGAGAGGGGTCAGTCGCGCGGCTGGCGCGCGCATTCCAGGGCGCTGAGGGCGCTCTTGGTCGGGCCGCGCAGCTGCTCGGCCGCCGGCTCCTTGGGGAAGCTGAGCCGGTACAGGGCCGGCCGGCCGGAGATGCGCTCGACCATCACATGGGCTTCGGCGCGCGCCTGCAGCACGGCGCAGGCACCGCGCAGGGCCAACTGGCCCAGCAGGCTGTCGCTGGCGTTGCCGGCCTCCAGTTCGGCCAGCGAGAACTCGGGCTCGCGCTCCAGTTCGCGGAAGGCCGCCCCGCCCGCTGCCACCACATTCACGGTGGGCGGCTGCACCGCCCCCATCGCGCTGACAGCCAAGCCCGGCGCCGGGCTGGCGGCCAGCAGGGGCAGGGTGGTGCAGACGAGGCAGAGCAGGGACATGGAACCGATCGGGCAGGAAGACAAGACCGCGCGGCGTTGCGCGGCGGGCGCATGATGCCCAAAAACGGGGCATTTTGCCGTTTGGCAGGGGGGCTTGGAAGGGCAAATTCCGCCTTCTTGAGGAGACGCAAGCACCCGCCCTGTGCCACAAAACCGTCATCGTGCGGCCGCGGCAGGGTCCACGTCCACGTACTCCCACCAGTTCTGCCAGAACAGCGGGCGGCGATAGCCGCTCATCTGCGTGCGCTCGATGTCGGTGAGGAAGCGGTGGCCCTTGAACTTGATGGGCATGTAGGCCACCGCCAGCCGCACGGTGCGGGCCATCAGCGCCAGGCGCTCCGGGCCTTCGGGCAGGGTGATGATCTGCTCGTACAGGCTGTCCATCTCGGGCAGGCGGAAGCGGCTCATGTTCTGGCCGCCCACCTGGGCGCTGTGGAAGCGCGCCAGGCTGCTCTGGCCGTCGGGCTTGTCGGCGCTGGTGGCCACCATCCACATCTGGTACTTGCCGGCGCGCGCGGCCTTGAGCTGCTCGGGCCATTTGGCGGCCTTGAAGTCCACGCACAGGCCGATGCGCTTCATGTCCTTGTCGAAGCGCTCGTCGATCTGGCGCTGGAAGGCCTCGGGCGTGGTGTTCATCTCCAGCTTCAGCGGGCCGCCGTCTGGCGCGTCGCGGCAGCCGTCGCCGTCGCGGTCCTTGTAGCCGTACAGGTCCAGCAGGCCCTTGGACTTGGCGGGGTTGAACTCGCCGTTCTCGGTCTTCAGCCGCGCGTCGTAGCCCACGGTGTTGGGCGTGTAGAAGCCCTGCGCCGGAATCGCCTGGCCGCGCCGCACCAGGCGGATCTCAGCCTCCAGGTCCATGCCGAGGCCGATGGCACGGCGCAGCGCCACCTTTTCAGGCGCAAAGCCGCCCACCACCGGGTCGTCCATGTTGAACATCTGGAAGTACACCTCGGAGTTGAGGGTGCGGTGCAGATGCATGCCCTGCTTGGTGAGGTTGGGTGCGAGCTTGGCGTTCGGTGCGGCCAGGCTGATGAAGTCCTCCGGCACGCGCTCGATGAAGTCGTGCTCGCCCTTCAGGAAGGCCAGCCAGCGCGGCTGGTTCTCTTCAATGATGGCGATCTCCACCCGGTCCACCATCGGCAGGCGGCGCCCCTTGAACTTCTTTAGCAGGGCCTGGCCTTCGGCGTCGTCGGCGTTGGGCTCGGCGTCGTAGAAGCGCTCGCGGTAGTCGGGGTTGCGCTCCAGCACGATGCGCGAGCCGCGCTTCCACTCCGTCAGCACGAAGGGGCCGGTGCCCACCGGGTGGGCCATGGTGTCATCGCCATAGGCCTCGACCACCTCGCGCGCCACCGCGCCGTACAGATCGCCCCCCGCCAGCTCCTGCAGGAAGCGCGGGTTGGGCTTGTCCAGCACGATGCGCAGGGTGTAGCGGTCCAGCACCTGCAGGCCCGGAATCGGGCGCTCGTAGTCGAGCCCGCGCTTGGCCTTCTGCGCCTGCTCGCGCAGGGCCTTCAGGCCCTGGATGCCCCAGCTCTCCACGCTGGTCCAGCCCGGGCTGGGGATCAGCGGGTCGGCGAAGCGGCGCAGCGCGTAGGCGTAGTCGGCCGCCACCAGCTCGCGCTTGACGCCCTTGAAGGCGGGGTCGGCGCTGAAGTAGATGCCGGGGCGGATGCGCGCCGTCCACACCGTGAAGTCGGCATTCGGCGTGGGCAGCTCGACGGCCGTCATCGGCTTGAGCTTGGCCGGGCGCGCCAGGTGGTCGTAGCTAACCAGGGGCTCGAAGATGTGCGGCGTGATGGTGCGCGAATACAGGTCATTGATGCGCGCGGGGTCGAAGCCGGTCTCTGCCACGCGGAAGGCGTAGCGCAGGGTCTTCTTCGGCGCCTCGGCCTGAGCGAGGGCGCACAGGGCCAGCAGGCCGGCCAGCAGCAAGCGTTTCATGAGGGGTCTTTCAGGTCCAGCACGTTCCACCAGTTGTTCTGGAAGACGGGGCTGCGGAAACCGACCAGGCGGGGGCCCGTCAGCGTGTTGTAGATGCGTCGGCCCTTGGTCTTGTAGGGCATCAGGGCGGCGGCCAGGCGCTCGCTGCGGCGCATCAGCGCGGCACGTTGCTCGCCGTCGGGCAGCACGGCAATCTGCTCGAACAGGGCGTCCATCTCCGGCAGCTGGAAGCGCGCCAGGTTCTTGCCGCCCGCCTGGGGGCCGTGATAGATCGCCAGCGCCTCCAGGCCGTCGGGCGTGTGGGCAGCCTCGGTCACGGTCCAGAGCTGGAAGCCGCCGCTGCGGCTGGCCTTGAGGTTCTCGGCCCACTTCGCGCTCCTGAAGCGCACGCGCAGGCCCAGGGCCTGCAGGTCCTTGCGGAACACCTCGTCCAGCTGGCGCTGGAAGGCGGTGGGTTGCGTCAGCATCTCCAGCTCCAGCGGCTGGCCTTGCGGGTCCTCGCGCCAGCCATCACCATCGCGGTCGCGGTAGCCATAGGTATCCAGCAGGCCCTGGGCCTTGGCGGGGTCGTACTCGCTCTGCAGGCTCTTGAAGCCGGGGTCGAAGCCGCTGGTGTGCGGAAAGTAGAAGCCCTGGGCGGGCACCGCCTGGCCGCGGCGCACGGCGCGGAACTCGGTGGCCAGGTCGGTGCCAAGGAGGCTGTCGGGCTTTGGGCATGCCCCGCGTTCGAGCGGGAAAGGGGCCAAGGCTAGGCGGTCGGGCGCAGCCATACCGGGCGTCTGGCAAGCGCGGCCAACAACGCATTGGCCCCTTTCCCGCTCGAACCCTCCGGGCTGGGCTGCCAGGGCCTGCCATGCGTCGTTGCCGCCGCGGTGTGGGGGGCCGCCACACGCCCCGGCG
>NZ_JAYRMO010000009.1:0-146683 GCF_041912635.1 Inhella sp.
TCGGCCTCAGGGCTTCATCGTATACACCTTCATCGACCTGGCGCAAGATCCATATACACGGCCGTATTCACTTGCGCAGTGCTATCAGCTGTCGTTGCATGCAACGAGCTGAAATGAAAAAGCCCCGTATCCACGGGGCTTTGCGTCGATTTCAGTGATGCACTTGCAAGCATGTGCAATCGCCTGAAATGGCTTGTTTGAATCAGACGTTGAACAGGAAGTTCATCACGTCGCCGTCCTTGACCACGTACTCCTTGCCTTCGGCGCGCATCTTGCCGGCGTCCTTGGCACCCTGCTCGCCCTTGTAGGTGATGAAGTCCTCGAAGGCGATGGTCTGGGCGCGGATGAAGCCGCGTTCGAAATCGGTGTGGATCACGCCGGCCGCCTGCGGGGCGGTGTCGCCCTTGTGGATGGTCCAGGCGCGCACTTCCTTCACACCGGCGGTGAAGTAGGTCTGCAGGCCCAGCAGGCTGAAGGCGGCGCGGATCAGGCGGTTCAGGCCGGGTTCGGTCTGGCCCATCTCGGACAGGAACATGGCCTTGTCCTCGTCGGCCATCTCCGAAAGCTCGCTCTCGGTCTTGGCGCAGATCGCCACCACCGGGCCCTTTTGCGCCGCGGCGTATTCCTTCAGGCGCTCCAGGAAGGGGTTGTTCTCGAAGCCGTCCTCGGCCACGTTGCCGACGAACATGGCCGGCTTGGCGGTGATCAGGCACAGCGGCTTCAGCACCGCCAGCTCTTCCTTGCTGAAGTCGATGGAGCGCACCGGCTTGCCTTCGTTCAGCGTGGCCTCGCACTTTTTGAGCACCTCGACCAGGCGCAGGGCTTCCTTGTCGCCGCCGGCCCGGGCCTGCTTGGTGTAGCGCTGCAGGCTCTTTTCAACGGTGGAGAGGTCGGCCAGGCAGAGCTCGGTCTGGATGACCTCGATGTCGGAAATCGGGTCGACCTTGCCGTTCACGTGGATGACGTTCGGGTCCTCGAAGCAGCGCACCACGTTGACGATGGCGTCGGTCTCGCGGATGTGGCTGAGGAACTGGTTGCCCAGGCCTTCACCCTTGCTGGCCCCGGCCACCAGGCCGGCGATGTCGACGAATTCGACGATGGCCGGCACCACGCGTTCCGGTTTGACGATCTCGGACAGCGCATCCAGACGAGGATCCGGCAGCTCGACGATGCCGACGTTGGGCTCGATCGTGCAGAACGGGTAGTTCTCGGCCGCGATGCCGGCCTTGGTCAGGGCGTTGAAGAGGGTCGATTTGCCGACGTTCGGCAAACCCACGATGCCGCACTTGAGGCTCATCGGACAGTCCTTGAATAGCTGGGGCGCCCGGGCGTCGCTCGGCAGGGACCGGCGATCGGGGAATCTGGGCAAAGGGGCGGGATTTTAGGCGGGCGTGACCCTGTCCGCAGCTGGGCTTGGGGCGGCTTCCTAGAATCCCCGGCTATGCACAGGGCTCCAGTCGATGTATTGATCCGCGGCGATGGCTGCGTCGGGCGGGCGTTGGCGCTGGCCTTGTCGCGCCAGGGCCTGCGCGTGGCATTGCGCGGCCGCCCCCCCGCGGCGGGCGGCCCCGATCTGCGCGCCTACGCGCTGAACCCGGCCTCGCGCCGCCTGCTGCAGGAGCTCAGGGTTTGGGACAGCCTGCCCGCCGAGGCACGCACGCCCGTGCACGACATGAAGGTGCATGGCGACGCGCAAGGCGCACACATCGAGTTCTCGGCCTGGCAGGCCCAGGTGGAGGAACTGGCCTGGATCGTCGACGCCGGCGAGCTGGAAGCCCAGCTGGACGCCGCGCTGCGCTACGCCCCCCATGTGGAGCGCGTGCAGGAGGACGTGCCGCACACCCTGCTGGCCCTGTGTGAGGGCCGCGAGGCCGGCAGCCGCGCCGCGCTGGGGGTGGAGGTGGAGTTGCACCGCTACGGCCACCATGCGCTGGCCGCCCGCCTGGTGGCCAGCCAGCCGCACCAGGGCATTGCCTGGCAGTGGTTCCGCCAGGGCGCGCACGGCCCCGAAATCCTGGCCCTGCTGCCGCTGGACCGGCCCGAACCCGGCCGCAGTTATGCCTTGGTGTGGTCTCAGCCGGCTGCGGCCGCGCAGCAATGGGCCGTGGCCGAACCCGCCGAATTTGAAGCCGAGCTGAACCGCCTGTGCGCCGCCTCGTCCGGCAGCCTGACGCTGGCCAGCGAGCGCAAGACCTGGCCGCTCCAGTGGCTGCGCGCCCGGGAGGTCTGCGGCCCCGGCTTCGTGCTGCTGGGTGATTGCGCGCACCAGGTGCATCCGCTCTCCGGCCAGGGCCTGAACCTCGGCCTGGGCGATGTGGCCGCCTTGGCCCAGGTGCTGCGCCGGCGCGAGCCCTGGCGGCCGCTGGGCGACGAGCGCCTGCTGCGCCGCTATGCGCGTGAGCGCGCCCTGCCCACGCTGCTGATGGGCGGCGGCGCCGATGCGCTCTGGACCGGGTTTGCCCATCCCTCGCCCCTGCTGCGCAGCCTGCGCAACCAGGGCCTGAGCCTAGTCAATCAACTGCCCCCATTGAAGCGCTGGCTGGCCCAGCGCGCGATGGGCTGAATCCCGGCCGAGGTGCCCTGTCCATGAAGACCCTTCCCGTTCTCACCCTGGCCCTGGCCGCCATGCTGGGCTGTTCAGCCGAAGCCAACGAGGCCGTCATCCGCAAGGCCCTGGCGCAGCATCTGCCCGCCCATTTCCCGCCGGTGGACGAGGTGCGCAAGTCCCCCATCCCCGGCGTGTTCGAGGTGCGCTTCGGCACCGAGATCAAGTACACCGATGCCAAGGGCGAGTTCCTCATCGACGGGGACCTGATCGACCTGAAGACACGCAAGAGCCTGACCCAGGAGCGCGTGGACAAGCTCACCGCCGTGAACTTCGACAGCCTGCCGTTCAAGGACGCCATCGTCTGGAAGCGCGGCAACGGCAAGCAGCGCGTAGCCGTGTTCGCCGACCCGAACTGCGGCTACTGCAAGCGCTTCGAGCGCACGCTGCAGGAACTCAAGGACGTGACGGTCTACACCTTCGTGATCCCCATCCTGGGCAGCGACTCGCGTGACAAGAGCCGTGACATCTGGTGCGCCAAGGACAGCAGCGATGCCTGGCTGAGCTGGATGCTGAAGAACCGCCTGCCCGAGAAGGTCAGCGGCGCCTGCGATGAGGCCCCGCTGGAGCGCAATCTGGCCTTCGCCCGCAAATACGCCATCCACGGCACCCCGGCCGTGCTGTTCGAGGACGGCACCCGCGCGCCCGGGGCCATCCCGCTGGAGGCGTTGATGGAGCGCCTGGCCAAAGCCGAGAAGCGGTCTTGAACACCACCCCACTGCCCCCGCCGCCCGTCGTGGCGGTGCGCCTGGCCTACGCCGGGCTGATTCCTTTTGTGCTGGGCGCTGCCCTGGCCTGGCTGCTGCCGCCGCCCGATGGCGCCAGCCCGGGCTTGGACGAGCACACCTATGCCCTGCTCGGCCTGTCGGCCTACGCCGCGGTGGTGCTGGCCTTCCTGGGCGCGGTGCACTGGGGCCGGGCCCTGCAGGCGGGTGAGCGAGCCACCTTCCCCTATGCCTGGGCGGTGGTGCCGGCGCTGCTGGGCACGATGGGCGCGCTGATGCCGGCCTATGCCGGCTTGGTGCTGCAGGGCGTGGCCCTGATCGCCTGCTACGCGGTGGACCGGCAGCAGTACGCCCGCTGGGGCGCCCAGAGCTGGCTGACCCTGCGCTTCCGCTGCACCGTGCTGGCCAGCCTGTGCTGCTTCCTGGCAGCAGCGGCAACATAAGCCGCGCGCTTGCCTTTGCCTTGCTGCTGGCCCTGGTGATCGGGGCGCATTGGCAGCTGGTGCGGCAGTGGCGCGGTGGGCTGAGCCTGCAGGCGCCGCCCGCGCGGATGGCGG
Organism: Inhella sp.; assembly: GCF_041912635.1. Lineage (GTDB taxonomy): Bacteria > Pseudomonadota > Gammaproteobacteria > Burkholderiales > Burkholderiaceae_C > Inhella. The sequence goes on from NZ_JAYRMO010000009.1 coordinate 3,888, forward strand.
TTGAACTGCGCAAGCCCATGGAGCTGAAGGCGCCACCGGCGCCGCCCAAGCCGCAGGCTGAAGCGCCGCGCGCGCGCAGGCAATTGGCCGCCGCGCCGCAGCCGGCCGCGGCGGCATCCGCCGTGGAACTGCCCAAGCCCTTGCCTGAGCTGCCCGCACTGACCGAACTCAGCCCGCCGCCCGTGCTGGCTGATCCTTCCGAGGGCGAGCCCGGCCCGGAGTGGCCGCTCTCGACCCGGCTGCGCTACAGCCTGGTCGGCCACTACCGCGGCGCGGTGCATGGCGACGCCGAGGTCGAGTGGTTGCGCCAGGGGCGGCGCTACCAAGTGCGGTTGACGGTGACGGTCGGCCCCAGCCTGGCGCCCTTCATCACGCGACGCATGCTCAGCGAGGGCGAGCTCACACCGCAGGGCATCAGCCCGCGCCGCTACGACGAAGAGACCCGTGTGCTGGTGGCCAGCCCACGCCGCCTGCAGGTGCTGATCGACCCCCTGCGCATCCAGTTCCCGAACGGCCGCATGGAACCCACGCCGCCCGGCGTGCAGGATTCCGCCAGCCAGTTCGTGCAGCTGACCTGGCTGCTGCTCACCGGCCGCGAACAAGCCCGCGCCGGCCATGCGATTGCCCTGCCGCTGGCCTTGCCGCGCCGGCTCTATGCCTGGCGCTACGACATCGTCGGCCTGGAGACCCTGGACACCCCGCTCGGGCCCTTGCCCGCCTGGCAACTGCGCCCGGTGGTGACCGATAGCCGCGGCACCCTGCAGGCCACCGTCTGGCTCGCACCGCAGTTGCAATACCTGCCGGTGCGCATCCGCATCGTGCAGGACGACGAAACCTGGGTCGATCTGCTGCTGGCCGAGCCGCCGCTGCAGGAAGCCGCGCCCGAAAATGCCCACCCCACCGCAAGAGGCTCCACCCCATGAACTACGAAAACATCCTGGTTGATACCCGTGGCGACGGCGCGCGCAAGACCGGCGTCATCCGCCTGAACCGCCCCAAGGCCCTGAATGCGCTGAGCGACCCGCTGATGGACGAGCTGGGCCATGCGCTCAAGGCCTTCGATGCCGACCCCGGCATCGGCTGCATCGTGCTGACCGGCAGCGAGAAGGCCTTCGCCGCCGGTGCCGACATCCCCACCCTGCTGCAGCACGATTTCCTCTCGGCCTTCAACAGCCAGCTGATCAGCAAGAACTGGGAGCACATCCTCGACGTGCGCAAGCCCGTGATCGGCGCCGTGCACGGCTTCTGCCTGGGCGGGGGCTGCGAGCTGGCGATGATGTGCGACATCCTCTACGCCGCCGACAACGCCAAGTTCGGCCAGCCAGAGATCAAGCTCGGCGTCATCCCCGGCGGCGGTGGCACGCAACGCCTGCCGCGCTGGGTCGGCAAGGCCAAGGCCATGGACCTGCTGCTGACCGGCCGCTTCATGGACGCAGCGGAAGCCGAACGCGCCGGCCTGGTGGCCCGCGTGATCCCGGCCGATCAGCTGCTCGATGAAGCCTTCAAGGCCGCCGAGACCATTAACGGCTACTCGGCCCCGGTGGTGGCGCTGATGAAGCAGCTGACCAACCAGGCGTTTGAAGTGCCGCTGACCGAGGGCGTGAAGATCGAACGCGGCATGTTCCATGCCGTCTTCGGCACCAACGACCAGCGCGAGGGCATGAACGCTTTCCTGGAAAAGCGTCCCGCCAACTGGAAGCATTCCTAAAGCTGCTTGAACTTGTGCGCATAGGCCGCGCTGACCTCCAGGGTCTCCGGCCTTTGCTTGAGCGCGATGCTGAGCTTGCCGCTCAGCGAGCGGCTCACCGAGCGGATCGCACCCACATTGACGATGGTGCTGCGGTGCACCTGCCAGAAGCGTTCGCCGTCCAGGCGCGCCACCAGCTCCTTCAGGGGCAGCGAGATCAGCGCCTCGCTGTCGGCCGTCACCACCGCCACGTATTTGTTGTCGGCGCGGAAGTACTGCACGTCGTCCACGGTGATCAGCTGCAGCTCGCGGCCGCGCTGCACGGTCAGCCAGCGCAGCGGTTCGCTGTCCGCAGCGCTGGAGGCGCTCGGCCCACCCAAGCCGCTGAGATCGGCCGGCGGCTGGTGCAGGCGCTCCTTCACGCGCGCCAGGGTGCGGGCCATCTTCACCACGTCCAGGGGCTTGAGCAGGTAGCCCACCGCGCCTTCGTCGAAGGCCTGCAGGGCGTACTGCTCGTAGGCGGTGATGAACACCACATGGGCGCGGTTGCCAATCAGCCGTGCCACCTCCAGGCCGGAGAGCCCCGGCATCTGCACATCGAGCAGGCAGACCTCGGGCTGCAGGGCTTCGAGCGCCTGCAGGGCGGCGTGGCCGTCGTGCACCACGGCGCAGACCTCGGCCTGCGGCCAGAGCTTTAGCAGCTCCTCGCGGATCTCGGCGGCGAGCCGGGGTTCGTCTTCGGCGATCAGGATGCGGGCCATGGGGGCAGGTCCAGGGTCAAACGGGGCAAGGGCGTGGGGTCGAGTTGCAGCCGGGCGGCTGGCCCGTGTACGGCGTGCAGGCGTTCGGCCAGCGCGGGCAGCTCCAGGGCTGCGGCGGCGCGCTGGGTGGAGGCTTCATCCGGCCCGAGCGCATCCACCTGGATGCGCGTGCCGCCGTCGCTGCGGGCGCGCAGGTCCAGGCTCCAGATCGTGCCGGGCGCCTGCAGCAGGCCGCGCACCAGGGGCAGCAGCACGAAGGGGGCGAAGGGCCGTTCGGTCAAGCCTTCGTCCAGATGCAGATGCAGGCGCTCGGTGTGCTGGGCGTCCTGGCTGATCAGGCGCGCGTAGGCCTGCACGGCCTGGAGCTCGCGCGCCAGCGTGGACACACGTGCCTCGGCATGGGGCTGCAGCGCGCGCAGCAGGGCGATCAGCGCGTCCAGCCGTGCCTGGGCGCGCAGCGGCTCCTGGCCGAGCTCGGTGCTGACGCGCTGCAGGCGCTCGAACAGCAGGTCGGGGTCGACGCGCGCCTGCAGGGCCAGCAGCTGGGCGGCGGCCAGTTCGCGCTGGCGTTCGGCATGGGCCAGCTCGGCCGCCTGCAGCTGGGCTTGCACGCGGCGGCGCTGGCGCAAGCGGGCGTAGACGGCCACGCCCAGGCCCAGCCAGACGCTGCTGGTAGCGGCCAGGCCGATGTCGGCCCGCCAGCTCCACCAAGAGACGACGCCCAGAAACGGCGTGAGCGCCTTGCCCACCACCCACACGCCCAGCAGCACCGTGCCGAGCACGGCGGCGCCATAGGCCAGCGGGGCGGCCAGGCGGCGGGCGTCCACCGCATGGTCGGCCAGGTACAGCGCGGCCAGCAGCGGGAAGCCGAACTGCAGCACGTTGTAGACCAAGGCGCTGGGCACGTTGACCTCGATCATGCTGTTCGCAAACGGCGTGCCGTTGGAGAACAGATTGGCCGCGCCGATGAAGAGCGCCCAGCGCCAGTGCCGCAGCGCGTGCTGGACGGCCGGCCCGATGAGCTGCTGCGGCGCCGTGCTCATAGCGGCAGGCTGAGCCGGGCGATCAGCCCGCGCGGCTGGTTCATCAGCAGGCTCAGGCTGGCCGCCTCGCCATACATCGCCTTCAGCCGCGCGCGCAAGGTCGCCAGGCCGGTGCCATGGCCGCTGGCAGCACTCATGCCGCGGCCGGTGTCGGCCAGCTCCAGCAGCAGCTGCTCGCCTTCGCGCCAGGCGCGCACCGTGATCTCGCCGCCGCCCACCTGGGGTGCGATGCCGTGCTTGATGGCGTTCTCGGCCAGGCTCAGCAGGCTGGTGGAGGGCAGCGGGGTGGCGTGCAGGGCCTCGGGCACGTCGAAGTGCAGGCGCAGGCGCTCGGGCCCCATGCGCAACTGGTGCAGGGCCAGGTAGGCGCGCACCAGGCCGAGCTCACGGCCTAGGGTCGATTCGCTGTCGCGCAGGCTGGGCAGGGCCTCGCCCAGGTAGTGCAGCAGGTCGGCCAGCATGGCGCGCGCGCCCTGCGGGTCGGTCTGGGCCAGCCGGCGCAGGTGCGCCAGGGTGTTGAAGAGGAAGTGCGGCTCCACCTGGGCCTGCAGCAGCTGCAGCCGGGCGGTGGCCAGGTCACGCTCCTGCTGCTGCGCCTGCTGGTTCAGCGCCCGCGCCCGCGCACCCTCGGCGCGCGCGCGCTGTGTGGCTTCGTGTGCGGTGACGAGGCAGGCGGCCAGGGTCAGCATCACCTGGATGAGGTAGGGGCCGGGTCCGGGTGCGAGTTTGGGGTCCACATGGTGCGCCAGCCAGGCCAGCCCCATGCCGACCGCCGCGGCCGCCAGCACCAGCAGCGCCAGGCCGAGACCGCGACCCCGCCCCGGCGGCAGCCAGGGGTGCAGCAGGGCGGTGCAGGCCATCATGCTCAGCAGCATCAGGAAGTTGCCGAGGCCGCCGCCGCTGACCAGGTGCAGGCACTCGCTGGGCTCGGGGGCATCGACCGCGCAGTGCACGAAGCCGGGCACGGCCATCGCCAGGGCCAGGCCGGCGGCCAGGCCCAGGGCGATGCGGAGTTCGTGCCGGCGGGTGGGGTTCATCGGGGGGTGGAGGCGGCGGCGAGGCGCGTGTGCGGCGCTTCAGCGCGCGGTTCCTGGAAGCGGATGGTAAGAAGCTGGCGCTGCGGCGTGGCGCTGCGGCAGTCCTGACCCTGCAGTGCGGTGCGCACGCGGCTCAGGTAGCGGCGCGGGCCGCTCACGGCCTCGACCTGCTGCACGCCTTGGCCATCCAAATGCAGCAGCACCTGCACCTCGGCTTCGGTGCCCAGTTCTTGCTTGGCCGTGGCCAGGAGCTCGGGAATCTGCTCGGCCAGCGCTGGGCATTGGGCGCGCAGATCCTGGCGCGGGGCCGGCTCGGCGTGGGCAGCCAGGCTCAGCAGGGTGGCGATCAGAAGGGTGGGGGTGCGGAAGGTCATGATGCGCTCCGAAGGGGTTGTCGATGGAGCGGATGGTTCCGCGTTCGCCCTGCGGCTTCAGTAGAAACCCGATGAAGCCGGCACGGCGGCGACGAATTGGCCCGCAGGCCCGACGAAGCCGCCGGATAGAGTGCCGACCATGTTTGCTTACCGACACGCCTTTCATGCCGGCAACCACGCCGACGTGCTGAAACACCTGGTGCTGGTGCAGCTGCTGCAGCACTTGAGCCAGAAAGAGAAGGGCTACCGGGTCATCGACACCCACGCCGGCGCCGGCGCCTACTCGCTGCGCAGCGAGCAGGCCAACAAGAAGCTGGAGTGGCTGGACGGCATCGGCCGCATCTGGGAGCGCAAGGACCTGCCCAAGGGCGTGGCCGCCTACCTGGACGAGGTCGAGCGCTTCAACGGCCCCGGCGTGCTGAAGAACGTGCCGGGCTCGCCCACGCTGATCCGCCAGCTCTTGCGGGCGCAGGACGAGCTGCATGCCTTCGAGGTCCACCCCACGGACCTGCGCGCGCTCGAAAAGCTGATGGCCGAGGCCAAGGGTGTGAAGGTGCACCTGGCCGATGGCTTTACCTCACTCAAAGCCCTGCTGCCACCACCGACGCGGCGCGGGCTGGTGCTGATCGACCCGCCCTACGAGATCAAGACCGACTACGCCCGCACCCTGGCGGCGGTGCGCGAAGCCCTGACGCGCTTTCCGGAAGCCGTGGTGGCGGTATGGATTCCGCAGCTGCAGACGGTCGAGGCCCAGCAGCTGCCGCAGCGCCTGCGCAATGCCGTCAAAGGCGTGGCCAAGAAGGGCTGGCTGGATGCGCAGCTGAGCGTGGCGGCGCCGCAGGACGGCGGCTTCGGCCTGCTGGGCAGCCATATGTTCGTGGCCAACCCGCCGCACACCCTGGGTGCGCTGCTGGCCCAGGAACTGCCGTGGCTGGCCGAGGTGCTGGGTCAGTACGAGGGCGCCAAGGGCGTGCTGCAGGCCGGCGCCTGAGGGCGGCGGCGGAAGGTGTGCCGCCCTACAGGTGGGCGCGGATGATGGAAGCCAGCCGGCCGTTGGCCTGCAGCCGGGCCAGCGCGGCGCGCAGGCGCTCGATCAGTTCGCGCGGCAGCTGCGGCCGCGCATAGAGCGCATAGGCACCACCGCCGGCATCAAAGGGCGGCGCGAACTGCACCCCTTCCAGCCGGGCCTGCCTCAGTGCCTGGGCGAGCAGGAAGTCGGTCGACACCACCGCGTCCACGCGTTCCAGGGCCAGCATGCGCAGGCCCTGGAAGGGTTCCGTGATGGGGACGAACTGCACCTCGGGGTTGTCGTTGATCGCGGCGTTGTAGTACGCACCCCGCGCCATGCCCAGGCGCTTGCCGCGCAGCGCGGCGAGTGACTGGATCGGACGGGCCTGCAAGCTGATGACCAGGTAGCGCACCGGGTGCAGCGGGTGCACCAGCGTGCCCTGGCTGTCCAGGTCCGGACCGGTCAGGGCTACCACCGCGTCGACGGCTTCGTCCAGCAGCGCGCGCTTGACGCGGGCGTAGGGTGCCGAGCTCAGGCGCAGGCGCAGGCCTTCGAGCTGCGCCATCTCCTGCAGCATGTCCGGGTGCATGCCCAGGATCTGCTGACCCTCCCGGTGCGAGTAGGGCCGCACGTCATTGACCATGACGCGCAATTCCTCCGCCTGCGCCAGGGCGCGCAGGGGCAGGGCAGGCGCGGCCAGCAGCAGGTCACGACGGGAGAGGCGCACAGGCATCCCCGCAGTGTCGCAAGCCGGCCCTCTCCTCCTGTTTCAGGAGCCGGGCGCGGGCCGTGCTGCCGCGCTCAGGGCTGGGGTTCCGAGGCGCTGCGGGCCGCCTCGGGCGGCACCGGCGGCAAGGCGCGCGTCACCCGCGCGCTGCGGCCCTGGCTGACCACCATCACCTTGTCGCCGGCGGCGAAACGCTCCTCGCCCTGCGACTGCACGATCGCGACGCGCTCGCCATTGCGCAACTGAATGATGAGCTCCAGCGCTTCCTCGCGGCCTGACTCGCGCTCGATCGCGTGGCCGATCACCCCGCCCAGGATGGCCCCCAGGGTCGAGAAGATCACCGATTCGCGGCGGCCGCCCACCGTGCCGCCGGCCACGCCGCCGGCCACCGCGCCGGCGGTGGCACCCAGGCCGCTTTGGTGGCCGTCCAGGCGCACGGTGCGCACGGCCACCACGGTGCCGTCCTGCACCTGGGCCATGCGCATCACCTCATGGCGGGGGCGCAGATCGGGGTTGGTGCTGGCACAGGCACTGAGCAACAGGGCGGCCAGCAGGGGCAGGGCAATGGGTTTCATTCGGGTCTCCGCTTCGCGGCCGGTGGAACGCGAACAAGGGGTGCGCCGTTGACGCGAGTTGTTGACGACTTCGCCATGGCCTATAAACACCACCACGAAAGGGGTGGCCAATGAGAGCGTACTGGTTGTGTGGCACGGTTGATCTTCTGTGTGTGGTTCCTTGTGCGATGCCGACGCATTGGTGGGTTATGGCTGCCCCGCCGGCTGCGCAGCCGGCCGTGGTGGTACAGGCGCCCCCGCCCCCGCCCCCGCCCGCACCTCCCCCGCCTCCGCCCACGCTGCCGCATGGCGAGGCGGTGCTGACGGCGGCCAATGCGCTCTTCTCCAAGGTCGACCTGGACGGCGTGGCGCCCGCCGCCAACAAGCGCTACACGGTGGTGGTGGACCCGCTGATCGACGGCGTCTCGCGCATGCAGACGCGCGCCACACAGCAGATCGAGCAGCGTATCGGCCAGCTGGTCAAGGCCAGCTACCCGCAGTTCGACATCAAGCCGCTCAGCACGGCCGTGCTCGATCAAAAGCCGCTGGTGGTGATCGGCACCTTCACGCCCATCAATCAGCAGGGCAAGACCGAGGGCGTGCGCGACCAGTACCGCTTCTGTCTTGCGATGGTGGACCTGAAGTCCGGCAAGCTCGTCAGCAAGACGGTGGCGCGCTCGCGCATGGAGCAGGTGGACGCGGCGCCGCTGCGCTTCTTCGCCGATGCGCCGGCCTGGACCCAGGACGCCCCGGCGGAGGGCTATGTGAAGACCTGCCAGGCCTCGAAGGCGGGCGACCCGATCCAATCCGCCTACCTGGCCGGCCTGGTGGCCACCAGCAGCGTGGAAGAGGGCATCCGCCACTACAACAACGCGCGCTGGAAGGAGGCCGAAGCGGCCTTCGCGCGCGCCCAGACCACCGCCGCGGGCAAGCAGCTGCGCGTGCTCAGCGGCCTCTACCTGAGCCAATGGCGCCAGGGCAAGCGTGACGCCAGCGTCAAGAGCCTGAGTCAGCTGCTGGACTACGGCATCGAGCAGGGCAAGCTGGCCATGATGTTTGCCTTCGCGCGCGGCTCCACCGTGCTGCCGGCCGACGCCAAGCCCGGCAATCTGCGCCCCGACCTGGCCGAGGACCTGGCCAAGCAGGCGCCGCCGCTGCCCAACCAGCCCGGCCAGACCCGTGGCTTCAAGGCCGTGCCGGCCGAAGAGCAGAAGGCCGACGCGCAGCGCGCCGAGAGCGCACCGCCCACGCGCGGCTTCAAGGCTGTGCCGGCGGACCCAGTTGTCACGCCGCCGCAGCAGCTGTGGGTCGAAGTGCTGGCGCGCCGGTTGGCTGCCGACAAGCGCTGTGCCGAAGTGCAGGGGCATGTCAGCCGCAACGGGCCGGAAGAGGTGAACGAGCGCATCTCTGCGCTTCGCGCTGAGCATGTGCGCCGCCGCCTCGTGAGCCTGCAACCCGAGCTGGACCAGCGACTGATCGCCATCGGCCTGGGTTCGCGCGACAACCTGGTGGGAACTGGCAAGGACGATGCCAGCGACCAGCTCGACCGCCGCGTCGACTTCAAGCTCCTGCCCTGTAGCGGCTGAGCATGCGCACCCTGCTGCTGCTGTTGCTGGCGCTGCTGGGCGCAGCAGCGGCAGCGCAGGATCAGCCGATGCTGCGCGTGGCCGGCGCCGGCCACCATGCGGCCATCCGTGCGCTGGCGCACGACGCCCGCGGCGAGCTGTGGCTGACGGTGTCCGAGGACAAGACCGCGCGGCTCTGGCGGGGCCGCCAGCTGCAGGCGGTGCTGCGGCCGCCGATTGGCGCCGGGCAGGAAGGCAAGCTGTTTGCCGGTGCGCTCAGCCCGGACGGCCGCCTGGCCGCGCTGGCCGGCTGGAGCGCCGGCAACGACATCTATCTGTTCCGTTGCGCCGATGGCCAGCTGTTGGCGCGCATCCAGGGTCAGCCCAATGTGGTCAACCAGCTGGCCTTCAGTCCGGACGGTCGACTGCTGGCCGTCGCCCTCTGGGGTCCGCATGGCGTGCAGCTCTGGCGCGGCGAAGCGGACTGGCAGCGCCCGCAGTTCGCAGGCGCCGACAACGACTACGCCGACAGCAGCTACGGCCTGGCCTTCAGCCCCGATGGGCGCTGGCTGGCCAGCAGCGCGCACGATGGCCGCGTGCGCCTGTATGCGCTGGGCGCGGACGGCCTGCGCCGCCAGGCCGAGCAGAAACTGGGCGGGCCCTTGCATGGCCTGCAGTTCGCGCCCGACAGCCAGCGCCTCGCCGTGGGCCATGCCGAGCTGCCGCAGGTGCAGATCCTGCGCACCGAGGGCCTGCAGCCCGAGCGCCTGCTGCGGGGCACCGGGAGTGGCGGCCTGAGCCAGGTGGTCTGGAGCCCGGACGGCGCCGAGCTGCGCGCCGCCGGCAGCTGGCGCCAGGGTGCCGGCCGCCATGGGCTGATGCGCTGGAACCGGCAGGGCCAGGCGCAGGGCGGGCCGCAGCTGGCCAGCGACTCGATCACCGAGCTCAGCCAGCTGCCCGACGGCCGCCTGGCCTTCGCCGCCGCCGACGCCAGCTGGGGCTGGCTGGGGCCGGACGGTCAGCTGCAGACCCAGGGCAGCGCGCGCACCGACTACCGCGCCCTGGCCGGCGCCAGCCTGCGCGTTTCGGCCGACGCGCGCCAGCTGCACTGGAGCGGCTGGGGTGCGCAGGCCTTCGAGTTCCCGGCCTTTGCCTGGCGGCCCCCCGCGGGTGAGCTGCGCGCGGCCGTGCAGGGCCGCCCCGGAGCCCAGCTGCGCGACTGGCGCGACAGCAGCAAGCCCAGCCTGAACGGCAAGCCGCTGGCGCTGGAGCCCGGTGAAGTGGCGCTGAGCGCCGCCGTGGACCCGCAGCGCCCTCGCCTGGCCCTGGGCACCGGCTGGAAGCTGCGCTGGTTCGACCTGCAGGGCCGCGAGCTCTGGCAGCAGGACCTCAGCGCGCCCTGCTTCGCGCTGGCCTTGAGCGCCGATGGCCGCTTCATCGTTGCCGGCCTGGGGGACGGCACCTTGCGCTGGTTCCGTGCCCGCGACGGCGAGCCCCTGCTGGCCTTCTACAACGAGGGCCGCGCCTGGGTGGCCTGGACGCCCGACGGCCGCTACAGCGCGGGCGAAGGGGGCGAGGCCCTGGTGGGCTGGCACCTCAACCGCGGGGCGGACCAGGCGGCCGAGTTCCTGCCCCTGGCGCGCTTTGCCGAGCGCCACGACGACCCGCAGGCCGTGTTCGCCGCGCTGGGCGGCGAGGCCAGCGCACGCCCCGTGACGGACCTGCGTGAGGGCCTGCGCCTGCCGCCCAGCGTGCAGCTGCTCGGCCCCGAGCCCGACAGCCGCCTGCGCGAACCCGGCCTGGCGCTGAAGCTGCAGGCGCAGGACCGCGGCGGCGGCGTGGACGAGCTGCGCCTGTACCTGAACGACAAGCTGGTGGAACGCCTGCCGGCGCGCGGCCTGCGCCGCGCGGGCAGCGCGCTGGAGGCGCAATGGCAGGTGCGCCTGCAGCCCGGCGAGAACCGCCTGCGCGCCCTGGCGCTGGGGCTGGACCGTACCGAGTCACAGGCTGCCGAGCTGCGCCTGGTCTACGACGCCCCGCCGCCGCGCCCCAGCCTGCATGTGCTGACGGTGGGCGTGAACCGCTACCGCAATGCCGCGCTGAACCTCAGCTTTTCCGTGCCCGATGCGCGCGGCGTGGCCGGCCTGCTGCGCCAGACCGGCGCCAGGCTGTTCGAGCGCGTGCAGGTGGAGGAGCTGCACGACGAGCAGGCCACCAAGGCCGGCGTGCTGGCACGCCTGCAGGCCCTGCGGCAGACGCGCGAGGACGATGTGGTGCTGGTCTACCTGGCCGGCCATGGCGACACGCTGAAGGACGACTGGTACTTCGTGCCACATGAACTCACCAACCCCGAGCAGCCCGAGCGCCTGGCCGAAGGCGGCCTGTCCTCGCGCGAACTGGCCGAGGCCCTGCGGCAGATGCCGGCGCGCAAGGTGGTGGTGCTGATCGACGCCTGCAAGTCCGGCGCGGCTGCCGTCGGCTTCCGTGGTTTGGAGGAACGCCGCGTGCTGGCCCAGCTCTCGCGTGCCAGCGGCACCCATCTGATCGCCGCCACCACCAAGGAGCAGCTGGCCAGCGAGCTGGGCCAGCTGGGCCACGGCGTCTTCACCTACGCCCTGCTGGAGGGCCTGCGCGGCAAAGCTGCGGCCGGCGGGCCGGAGGTGACGGCGCGCAAGCTGATGGTCTATGTGGAGCAGGCCCTGCCCGAGCTCTCCAAGCGCTACCGCGCCGAGGAGCAGTTCCCCGTGGTCAACAGCACCGGCATGGACTTCCCCATCAGCTTGAAGTAATTGAAACAAGGCTGTCGGCAGCGGATACCCGCCTGAAACCACGCCTCGCGACAGTGCGCTCCATACCCCAGGAGCGTCAGCATGAGTCTTCCCCTCGTCGTTGCCTTGCACAGCAGTGCCGCCAGTGGCCGCCAATGGCAGGCCTATCGTGAGGCCAGTGCCGGCCGCCTGAACTGGATCACGCCGGACCTGATCGGCTACGGACGCGACGAAACCTGGAGCAGCAGCGTGGGTGTCACGCTCGACCAGGAGGTCGACCGCCTGGCCCCTCACCTGCTGCTGCCAGGCCAGAGCTTCCACCTGGTGGGGCATTCCTACGGCGGCGCGGTGGCCTTGCAGTTCGCGCTGCGCCACCCGCGCGCGGTGCGCTCGCTCACGCTCTACGAACCGGTGCGCTTTGCTGCACTGCGCCAGGCCGGTTTGCAATCCGAATGGCGCGAGATCCGCAGCCTGGCCGCCCGGGTGCGCCAGCGCAGCTTGGCCGGTGACTGGCAGGGCGCGGCGCGGGCCTTCCTGGGCTTCTGGAGCGGCCGCCCGGAAGACGCGCTGGATGCCCGTACCGTGATGTCCGTCGGCGCGCGCTGCCCCAAGGTCTGCGCGGACTTCGACGCCCTCTTCAACGACACCGTGCCGCTGCGCCTGCTGGGCGCGCTGCAGATGCCGGTGCGCCTGCTGGTGGGCAGTGAATCGCCCGCGCCGGCGCGGGCCGTGGCCCAGGTGCTGGAGCTGGCCATGCCGCAGGCCGATCTGCAGGAACTGCCCGGTCTGGACCATCTGGCGCCGCTGCGCGCCTCCGCTGGGCTACAAAGTCTGCTCACCGCTTTTGCCCAGCAAGAGCATCTGCTGGCCGCCTGACGGCCAAGAGGAATTCCTATGCGCGCACTTGTACTGACCCTGCTAATGAGCCTTTCCGCCTTGGGCCACGCCAGCGAATCCATCGAAGCCGTACTGACGGCCATGCAGGGCGAGAAGAAGGGTGTGACCCTCTACGTCCAAGGCCAGCAGATCGGCGGCGCCGTCGTCAAGCTGGAGCCCGGCAAGACGGTCGAGCTGCGCGGGCCGGGCGGCCAGCGCATCGTCGTGCGCCTGGACCGCGTGGACGCGGTGGCGCTGTACCCTTAAATCGCTAAATCGGCGTAGTCAGCCAGCGCAGCTCAGATCAAGTGCCACCGCGGAACCGGCTCTGCCGGGCCGCTGGTGGCGCCCCCTGGGGGGAGGCGGCCCCTTGGGCCGCTTCGGGGGGGTCAACCATGCAGCCTGCTTGAGGCAGGCACGCTGGCGAGCAGGAACTCCATCTGGTCCGTCAGGATGCGGCGGCCGCGCAGGATCATGTCCTCGTGCAGGCTGGGCACATAGGGCAGGTAGAGCAGGCTCATGCCGGCTTCCTCGCACAGGCGGTTGCCCTTGCGGTGGTTGCAGCTGCGGCAGGCGGTGATGCAGTTCATCCAATGGTCGCGCCCACCCCGGCTGGTGGGCTGGATGTGCTCGCGCGTCAGCTCACTTTCCGGAAAGTGGGCGCCGCAGTAGGCGCACAGGAAGCGGTCGCGGGCGAACAGCTTCGGGTTGGAGAGCGCAGGTTCGTGCCGCCAAGCCCGGCTGGGGATGGCGCCGCGCGCGGCCAGGATGGGCGGCACCTCGATGCGCGACTGCCGCCCGGTGACCCGGTTCCAGCCGCCGCGCAGCACCGCGCAGGGCTCGCCCAGGGTCCAGGCGATGGCATCGCAGGCCACCATCACCGCGGCTTCCCGCACACTGATCCAGGCCTGCGGGCGACCGGAAATATCGAGCTGCAGAACGTCCAAGGCTGCACCACCTCCTTGGACGGCCAGCCTACTCCTGTCAGATGACAGAAAGAAATCCGGCCCGACCCGTGGAGGAATGCCTGGAACACCGGGAGAACCAGGGGGTGATTTAGAGCACGGCCTCCAGCTTCCGTGACGGGATGGGCTTGCCGACGGGGTGCAATGCGCCAAAAATAGAACGATCGTTCGTTTTATTTCAGGCCCAAGACAAGCCCCCGAGACCCACCCATGAGCCAGCGCCCCAACCCCAGCAACCCCGCCGCCACACGCGGTGGGCGTGCGCCTGCGGTTCGGGTGCCGCTGCCCAAGGGCCAGCAGACCCGCGCTGCCATCCTCGAAGCCGCGCTGGCCCAGGCCTCGCACATGGGGCTCGAAGGACTTTCCATCGGCGCGCTGGCGGACCAGACCGGCATGAGCAAGTCCGGCGTGTTCGCCCACTTCGGCTCCCGCGAAGAGCTGCAGATCGCCGTGGTGGCCGAATACCACCGCCGTTTCGAGGAAGAGGTGTTCTTCCCGGCTATCCGCGAGCCGCGTGGCCTGCAGCGCTTGCGCGCGCTCTACCAGCGCTGGGTGCGCCAGGTGGCGGTGGAACTGGAGAGCGGCTGCATTTACATCAGCGGCGCGGTTGAGTTTGACGACCGCCCCGGCCCGGTGCGCGACGCCCTGGTGACCATGGTCAAGGCCTGGCACGCGGCGCTGCACAAGGCCATCGTGCTGGCGCGCGACGAGGGCCACCTGAGCCCCGACTGCGATGTCGACCAAATCCTGTTCGAGCTGCATGGGCTGATCCTGTCCCTGCATCACGACGCCCGATTCCTGCGCAGCGAAGGCGCGCTGGAGCGGGCCGCACGCGGTTTCGACCGCGTCATCCACGCCTGCATCACCCCGGCCGGAGTGGCCACTGAACCCGTGGCGCCGCGCCGCCGCAAGACCCGATAACCCCCGAAGGAGACCCGCCATGCCCAGCTATACCCCGCCTCTGCGCGACATGCAGTTTGTGTTGCACGAAGTGCTGAACGTGGTGGATGAGCTCAAGATGCTGCCGCCCTATGCGGACATCGACGCCGACACCATCAACGCCGTGCTGGAAGAGGGCGGCAAGTTCTGCGCCGAAGTCATCGCCCCGATCAATCTGAGCGGTGACAAGGAAGGCTGCCAGCTCGACAAGACCACCCACGAGGTCACCACGCCCAAGGGCTTCAAGGAGGCCTACCAGACCTATATCGACGGCGGCTGGGCGGCGCTGGCCTGCGACCCCGCCTACGGTGGCCAGGGTCTGCCTCTGCTGGTGAACCAGTGCTTCTACGAGATGCTGAACAGCGCCAATCAGGCCTGGACCATGTATCCCGGCCTGAGCCACGGCGCCTACGAGTGCCTGCACGCCCATGGCACCGACGAGCAGAAGAAGCTCTACCTGCCCAAGCTGACCAACGGCCAGTGGACCGGCACTATGTGTCTGACCGAGCCGCATTGCGGCACCGATCTGGGCATGCTGCGCACCAAGGCCGAACCGCAGGCCGACGGTACCTACAAGATCACCGGCCAGAAGATCTTCATCAGCGCCGGCGAACACCAGCTGGCCGAGAACATTGTGCACCTGGTGCTGGCGCGCCTGCCGGACGCACCGGCTGGCAGCAAGGGCATCTCGCTCTTCATCGTGCCCAAGTTCAACGTCAACGCCGACGGCTCCCTGGGTGAGCGCAACGGCATCTTCTGCTCGGGCCTGGAGCACAAGATGGGCATCCACGCCAACTCCACCTGCCAGATGACGCTGGACGGTGCCATCGGCACGATGGTGGGCCAGCCCAACAAGGGCCTGGCGGCGATGTTCGTGATGATGAACACCGCCCGTCTGGGCGTGGGCAACCAGAGCCTGGGTCTGACCGAAGTGGCCTATCAGAACGCCGTGGCCTACGCCAAGGACCGCCTGCAGATGCGCTCGCTCAGCGGCCCCAAGGCGCCGGACAAGCCGGCCGATCCGATCATCGTGCACCCCGATGTGCGCAAGATGCTGCTGACCGCCCGCGCCTACGCCGAAGGCGCGCGCGCCCTGCAGGCCTACACCGTGCTGCAGGCCGACAAGTCGATCAGCAGCGATGACGAGGACGAGCGCAAGGAAGCCGAGGCCGAGCTGGCGCTGCTGACGCCCATCATCAAGGCCTTCATCACCGACAACGGCTGGATCGCCACCAGCCACTGCATGCAGGTCTACGGCGGCCACGGCTTCATCCACGAGTGGGGCATGGAGCAGTTCGTGCGCGATGCGCGCATCAACATGATCTACGAGGGCACCAACACCATCCAGTCGCTCGACCTGCTGGGCCGCAAGGTGCTGGGCAACAACGGCGCCACCCTGAAGAAGTTCGGCAAGAAGATCGCCGCCTTCATCGAGGAAGAGGGCACCAACGAGGCGATGCAGGAGTTCATCAACCCGCTGGCCGACCTGGGCGACAAGGTCAACAAGCTGACGCAGGAACTCGGCATGAAGGCTTTCGGCAACCCCGACGAAGTGGGCGCCGCGGCGGTCGACTACCTGCGTGTGGTGGGCCACATGACATTCGCTTACTTCTTCGCCCGCATGGCCAAGGTGGCGCTGGAAAAAGAGGGTTCCGGTGACCCCTTCTACCGTGCAAAACTCGCCACGGCCCGCTTCTATTTCGCCAAGCTGCTGCCGGAGACCGCGAGCCTGATCCGCACCGCCCGCGCCGGCCTGAAGCCGCTGATGGAAATGGACGAGGCCCTGTTCTAAACCTCAATGCCCCGGCGCCGGGGCCCCCTCAGGAGAAGCCATGAAGTCCTTGATCGCCGCTGCAGTTCTCGGTCTGTTTGCTCTGGGCGCGCATGCGCAGATGAGCCCGGTGGGTGTGTGGAAGACGATCGACGACGAGACCAAGCAGCCCAAGGCGCTGGTCCGCATCACCGAGGCCAACGGCGTGGTGAGCGGCCGGATCGACAAGCTGCTGGCCGCCGATGCCAAGCCCGACGCCAAGTGCGACAAGTGCGAGGACGACCGCAAGGACAAGCCCATCGTCGGCATGGAAATCATCCGTGACGTCAAGAAGGACGACGACGTCTGGGGCGGCGGCACCATCCTCGACTCCGCCAAGGGCAAGGTCTACAAGACCCGGCTCAAGCCCGTGGACGGCGGCAAGCGCATGGAAGTGCGCGGCTATGTGGGCTTCTTCTACCGTACCCAAGTCTGGGAGCGGGTTGAGTAAACCCCTCCTTCAAGGCCCGGCGTTCACAGCCGCCGGGCCCTTCAACCTCCGCTAGGAGCATTCCCGTGAGTCGATTCCAAGTTCGCAAAGTGGCCGTGCTAGGCGCCGGCGTGATGGGGGCGCAGATTGCCGCCCATCTGGTCAACGTGAAGGTGCCGGTGGTGCTGTTCGACCTGCCCGCCAAAGAGGGCCCGAAGAACGGCATCGTCACCAAGGCCGTCGAAGGCCTGAAGAAGCTCAAGCCCGCGCCCCTGGGCGACGCCGCCGAGGCCGCGCTGATCCAGCAGGCGAACTACGAGGAACACCTGGAACTGCTCAAGGGCTGCGATCTCATCATCGAGGCCATTGCCGAGCGCATGGACTGGAAGCTGGATCTGTACACCAAGATCGCTCCTTACATCGCCCCGCACGCCATCGTGGCATCCAACACCTCGGGCCTGAGCATCACCAAGCTCAGCGAGGTGCTGCCGGAAGAAATCAAGCCGCGCTTCTGCGGCATCCATTTCTTCAACCCGCCGCGCTACATGTACCTGGTGGAGCTGATCAACACGCCCACCACGCGCCCCGAGATCCTGGACCAGCTCGAAGCCTTCGTCACCACCAGCGTCGGCAAGGGCGTGGTGCGTGCACATGACACGCCCAACTTCGTGGCCAACCGCGTCGGCATCGCCGGCATGATGGCCACCATGATCGAGGCCGAGAAGTTCGGCCTGACTGTGGACGTGGTGGACGACCTGACCGGCAAGAAGCTCGGTCGTGCCAGCTCGGGCACCTTCCGCACCGCGGACGTGGTGGGCCTGGACACCATGGCCCACGTCGTCAAGACCATGCAGGACAACCTGAAGGACGACCCCTTCTACTCGACCTACGCCACGCCGAAAGTCCTGGCCGGTCTGATCGAGAAGGGCGCGCTGGGCCAGAAGGCCGGCGGCGGCTTCTACAAGAAGGTCGGCAAGGACATCCTGCGCCTCGATTTCGCCACCGGCGAGTACGTGGCTGGCGGCAAGAAGGCCGACGAGATCGTCGCCCGCATGCTCAAGAAGGCCCCGGCCGACCGCATCAAGCTGCTGCGTGAGTCGACCAACCCGCAGGCCCAGTTCCTCTGGTCCATCCTGCGCGACAGCTTCCACTACTGCGCTGTGCACCTGGCCACCGTGGCCGACACCGCCCGCGAGATCGACTTCGCCATGCGCTGGGGCTTCGGCAGCAGCCAAGGTCCGTTCGAGCTGTGGCAGGCTGCCGGTTGGACGCAGGTGGCGCAGTGGATCGCCGCCGACATCGCCGACGGCAAGACGCTCAGCAGCGCCCCGCTGCCCGCCTGGGTGACCGAAGGCCCGGTGGCCGCCGCCGGTGGCGTGCACACCGCCGAAGGCTCCTGGAGCGCTGCGGAGGGCAAGTTCAAGCCGCGCGCCGCGCTGCCCGTGTACGCCCGCCAGCCCTTCCCCGAGACCCTGGTCGGCGAAGCCGCCAAGGACCCGCTGAAGAGCGGCACCGAGCTGTTCAAGAACGAGGAGATCCGCGTCTGGACGCTGGACGGCGAAGTCGTCATCGCCTCCATCACCGCCAAGCTGCACTTGATCAGCCCGGCCGTGACCGAGGGCCTGCTGAAGGCCGTGGAGATTGCCGAGGAAGGCTACAAGGGCCTGGTGATCTGGAGCCCGGACGACGTGTTCAGCGCCGGCGCCAACCTGGAAAGCCTGATGCCCGTGTTCATGAAGCTTGGCTCCAAGGGCATCGCCCCGGAAGAGAAGAAGCTGCAGGACGCGATGCTGCGCATCCGCTACGCCAACGTGCCGGTGGTGGCTGCCATGCGCGGCCTGGCTCTGGGCGGCGGCTGCGAGCTGGCGGTGCACTGCGCGCGCCGCGTGGCCCATGTGGAGAGCTATGTCGGCCTGGTGGAAGTGGGCGTCGGCCTGGTGCCGGGTGCCGGCGGCCTGACCTACATCGCCCGCCGCGCTGCCGAGATGGCCGCGGCCGGCAACTCGGGCGCCGACGTCTTCACCTTCCTGAAGGACGGCTTCCTGAGCGCCGCCACCGCCAAGGTGGCCACCAGCGCGCATGAGGCCAAGAAGATCGGCTACCTGCTCGACAGCGATGTCATCGTGCCGAACAAGGACGAGTTGCTGCATGTGGCCACCGCCCAGGTCAAGGGCATGGCCGAGTCGGGCTACCGCCCGCCGCACAAGGCCGTCTTCCCGGTGGCCGGCCGCAGCGGCATCGCCTCGATCAAGGGTCAGGTCGCCAACATGCGCGACGGCGGCTTCGTCAGCGCCCACGACTACCACCTGGCCAGCCTGATCGCCGACGTGGTGTGCGGCGGCGAAGTGGAAGCCGGCTCGCTGGTGACCGAGGAATACCTGATGGCGCTGGAGCGCAAGCACTTCTGCGCCCTGCTGGACAACCCCAAGACCCAAGAGCGGATCATGGGCATGCTCCAAACCGGCAAGCCGGTGCGCAACTAAGGACACCCGGTGACTTCCCCGAACCGCCTGCAACGCGCGCTGGCCAAGCTGGACGGCCTGCCCGGCCCGCTGCGCCGCGCCGGCCGCAACCTGGTGCTGCGCCGCGCCGTGCCCCTCACCGGCACGGCCGGCCTGGATTTCCAGGCGCTGACGGTCGAGCAGGCGGTGGTCTACATCGCCAACCGCCGCAAGATCCAGAACCACATCGGCGGTGTGCATGCCGCCGCCATGGCGCTGGTGGCCGAGTCCGCCACCGGCATGGTGGTGGGCATGAACGTGCGCGACGACTGCCTGCCGCTGTGCAAGACCATGAAGGTCAAGTTCAAGCGCCGCGCGCAGGGTGCGCTCACGGCCACGGCCTCGCTGGAGCCTGAACAGCGCCAGCTGATGCACGAGACGGACAAGGGCGAAGTGATCGTGGCGGTCCAGGTGACCGACGAAGCCGGCGAACAGCCGATCGAGTGTGAATTTGTCTGGGCCTGGGTGCCCAAGAAACCTCAGGCCTAAACACCGTAAGGAGCTCATCATGAGCAAGCAAGTCCAAGACGCCTACATCGTTGCCGCCACCCGTTTGCCCATCGGCAAGAGCGGCCGTGGCTACTTCAAGAACACCCGCCCGGACGAGATGCTCGTCAAGGTGATGCAGGCCGCGCTGGCCCAGGCCCCGGGCCTGGACCCGAAGGCCATCGAGGACGCCATCGTCGGCTGCTCCTTCCCTGAGGGCGAGCAGGGCATGAACATCGCCCGTGTCGCCTCGGTGCTGGCCGGCTGGGGCAATGGCGTCGGCGGCGTCACCATCAACCGCTACTGCGCCTCCGGCATCACCGCGGTGCAGATGGCGGCCGACCGCATCCGTGTGGGCGAGGCTGACGTGATGTTCGCCGGCGGCGTCGAGTCGATGTCCATGATCCCCATGGGCGGCAACAAGCCCAGCCTCTCGCCGCTGATCTTCGAGAAGGACGAGAACATCGGCATCGCCTACGGCATGGGCCTGACCGCCGAGAAGGTGGCTGCGCAGTGGAAGATCAGCCGCGAAGACCAAGACGCCTTCTCGCTCGAATCGCACCGCCGCGCCGTGGCGGCGATGCAGGCCGGCCACTTCGACGCCGAGATCACGCCCTTCGACATCGTCGAGCGCACGCCCAACCTGGCCGATGGCAGCGTCAACATCAAGACCCGCACGGTGAAGCTGGACGAAGGCGCCCGCCCCGACACCAGCCTCGAAGGCCTGGCCAAGCTCAAGCCGGTGTTTGCCGCGAAGGGTTCGGTGACGGCCGGCAACAGCTCGCAGACCAGCGATGGCTCGGGTGGCTTGCTGATCGTCAGCGAGGCCGCACTGAAGCGCTTCGGCCTGACGCCGCTGGCCCGTTTCGTCAGCTTCGCCGTGCGCGGCGTGCCGCCCGAAATCATGGGCATCGGCCCCATCGAAGCCATCCCCGCCGCGCTCAAGATGGCCGGCCTGAAGGCCAGCGACATGGGCTGGGTGGAACTGAACGAGGCCTTCGCCGCACAGAGTTTGGCGGTGCTGAACGACCTCGACAGCAAGGGCTTCGAGCTGGACCGCAGCAAGGTCAACCCGAACGGCGGTGCCATCGCCCTGGGCCACCCGCTCGGCGCCACCGGTGCCATCCGCGCGGCCTCGGTCATCCACAACCTGCGTCGCACCAAGCAGAAGTACGGCATGGTGACGATGTGCGTCGGCGCAGGTCAAGGCGCCGCCGGCATCTTCGAGGCCCTTTGAGTCATCCGTCTTGCTACTGCGCGACCCGATAGCAGGCCTGCGGTGCTCGCCGTACGGGAGTACGGCTGCGCTCCTCAACCTGCTCTCGGGCCGCTCGCTACGCAATCCGGACGACTCAAACTGAGGACCTTGGATAAAGGATCTTGAAATGCAGCGCCGCCACTTTGTTCTGACGGGTGCCGGCGCTGCAGCTTTGTCCGGCTGCGCCGGCCAGCTCGAAACCTTCAGCTCACTGAAGGAGGCCAAGCAGCAGGTTCTGGACCTGGGCTTTGGCGAGCCGAAGCTGAAGCATGAGAGCTGGTCGCTCAGCCAGCTGCTGCAGCACCTGGCCCAAAGCATCGAGTACTCGATGCAGGGCTACCCTGAGATGAAGGGCCCGGTGTTCCGTGCCGTCATCGGCAACACCGCTTTCGCGGTCTTCAACGCACGGGGCGCGATGAGCCACAACCTGGCGGAGCCCATCCCCGGCGCGCCGGCATTGAAGCCGCAGATTTTGCTCAAGGACAGCATCGCCCGCCTGCTCGCGGCGCTGAATGCCTTCGAGGCCTGGGGCGGCCCGCTCAAACCCCATTTCGCCTACGGCGAGCTGGACAAGGCGCAGTACACCCGCGCGCACCTGATGCATCTCGCGAACCATTGGTCGCAGATCGAGTTCCCCAAGACGACGTGATCGACACCCCCTTGCGCTCGGGCGACGGCACGCCGCTTGCCGCGCGGCTCTTCCTGCCCGAGGGCAACCCGCAGGCCGCCGTGCTGATCGGCGCCGCCATGGGCGTGCCGCAGAGCTATTACGCCGAGCTGGCGCGCTGGCTGGCCGACCAGGGCCTGGCGGTGCAGACCTTCGACTTCCGCGGCATCGGCGCCTCGCGGCCCGAGGCGCACCGGCGCAGCCTGCGCGGCTACCGCGCCGGCATCCAGGATTGGGTGCAGGACATGGACGCCGCGCTGCGCCATCTGCAATCCCAGGTGCGAGGCGCGCCGCTGCTGGTCGTCGGCCATTCGCTCGGCGGCCAGCTGCCCGGCCTGCTGCCCTCGCGCGAGCGCATCCAGGGCCTGGTGGGCGTGGCGGCGGGCAGCGGCTTCTGGGGCCACCAGCCCGAGCCGCAGCGCAGTCGCGCGCGCTGGTTCTGGGGTTGGGGTGTGCCCCTGGCCACCACGCTGTACGGCTACTTCCCGGGCGCCAAGCTCAAGCTGATCGGCGACCTGCCGCTCGGGGTGATTCGGGACTGGAAGCGCTGGTGCAACCAGAGCGGCTATCTGCTGGACGACCCGGGGCTGCGCGAGCATTACCAGGGCTTCACGGCGCCGTTTGTCTCGCTGCAGATCAGCGACGACGAGATGCTCAGCGAGACCAGCATCCAAACCCTCTACCAGGGCTACGCCGGTGCCCGCGAGCGTGAACTCATCACTCTGACGCCCGCGGCCGGCGGCCGCATCGGCCACCTCGGCTTCTTCCGCGCCCAGCAGGCCACGACACTGTGGCCCATCCTGCTGCAGCAGCTGCAGCGTCTCTCTGGAGTGACCCCAATATGAGCATCAAGACCGCCACCATCAATGGCGTGGCCACGATCGAAATCGCCCGCCCCGAGAAGAAGAACGCCATCACCTCGGCGATGTACTCGGAGATGGCCGAGGCCCTGCAGGCGGCGAACGCCGACGGCCAGGTGCGCGCGGTGCTGATCACCGGCCAGCCCGGCATCTTTACCAGCGGCAACGACCTCGAAGACTTCATGGCCCGCCCGCCGCGCGATGCCGACGCCCCGGTGTTCCAGTTCATGCAGGCCCTGCTGGGTTGCGAGAAGCCGGTGATCGCCGCCGTCACCGGCGCGGCCATCGGCATCGGCACCACGCTGCTGCTGCATTGCGACCTCGTCTATGTGGCCGACGACTGCCGCCTCGCCATGCCCTTCGTCGCCCTCGGCCTGGTGCCCGAGTTCGGCTCCAGCCTGGTGGTGCCGAAGCTGCTGGGCCATGTGAAGGCGGCCGAGAAGCTGCTGCTGGGCGACCCCATGACCGGCGCCGAAGCGGTGGAGTGGGGCATCGCCAACGCCGTGCTGCCGGCCGCCGAGGTGCTGAACCACGCGCGCCGCATGGCCGAGCGCTTCAACAGCCTGGCGCCCAGCGCGGTGCGCGCTTCGAAGCGCCTGATGCGCGAGCCCGGCCTGGCCGAGCTGCAGCGCGTGATCCAGACCGAGGCCGAGATCTTCGGCGCGCGCCTGCGCAGCCCCGAGGCCATGGAGGCCTTCCAGGCCTTCTTCCAGAAGCGCGCCCCCGACTTCTCGAAGTTCGAGTGACGCGCAAAGCCCTGCTCGTCGGCGCCAGCGGCCTGGTGGGCCGCGCGCTGCTGGAACGCCTGCTGGCGGAGCCCAGCTACGGCGAGGTGCATGCGCTGCTGCGCCGCCCCATCGCGGGCTGGCCGCAACACCCCAAGCTGCACACCCAGCAGGTGGATTTCGCCGCCCTGCCCAAGCTGCCGCGGCTGGACGAGGTGTTCATCGCCCTGGGCACGACGATCAAGCAGGCCGGCTCGCAGGCCGCCTTCCGGGAGGTGGATTTCGACGCCGTGCTGGCCAGCGCACGGGCGGCCCGCGCCGCCGGGGCCAAGGCCCTGTTCATGGTCTCGGCGCTGGGCGCCGATCCCAAGTCCACGGTGTTCTACAACCGCGTCAAGGGCGAGGCCGAGCAGGCCGTGCAGGGCCTGGGCTTCGAACAGGTGGTGTTGGCCCGGCCCTCGCTGTTGCTTGGTGACCGCGCGGCGCTGGGCCAGCCCGGTCGCGCCGGGGAGGGCACAGCCACCCGGCTGCTGCGCCCCTTGTCCGGGCTGATCCCCCGCAGCGTGCGCCCGATTGAGGCCACCGCCGTGGCGCAGGCTCTGGTGGCGGCGGCGCAGCAGCGCCAGCCGGGCCTGCGCATCCTCAACTCGGCTGAGATGCAGCCGCGCTAGCCTTTGGCTCCAAGGCTCGCAGCGGTTTGTAGGGCGGGGCTGGTGCATCGACCCAATACGACCTGCGACCGTCCTGGTGCTGCATGACCAGGCCTTGGCCGTAGGGGTCCATGGTCACCACGCGACAGATGCTGGGGTCGCTTATGTTTCCTGCGTAGTCGAAGGCCACGCCCCATCCAGGCTCCGAATTCCGCCCACCAGCCTGTGCCCCGATGGCCTTGCCCTTCAAGGTGTTGGCACGCATCTGCATCGCCTGTTCGCGCGGCAGATTCCAGTTGAATGACTCGGGGTCCAGGCGCTCCTTCACGGCCGGCTGATCGGTGTAGCCGTTCTCACGCACGTAGCGTTCCGCCAGTGCGATGGCTTGCGCACGGGTGATGGGCTTTGGGCTGGCGGCTTGCTTCTCACCACAGCCCACAAGACAAGCGGCCAAAAGGGTGCAGAGGAACGGCCTGAGTCGCACGGAAGGGTCCTTGAAGATCATTGATGTGCTGCCGCTTCGGTGCGTGCTGGGCCTTCCTGAACGCTCAGCCAGGGCCAGCGCGCCCGATAGGACGCCGCCTTGGCACGGAACAGCGTGCGGTGGTCGATCAGCGAGTTCGGCCGCAACCGCCCGGCGTACAGATCATCCAGCCCATAGGGCGCCTGCAGGCGCAGGCGGCCATCCGCCTGGGGCTGCACGCCCACGCAGGTGCCGGGGATCAGGAAGCGGGCGATGCCGTCGGCGCTGCAGCCCAGGGGCTCATAGGGGTGGCCGCACCAGTCCTCGTACCAACAGTGCACGCGTGCCTGGTTCTTGGCCTCCACCGGAACGCCCGGAAAGGCGGCCTGCACGCGTTGCTGCACGGCGGCCTCGGCCGCGGCTGAAAGGTCGCCGGCGTCGAAGTAGAAGAGGTCGTAGTCCTTGATGCCGGACTCGGGGGCTCGGCCGCTCTTCAGGTTCCAGACGGTCTGGAATAGGCACCCCGCCACCAGCCAGGCATCGGGCAGCTGCAGCGCCGGCAGGCCGGCCAGCAGGGCGCGGTTGATGGGGTTGCGCTGGATCTCGCGCAGGAACTGTTCGGGGCTCATGGCTGGCGTTCTACCAGCCGGGGCCAGGTTCAGCGCCCGCTGGGTTCGCCTACGTCCAGCTCGATGCGCACGAACACCGCCTGGTCGCGGCCCCGGCGCTTGGCTTCGTAGAGGGCCTGGTCGGCCAGGTTGAGCAGCTGGTTGGCACTCCAACTCTGGCCGCCGGGCACGGGGCCGGTGGGTTGTTCGGTCCAGCCGGCGCAGTCGGGTCCAAAGCTGGCCGCGCCGATGGAGACCGTGAGCCAGCCGTTGACGCCGTCTTCGTGTGGCACGGCGCGTGCGGCCAGGCGGCTGCGCAGGCATTGCGCCACGGCCTCGGCGCCCTCGCGGTCGGCGCCGGTCAGCAGCACGGCAAATTCCTCGCCACCGTAGCGGGCCACCAGGTCGCCCGGGCGTGCCGCGCATTGGCGCAGCACCTCGGCCACGGTCACCAGGGCCTGGTCGCCGGCCAGGTGGCCGTAGCGGTCGTTGAAGCGCTTGAAGTAGTCCACGTCCAGCAGCATCAGGCTGAAGCGCTGGCGCTCGCGCAGGGCGCGGGCCCATTCGCGCTCGATGGCCTCGAGCAGCACATGGCGGTTGGCGCAGCGGGTCAGCTGGTCCAGCGTGGCCTGCTGGCGCAGGGCGTCGAGCGCCTGCTTCAGGCGCAGCTGGGTGCGCACGCGCGCCAGCAGCACGGCCGGGCGCACCGGCTTGGCCAGGAAGTCGGCCGCGCCCAGTTCCAGCGCAGCCTGCTCGGTGGCGTCGTCGCTCTGGCTGGTGATGACGATGACCTGCAGCTCGCGGGTGTCGGGCAGTTCGCGCAGCTGGCGCAGCACCTCCAGGCCGTTGAGGTCGGGCATCTGGGCGTCCAGCAGCAGCAGGTCGGGCGGCTCGGTGCTGGCCAGGGCCAGGGCCTCGCGGCCGGCGGTGGCAAAGCGCAAGCGCCCCAGGCCGTTCAGTGCGCGCGCAATGGCCTGGATGATCAGTGGGTCGTCGTCGACGATCAGCAGATTGGCGGGGCGCAGCGCGGCGTCGGTCATGGCTGGATCTTCACCGATCCGGCCCGGTCAGGCCGGCTTCTTCCAGCAGGCGCAGCGCGGCCGGGAACTGCAGATTGGCGACCTGTTGCTCCCAGGCCTCGGCACGCTCGGCGCCCAGGGCCTGGGCCAGGCCGGGCAGGTAGCGCTGGTAGTCGCTCAGGGCCTCCAGGTCGTTGGCGCGCAGCTGGGCCAGCAGGGCCTGCCAGGCCGGGCCCTCGGGTGGCGGGCCACTGGTTTGCGGGCGACGCTGCGCGGCGGCCTGCAGGGCCGGGGCGGCGGCCTGGCTCAAGGCCCGCAGGGCCTGCCGCACCGCGTCCAGCAGCGGGGGCAGGGTGGGGGCGCTGCTGCGCAGGGCCTGTTCGGCGGCGCTGGCGGCGCTGTGCAGGCTGCGGGCGCCCAACTGGCCGGCTGAGCCGCGCAGCTTGTGCAGGCGGGCCAGCCAGTCGGCACGCTCGGCCTCCAGATCCGCCGTCTGCCAGGCTTCGAGCGCGGGCAGGTGTTCGTCCAGCAGGCGGCGCAGGGATTGCAGGAACAGCTCGCGCTGGCCGCCCATCAGCAGCTGGGATTGGGCGTGGTCGATGCCGGCGATCAAGGGCCATTCATCGCCCTCCGCGCTGGCCAAGGCCGGCGTGCTGCGTGCGGCGGCCAGGGGCTCGCGGCGGCGCGCCTCCACGCTGTGGCGCAGGCTGCGCACCAGCTGGGCGGGCTCCAGGGGCTTGGTCAGGAAGCCGTCCATGCCGGCGGCCAGCGCGCGCTGGCGTTCCTCTTCCAGCGCGCCGGCGGTCAGGGCCAGCACGGGCAGCTCAGCGCCGCCGGGCAGTTGGCGCAGGCGGCGGGTGGTTTCCAGGCCGTCCATGCCGGGCATCTGCACGTCCATCAGCACGGCGTCGAAGGGTGGCGGGTCGCTGGCCTGCAGCAGGGCGAGCGCGGCGGCGCCGCCGTCGGCCGTCTGCACCAGGGCACCTTCGCGGCTCAGCAGACGCTGGGCCACCTCGCGGTTGAGCTCGCTGTCGTCCACCACCAGCACGCGCACGCCGGGCAGCCAGGCGGCGTCCAGGGCGTCGATGCGGGTGGCCTGCAGTACGCGCTCCAGGCTGCCGGTGCGGCGCACCACGGCGCGGTTCACCGCGTTGAACAGGTCGGAGGGTTGCACGGGCTTGTGCAGCAGGGCGTCGGACCACTCCGAGCCGGCGGCGGCGCGCAGGCGCTCGGGGGCGGCGGCGCTGATGACCAGCACCGCGGGCAGGCTGTCCGCGCCCTGGCTCTGCACCTGCTGCTGCAGGGTGCTCAGGCCATCGGGGCCGGCGCCCAGCTGCCAGTCCAGCAGCATCACATCGGGCTCCGGGCCGGGCTGCGCCAGGCGCTGCAGCAGGGCCTCGCCGCTGTCGAGCGCCTCGATCTGCCAGCCCAGGCTGCGGCATTGCGCGGCCAGGGCCTCGCGCTGGGCGGCCTCGTCCTCGACGATGAGCACGCGCAGCCCGCCGCTGGCGCTGCTGGCTTCGGCGCGCTGCAGCGGCAGGCGCACGGTGAAGCAGCTGCCCTCGCCGGGCTGGCTGCGCAGGCTCACCGTGCCGCCCAGGCGCTCGCTGAGCTCGCGCACGATGGCCAGGCCCAGGCCGGTGCCGCCGTAGTGGCGGGTGGTGGAGGCGTCTGCCTGCACGAAGGGGCGGAACAGCTGGGCCTGGGCCTCGGGGGTGATGCCGATGCCGCTGTCCTGCACCTCCCAGCACAGCCACTCGGCGCCTGTCGCGTCGGCCTCCAGGCGGGCACGCAGGCGCACCGCGCCCTGGGCGGTGAACTTGATGGCGTTGCTGCTGAGGTTGAGCAGGATTTGGCGCAGGCGCTGCGGGTCGCTGCTGATGAGTTCGGGCAGGGCCGGGTCGAGCTCGGTGTGCAGGCCCAGACCCTTGGCCTGGGCCTGCGGCTCCATCAAGGCGCGCACCTCGTCGAGCAGCTGCTGTGGCCGTACCGGCAGCTGCTCCAGGCGCAGCTCGCCAGCTTCGATCTTGGCCAGGTCCAGCACGTCGTTGATGATGGCCATCAGCGAGCGTCCGGCCAGCTGCAGCTTGCCCAGCAGGGTGCGCTGCTCGGCGTCCAGCGGGGTGTCCTGCAGCAGGTGCGCGACACCCAGCACGGCGTTCATGGGTGTGCGGATCTCGTGACTCATGTTGGCCAGGAACAGGCTCTTGGCGGCGTTGGCGGCCTCGGCCACCTGCTTGGCCTCGCGCAGGGTCTGCTCGGCGCGGCGGCGTTCGGAAATGTCCTGCGCAATGCCCAGGTAGCCGATCAGGCGATCGGCCTCGTCGCGCATGGCGGTCACCACCAGGGCCACGGGCACCTGGCTACCGTCCTGGCGCACGTAGGTCCATTCGCGCAGCTCCGAGCCTTGCTGCTCGGGCAGGTGCACAAAGACGCGGAAGCCCTCCACCGGCCGGCCCGAGGCCTGGCTCAATTCCTGCCCACGCGCCTGCACCTCTTCGGGGAGGTGCAGCACGGCCGGGGTCTGCCGGCCCACCATGTCTTCGGCGCGGTAGCCCAGCAGGCGTTCGGCGCCGGGGTTGAAAACGGTGATGACACCCTCGGTGTCGGTGGCGATCACCGAGACCTCGGTGGCCGCGGCCAGCACCTGCTGCAGCAGGCGGGCGGCGCGCTGCTGGCGCTGCTGCGCCTGCTTGAGCTCGGTGATGTCCTGGTGGGTGCCGTACATCCACTCGGGGCGGCCGTCCTCGGTCCAGCTCAGCACACGGCCGCGCGAGAGCACCCAGACCCAATGGCCGTCGCGGTGGCGCAGACGCAGCTCGACCTCGTAGAGCGAGTCGCGGTTGCGCAGATGGGCCTGCATCAGCTGGCGGGCCGCGGCACGGTCGTCCGGGTGGGTGAGCGCTTCCATGCGCTCGGGGGTGATGGGTTGCAGTTCGTCCAGCGTGTAGCCCAGCATCTCGGCCCAGCGCGGGTTGTGGCGGGTCGCGCCCGTCTGCACATTCCATTCCCAGGTGCCCACATGGGTGCCTTCGAGGATGTTGGCCAGCCGCTCGCGCTCGTGCAGCAGGTCGGCGGTGCGCGCCATCACCTGGCCCTCCAGCTCGGCATTGAGCTGCAGCACGCGACGCTGGGCGGCGCGTTCCTGGCCGATGTCGCGCAGCGTCAGGCTGCCGCCGCCGTCCTCACCCTGCAGCGGGGTCCAGTCCACCGCCACTTCCAGGGGCTCGGCGGCGTCTGCGCTGCCGCGGCGCACGCGGGTCTCGAAGCGGCAGGCTGGGTCCTGTGGCTGCGGCCAGGGGGCTTCGGCGTGCAGCAGCTCGGCCAGCGCGCGGCTGCGCACCTCGTCGGCCTGCCAGCCGAACAGCGCCTGCGCGCCTTGGTTCCAACTGCGGATGCGCTGCTCGCCGTCCAAGCCGATGAAAGCGTCGCGCGACTGATCGAGCACGCGCGCCTGGCGCAGGCGTTCGGCGCGCATGCGCTGCTGGCGCTCATTGGCCGTCCACAGCAGGTAGAGCAGCAGCAGGCCGACCGGGCCGAGCGCGAGCGGGATGCGCAGGCGCTGGCCCAGCTCGCTGCGCACCTCCTGCTCCAGCTGCTCTTGCGGCTGGCCCAGCAGCAGGGCCTGCTCGGCCTCGTCGCTGCGCTGGTTGGGTTGGTAGAGCGCTTGCGCCAGCAGCAGGGTGCCGCTGGGACCGGCCCAGGCGCGCAGCGCGGGCTCGGCGTCCACCCAGGGCGAGGCCACGCTGTGGAATACCTGTGGCCAGCGCAGCAGCTCGCCCACGGGTGTCGGCGCGCGCAGCCCGGGCGGCGCCACCATCAGCTGCTGCTGGCTGTCCAGCACGTAGAGCTGTTCGCCCGCCGGCAGCTGGCTGCGCAGGCTTTCCAGTCGTTCGCTGAGGTCGATGACCACGCTCAGCACGGCAACGGGGCGACCCTGCGTGCTGCCGGGCGGGCCGTCCACGGCCAGCAGGGCCTCGTAGCTCCAGCGCGGGCGGCCATCCGGCCCGGGCGCGCCGGCGCGGGGCGCAGCGATGTACAGAGTCCCGGTGGGCTGGCGCAGTGCC
Source organism: Inhella sp. (assembly GCF_041912635.1). Lineage (GTDB taxonomy): Bacteria > Pseudomonadota > Gammaproteobacteria > Burkholderiales > Burkholderiaceae_C > Inhella. The sequence goes on from NZ_JAYRMO010000009.1 coordinate 33,737, forward strand.
AGGGCCAGATGCGGACTCGGATCCGGTTCCGTCACCAAGGCACCGGCCCGTGCCACCAACTGGCCGTCCACGCGCAGCACGCTCAGGCTCTCGCTGGCGGGGCGGTCGAGGTAGCGCAGGCTCAGGCTCTGCACCTCGGGGGCGGTGCGCAGATGGGCGCTGAAGATCTGCTGCATGCGGCGTTGCCAGTGCGCGCGGTCCGAGCCATCGAGCGGGTCCACTCCCGTGGGCAGGGAGCGCCACAGGCCGAGCACCGGAGGCGTCTCGGCCAGAAAGGTCAGCACCTTGCGGCGCGCCTCGCGCTGCTGCTCGCGCTGCGTCACCAGCTGCCGCGCCTGCTCCTGCAGATGGCGGGCCAGCTCGGCGGCGCGGCGCGCGCGGATCTCGCTCTGTGCCACCGCTGCATAGGCCAGCACGCCGAGCAGCCAGAGCAGCAGGGCGCCCAGCGTGAGGCGGCTGGTGGCAAAGGCGCGCAGCGGGCGCGCGGCCTCGCGTTCGGGCAGGCCCAGGGCCTGCAGCTGCTGCTCGCGCTGGCGCGTCAGCACGCCCAGCAGCAGCGCGCCCAGGCTGCTCAGCGCCACCCCGATGGCCAGCACGGCCGCCGGGCTGCGCGGCTGGGCCGCGGCCAGCAGGGCAGGCTGGGCATCGGCCTGCAGCTGCCAGTTGCGGCCCATGATGCGCAGCGCGCGCTGCGTGCTCAGACCGGTGCCGCTGCGTTCGCCCTCGGCATCGGTGCGGAAGAAGGGGCTGCGCTCGGCCTGGTCCACCAGGCGGATGTGCACCTCGTCCAGCCCGGCGCCCAGGCTGCGCAGCACGGCGTCAGCCAGCAGCGGGGCGTGCACCCAGCCCTGCGTGGCGCGCTCGCGCGCGCCGGGGGTGCGCAGGTCGGCGCCCTCGGCGTACACCGGCAGCAGCAGTAAGAAACCGCGGTGCGGGCTCTCGGCCGCCTGCATCAGCGTGAGCGGGGCGGTGAGCCGCGCTTCGCCGCTCAGTGCGGCCTGGCGCGCGGCCTCGCGGCGGTTGGGTTCGGAGGCAATGTCCAGCCCCAAAGCCTGGCGGTTCAGGGCCTCGGGCTCGACGGCGCGGATGACCAGGCGCTCCTCACCATGGGGGCTCAGCTCGCGCACCGCGAAGTCGCTCAGGCCTTGCGCCCGCATCTGGGCCACGAAGCGCGCTTCCTCGGCGCGCGGCACGCGCTGGATCAGGCCGAAGCCGCGCGCGCCGGGGAACTCGCGTTCCAGCTCGCGGCTGTTCGCATAGGCGGCGAAGGCCTGGCGGGGCAGACCGATGCCGCCGGCCGCCAGCGCCGCGCCGCGTGCACCGCGCAGGCCCAGTTCGTACAGGCCGAAGCGCTCCTGCACGCCGCGCGCCAGTTCGTCCACCACGCGCTCGAAGCGCTGCTGCGCCGCGCGCTCGTTGCTGCGGTGCACCTGCATGGCCAGCGCCAGCGTCAGCAGCAGGCCGAGCAGCCACAGCCCGAGCGCCCAGGGCTGCGAGGAGAGGGGTGTCCGGTGGGGTGTGACCATGGCGTCTTGGGCCTGACGATACCCGCCGCCGCTGCGGCCCCGGCTCCGCCTTTGCCCGCACGGCCCAGCAAGCCGCTCCCCGCCAACGAAGCGGCGCGCCGGCTGATCAGGCGTGGCGCTTCAGGAAGCCGGAACCCGCCGCATCAGCAGCGGCTGCGCGCTCACCACCGTGATGCCCAGCAGCACCAAGGCCGCGCCGCCCAGAAAGGCGGGCTCCAGGGCTTCGCCCAGCAGCCAGACGCCAAAGCCCACGCCGAACAGCGGCGTGAGGAAGCTGAACACGCCCAGGCGCGAGGCCAGGTACTGGCGCAGCAGCCAGAACCACACGCCGTAGCTGATGAAGGAGACGATCACCGTCTGGAAGGCCAGGCTGGCGGCCAGGCGGGCGCTGGGCTGCACGGCGGTCTGGCCCAGCAGCAGGGCGGTGAGCAGCAGCAGCACGAAGCCGCCGCTCAGTTGGTAGAAGAGCGTTTCCGCCGGCGCCGCCGTGGCCAGGCGGCTGGCGCGCACCGCCACCGTGGTGGCGCCCCAGGCCGCACCGCCCAGCAGGCCCAGCAGATCGCCCCACAGCACCTGGGAATTCACCGCGCCGCCGCGGCCCAGAAAGGCCAGCGCCATGCCGGCAAAGGCCAGCGCCACCCCGGCCCATTGCAGCGGGTGCAGGCGCTCGCTGCGCTGCACCCAGGCCAGGCCCAGGGCGGCAAACACCGGCGCGGTGTAGAGGAACACCGCCATGTGCGCGGCGCTGGTGTGGCGCAGGCCTTCGCCCACCAGCATGAACTCCAGCCCGAACAGCCCGCCCACCAGGGCGCCGGCGCGCCATTGGCCCTCGCGCCAGTGCAGGCGCTCGCCGCGCCAGCGCATCCAGCCCAGCACCAGCAGCGCGGCCAGGCCCGAGCGCAGGCCGATCTGCAGCGTGGGCGCCATGTCGGCCGCGGTGGCCTTCAGGGCGATCTGCTGGAAGCCCCAGATCAGGCAGAGCAGGCTCATGATGGCCATGGCGCGGGCGTCGAGGGGGCGGTGCAGGCTGGACATGGGGCCGATTCTGGTGTGACGGGTTCGCTGCCGGTTCATCGAACCCGACAATCTCTGCCACCGCCGCGCCACCGCATGAAAGCTCGCCCCACCCCCGCCGCCACGCTCAGCACGCCCTACCGCGACGCCCTGCCGGCGCAGATCGTGTTCCGCGCCGCCACCCTCAGCGCCCCGGCCAGCTACCCGCGCCACCGCCATGCCTGGGGCGAGTTCGTCTACGCCTACGAGGGCGTCATCGAGCTGCAGTTCGCCGGCCACCAGCTGCTGGTGCCACCGCTGTGCGGCGCCTGGCTGCCGCCTGAGCTGGAGCACCGCGGCCTGAACCGCCAGGCGGTGGTGCATGCCTCGCTCTACCTGGCCGCGCCGCTGTGCGCGCAGCTGCCGGCCCAGGCCTGCGTGCTGACCGTGGACCCGCTGCTGCGCGCCCTGCTGGAGCGCTGGCGCCAACGCCCGCCCGAGCCAGCGCGCCCGCCCGATGCGCGCCAACTGCAGGTGGCGCTGGACCTGCTGCACGAGGCCCAGCCCAGCGGCAGCTACCTGCCCGGCAGCCGCGACCCCCTGCTGGCGCCACTGCTGGAGGCGCTGAGCGCCAACCCCGCCGACCCGCGCGGCCTGGCCGACTGGGCGCGCCAGCTGCACAGCACCGAGCGCACCCTGCAGCGCCGCTGCCAGCAGCAGCTGGGCATGGGCTTCACCGAATGGCGCTCGCGCCTGCGCACCGTGCGCGCGCTGCCGCTGCTCAGCGCCGGCCGCAAGCTCGACGCCATCGCCCACGAGCTGGGCTACGCCAGCGCGGCTGCCTTCATCGCCTTGTTCAAGCGCCAGATGGGTGTGACGCCGCAGGCCTACCGGCGCGGGGTGAACGGGCCGGGTTGAAGCGCAGGCGGCGCACGCACCCTTATCAGCCCGCGCCGCTGCGGTAGCCCACGGGGTAGAGGCTGTGCGCGTTGCCCGCGCTGGCATAGCTGATGTAGCCGCCGCAGCCCAGCACCTGTTCGGGCTGCAGGCAAAGCGTGGCGATGAAGGCGTCGAAGCTGGCGTAACGCACCTGCTCGGCGCTCACGTCTTCATTGGAAAGCAGCACCTGGCCGGCGAACGGGCCTTCCACCGGCAGCAGCCAGTAGCTGGCGTCGCCCGGAATCTTGCCGAAGGGAATGGCGCTGCGCACCCAGCTGGGCAGCGCCTCGGGCTCCTCTTGAAAGTCCACGCTGAGCAGCCAGTCCAGCATCTCGGCGGCGGCCTCGTGCCATTGCTGGGCGGGCAGCAGCAGAAAGCCGGCCGACCACAGGTCCTGCGCATCGGTGCAAAACAGCGCCGCCCCGTTCAGGGCCTGGTACACGGCGAGCAGCTGCGCCGCCGCGGCGGGCTGCGCCGCCAGCGCCGGCGGCCGTGCCTCCAGCGGCGCCAGATGCCGCACGGCGATGGCCACCTGCTGCGGCGCTGCGCCTTCGTGCTCGATGTCGTATTCGCTGGGTTGCGCCAGCACTTCGGGTTGCGGGTGTTGCAGCAGTTCCTGCAGCAGCTGCAGGGCGTTGTGCCGGGCCAGCGCCGCTTGCACCGCGGCTTCACGCTGGCGCTGCGCGCGCAGGGTGGGGCCCCAGTCGAAGGCGATCAGCTCGGCATGGGGCTGCAGATGGTCCAGCAGGCAATCCTCCAGCGCCTGCCAGGCCAGCGAGAGCTCGATCTCGGCCTCGCTGTCCGCGCTGGCAAAGGCCACGCCGGCAAAGCCCTGCAGAAAGGCCTGCGCGCCCGGCTGCTGGCTTGTCTGTTCCTTCAGCGCCTGCTGGAAGGCGCCGCTGGGGCGGGGCTGGCCTGCCATCACGGACTGCATCAGCGCGCCCAGCTCCGTCAGCCCCTGCTCCTGGCCGAGCCGCAGCAAGGTCTGCGCCGTCTGCGGGTGGCGTTTGAAGGCCCGGGCAAAGCTGCTGGCGCTGGCCTGCTCGTCGAGCCTGAAGTAGTCCAGCAGCAGCTGGTGGATGGCCGCACCCGCGCCGGAGCGGGCGGGGGAGGGCTCCAAGCCCTCGCGGATCTGGGCCAACAACTCGCTGGCGCTCAGGCGCTCACGTTGCTGCAGCAGTTCGGTCAAGGGGCTCATCAAGGGCTCGGGCGGTGGGCGCGGGGTGTGCGCATTGTTGAGCCAGCGCCGTGGCTATCGCCGCCATTGCCAGGCTTGCCTTGCCCGGGGCGGACGCGCTTCCTAGACTGCGGCGCACCCACCAGCCAATCAGGAGACCTCTCAATGTCCAGCGAAGCCAAGTGCCCCTTCCATCACGGGGTTCCACAAACCACCCAGGCCGGCAGTGCCGGCAACCGCACTTGGTGGCCGAACCAGCTCAACCTGGCCATCCTTCACCAGCACGCCCCCAAGGGCAACCCGATGGGGGAGGACTTCGACTACGCCGCCGAGTTCAAGACCCTGGACCTGGACGCCGTGGTGAAGGACCTGACGGCGCTGATGACCGACTCGCAGGACTGGTGGCCGGCCGACTGGGGCCACTACGGCGGCTTGATGATCCGCATGGCCTGGCATGCCGCCGGCACCTACCGCGTGCACGACGGCCGCGGTGGCGCCGGCACCGGCAACCAGCGCTTCGCGCCGCTGAACTCCTGGCCCGACAACGGCAACCTCGACAAGGCGCGCCGGCTGCTCTGGCCGATCAAGCAGAAGTACGGCCGCAAGCTCTCTTGGGCCGATCTGATGATCCTGGCCGGCAACGTGGCGCTCGAATCGATGGGTTTCAAGACCTTCGGCTTTGCCGGCGGCCGGTCCGACATCTGGGAGCCCGAGCAGGACATCGACTGGGGCCCCGAGACCAGCTGGCTGGGCGACCAGCGCTACAGCGGTGACCGGAAACTGGCCAACCCGCTGGCCGCCGTGCAGATGGGCCTGATCTACGTGAACCCCGAGGGCCCGAACGGCAACCCCGACCCCGTGGCCTCCGGCCGCGATGTGCGCGAGACCTTTGCCCGCATGGCCATGAACGACGAGGAGACCGTGGCCCTGGTGGCCGGCGGCCACACCTTCGGCAAGGCGCATGGCGCCGGTGACCCCAAGCTGGTGGGGCCCGAGCCCGAGGGCGCCGCCATCGAGCACCAGGGCCTGGGCTGGATCAACGCCTTCGGCACGGGCAAGGGCGTGCACACCACCACCAGCGGCATCGAAGGCGCCTGGAAGCCCAACCCCACGCAATGGGACAACGGCTACTTCGACATGCTGTTCGGCTACGAGTGGGAGCTCACCAAGAGCCCGGCCGGCGCGCACCAGTGGGTGGCGAAGAACTGCAAGCCCGAGCATCTGATCCCCGACGCGCATGACCCGAGCAAGAAGCACCCGCCGATGATGACCACGGCCGACCTCTCGCTGCGCTTCGACCCCGGCTTCGAGAAAGTGGCGCGGCGCTTCCACCAGAACCCGGCCGAGTTCGCCGACGCCTTTGCGCGCGCCTGGTTCAAGCTCACCCACCGCGACATGGGCCCGCGCGCCCGCTACCTGGGCAAGCTGGTGCCCAAGGAAGAACTGATCTGGCAGGACCCGATCCCGCCCGTGGACCATGCGCTGGTGGACTCACAGGATGTGGCCGCTCTGAAGGCGCAGGTGCTGGCGTCCGGCCTCGGCGTCGACCAGTTGGTGCGCACGGCTTGGGCCTCGGCCTCCACCTTCCGCGCCAGCGACAAGCGCGGCGGTGCCAACGGTGCCCGCATCCGCCTGAGCCCGCAGAAGGACTGGGCCGCCAACCAGCCGGCCGAACTGGACAAGGTGCTGGCCGTGCTTTCGGGCATCCGCGAGGCCTTCAATGCCCAGGCCGGCGGCGGCAAGAAGATCTCGCTGGCCGACCTGATCGTGCTGGCAGGTGGCGCCGCCATCGAGGCCGCGGCGCAAAAGGCGGGCCTGAGCCTGAGCGTGCCCTTCCATCCTGGCCGCATGGATGCCCGCGCCGACCAGACCGATGCGGCGTCCTTCGCCGTGCTGGAACCGCAGGCCGATGGCTTCCGCAATTTCGTCAAGCCCGGGCTGGAAGCGCTGGCGCCAGAGTTGCTGCTGGACAAAGCCCAGCTGCTGAGCCTGGGCGCGCCCGAGATGACGGTGCTGGTGGGCGGCCTGCGCGCGCTGGGCGTGGGGGGCTCGCATCCGCTGGTGCAGCGCCCCGGCACCCTCAGCAACGAGTTCTTTGTCAACCTGCTCGATATGGGCACGGCCTGGCAGCCCGTCGGCCCGGGCCTGCTGGAGGGCCGCGACCGCAAGACCGGCGCCGTCAAGGGCCAGGCCAGCAATGTCGATCTGGTCTTCGGCTCCAACTCGCAGCTGCGCGCCATTGCGGAGGTCTACGCCAGCAGCGATGCGCAGCAGAAGTTCGCGGAGGACTTCGCTGCGACATGGGTCAAGGTGATGGAGCTGGACCGCTTCGACTTGCGGTAAGCCGAGGGCAAGACGGGCGCCGCACAATCGGCGCTCGCCTTGCCTATGAATGCCCGCAACCGCCTGACCCGCTGCAATCTTCGCGATGGCAGCATGCGCCGCGACCTCGCCTTGCCGGATGAGCTGGCCTGGAGCGAGGCGCAGATCGAGCAGTCCTTCCTGGCCACCTGGGCCCAGCGCCCACCCGGCCCCGTGTGGGTGTTCGGCTACGGCTCGCTGATCTGGAACCCGCTGCTGCACTGGGACGCCCAGCACAACGCCCGGCTGGAGGGCTGGCACCGCAGCTTCTGCCTGCGCTCCGTGGCCGGGCGCGGCCGGCCCGAGAACCCCGGCCGCCTGCTGGCCTTGCGCGCCGGTGGTGCGGTGGATGGCGTGGCCCTGCGCCTGGTGGAGGCCGACATCGAGACCGAGCTGCGCCTGCTGTGGGCGCGTGAGATGAGCACCGGCTGCTACCGGCCGGCCTGGGTGCATGTGCAACTGCAGGACGGACCGACGCTGCCGGCCCTGACCTTTCTGGGCCTGCCCGAGCACCCCCTCTACGAGGCCGATGCCGAGCCCGCCACCGTGGCCGGCCCGATCGCCCGCGCCACCGGCGCCTTTGGCTCCAACCTCGATTACCTGCACCAGCTGGCCCAGGCCCTGCGGGCCCGCGGCCTGCACGACCCCTATGTCGAGGCCGTGCTGGAGGCGGTGGGGCGACGCTGAATTGGCCCCGAGGGACCTGTTCAGCGTTGCCGCTACTTCGCCATCACCACATTCCACGGGCTGTCGGCCTGGATGAAGAACACGGCCTCCGCCTTGCCCTCGACCTTGGCGATGTGCGGCGCCTTCTGGGTCAACGCAAAGTAGGCGCCCGGGCCCAGCTTGTGGTCCTTGCCACCGGTGCTCAGCGTGATGCTGCCCGAGAGAACTGTGACGTAATGGTCGGCATCGTGGTGGTGCAGCGGCGTCACCAGGCCGACCGGGTACTTGAGGAAAAAGCGGCTGGCGCCCTTGTCCATGTCGCCCGACACCACCGCCGCCTTGATCCCGTTGCCCATGTCCTTCCATTTCAGCTCGGCCGGGGTGTGGACGACCGAATCGGCTGGGGCCAGCAGGGGCAGCGCCATCAGGCCCGCCGCCGCCATCGAACGAAGCCATGCTTGGGTGGAAGCCATCGCGTTCTCCTTGGGTCGGGGTTGAGGGGCCTTCCTCGGCTTGCCGGGCCGCGCCTAGTCAACAGGCGCCAGACCGGCCGGGGCAGGTCAGCGCCGATTGTGGGCGTCTGGGCCGGGCAGAGCCAGTGCCGGCGTCAGCCCGCAATTTTGCTGATCTGCACGCTGACGATCTGCCAGATGCCATTCCGCCGCACATACACATCGATGTAGCGGTAATGGCTCTCGAAGGCCTTGCCGGCGTAGCGGCCGCGCATGCGCGTGCGGCCGCTGAGCAGCGCGACCTCGCCGTACAGGCGGATCTCGAAGTCCTCGACCCTGTAGGGGTCGATCTGCAGCTGCGGGTCGAGCAGGCCGGCGACGAAGCTGGCCTTGTCCTCCAGATTGCCGGCGCCGTCGATCTGGCGGAAGTCCGCCGCCATATTCGCTTCGATCGCGGCGCGGTCTTTGGCCACGATGGCCTGGTCCCAGCGGTCGGCCTGGGCCTTCAGCAGGGCGCGGGTGGCTTCATCGGTGGGGCCGGCGGCGCCGGCCGGGGCCAGCAGGGTCAGGCCCAGCAGGGCGGTCAGGGCTTGTGCGCGGTTCATGGGGGCCTGCGGTGCGGCGGAAGAACAAGGGCGCGCAGTGTGCCGGCAAGCGGGCCAACCGCATGTACAGACGCGCGCCAATGGGTTAGAACGGGATCCATCCCCTGCCTGACGAGGCCTTTATGGAACATGTCGAACTTTCGATGGGGCACCCCACCACCGGCTCGCCCTGCCAGTGCTCGGTGTGGATCGTTTCCCGCCATGCCACGCAGGGCGGTGCCGAGGTGACCTGGCACGCCAAGGTGCGCGAGCAAGGTCAGGCCGAGCGTGAGTTCGGCCTGCGCCACACCGAGCTGATGGAAGGCGCGCTGCTGCTGCCGCCCGAGGTGCTGGCCAAGAGCCTGCTGACGCAGAGCCTGGCTTCCTGATCAGCTGACGCAGCCGCGTGCGTCGACGGGCCAGACGGCTTCGACGACGCCGCGCTCCAGCCCGCCGCGCACGGCGATCAGCTGCGCGTGCAGGTTCACGGTGGGGTCGCAATGGCCGGGCACCAGCCAGACGGCGGCACCCGGCTGCGGCAGGCCCGCGCCGCGCAGGATGCAGTGCTCGTCGCCACCGTTCTGCACGCTCCAGCTCGGCCCCCAGACGCGCGGCAGGCCGGAGTCGATGGCATGGCTCTTGTGGCCGGCATCCAGCACCGCATGCTCGGCCCCGCGGCTGATGACCTGGCTCTTGACGAACAGCGCCTGCTCGAAGCGCGGCGCATCGGCATCCCGCTCGTTGTCGGCGTAGTCGCGGTCCATGAAGGCATAGCTGCCGCATTGCAGCTCGCCCCACAGGCCGCTGGCGGCCTCATGCACGAAGCTGCCGGTGCCTGCGCCCGTCACCAGCGGGCAGGCGATGCCCAGGCGCTCCAGGCTGGCCAGGGCGCTGCGCACGGCCGCCGCGGCCTGCTCAATCGCCGCCGCGCGTTCGGCCGGGCTGCGCAAATGCTGGGCCTTGCCCTGGTAGGCCTGCAGGCCGGCAAAGCGCAGGCCGGCGGCACGCAGCGCGGCGGCCAGGGCGCCGGCCTGCTCGGGCGCCACGCCGCAGCGGCCCTGGCCCACATCAATTTCGACGAACACATCCAGCGTGCTGCCGGCCGTTCGCAGGGCCTCGGCCAGGCGCTGCGCGCCCAGCAGCGAATCCACCGCGATGGCCAGCTTCACGCGCCGCGCCAGCGCTGCCACGCGGGCCAGCTTGGCGGGGTCGATGACCTCGTTGCTGATGTACAGGTCGTCGAGGCCGGCGGCGGCCAGCGCCTCCGCCTCGCTGGTCTTCTGCACGCACAGACCCACCGCCCCGGCCTGCAGCTGCAGGCGCGCCACGGCGGCGCTCTTGTGCATCTTGGCGTGCGGCCGCAGGCGCAGCCCGCGCTCGCGCGCAAAGGCGGCGAGGGTGGCGATGTTGCGTTCCAGTGCGTCCAGGTCAACGACCAGGGCGGGCGTGTCGAGGGTGGCGACGGGGTCGCCGGCGTGGCAGTGGGGGTGGGTCATGGGGCGTTCAGGGGGCAGGCGGCATGCCATCAGTCCGGGTCCTTGGCGAAAGCCTGGCAGCCCGCAGGCAGCTGCACCCAGCCATGGCGCCGGCTGTCGTAGACCGAGAAGCGGGGCGGTGGAAAGTCGGGGTCGGCGAAGGCGCCGACGGCCACGCTGACCGAGCCGCTGTCCACCCCCTCTTCGGTGTGGAACAGGTTCGTGCCGCAGACCGGACAGAAGCGGAAACGAAAGCGCGCGCCCTGGTCGCCCTGGCGCACGAACTCGCTGGCTTGGCCCTGCACCTCGTAGGGGCCGGCAAAGGCCGCCAGCGCGGCAAAGACCGAGCCGGTGCGGCGCTGGCAGGCCAGGCAATGGCAGAGCCCGACGACGCGCGGTTCGCCCCGCACGGTGATGCGCAGCTGGCCGCAGCTGCAGTGGGCGGTGCGCTCGCTCATTCGTTCAGCGCGTCCAGCTTCAACGCATGCATATGCCCCAGCCAGAGCGCGCTGTCGCGGTGGTCGCGCAGGCCGTCGTCGGTGTTGGGGTGGATGAAGAGGTCCAGGCCGCCATGGTTCAGTACCAGCCAGCTCAGCACGAAGCCGAACTGCGCGGGGGTGATCGCCAGCTCGTAGCTGCCCTGCGGGTGCGGGCCCACCGGGCCTTCGTTGAAGCGGCCGATGCGCACGCGCTCGCTCAGCTCGGTGGCGATGCGTGCACGCAGCGCCCAGGCGCGCTCACGGCGCGCGGCGTCGAAGTAGACATGGGCGTGCCAGTCGCGGATCTGCTGCGGGTCGAGGGCGCTCATGGGTCAGCTGCCCGAAGGAGGCGGCAGCAAGGCCTCGATCGCCGCCACATCCACCGCATCCCGCTGCCCGGGCTGCATGAACTGTGCTGCGAACTCGTCCCACAGCCGGCTGTGCAGGAAGTAGCGGAACAGCTCGGTGTCCAGGTGCTGGTCCTTGCACATGAAGGCCATGATCTTCAGGGTCTCGGTCAGGGTCTTGGGGGCCTTGTAGGGGCGGTCGGCGGCGGTCAGGGCTTCGAACACATCGGCCAGGGCCATCACGCGGTCTTCGACCGTCAGCTGCGCCGCGGCGAGCTTGCGCGGGTAGCCCTTGCCGTCGAGCTTCTCGTGGTGCGTGGCGGCCAGTTCGGGCACGCGTTCCAGTTCGGCCGGCCAGGGCAGGCCTTTGAGCATCACGTAGGTCTGCACGATGTGGTCGTTGATCTTGAAGCGGTCCTCGTCCGTCAGCGTGCCGCGGCGCACGCTGAGGTTGTGCAGCTCGCCCTGGTGCTGCTGCTGGGCGGGCAGCTGCATGTCGAAGCCGTAGCGGTTGCGCGGGTCGGCCGCGGCCACCGGCGGGCGCTGGGGGCCCCAGGGCACGATGTGTTCGGGGCGGTCGGCCAGCAGGGGCTCGGTGGCGGGCAGGGTGGGGGGCTCGGGGCGGGCCTGCTGCAGGCGGCGCGTTTCCTCGGCGGACAGGCCGAGGCGGTCGTCGAAGTGGCGCTGCCAGGTTTGCGTGGCGATTCGGTGCAGGCGCTCGATGGTGGCGTCGGCCATGAACTCGCCGCCGACATTGCAGCCGGCCACGAAGGCGCAATCCTGCTGCAGCTGGGCGTGGTGTTCGGCCAGCTGCGCGGGGCTGAGCTCGCCGCGCAGCTGGGCGATGGTCGTGTCACGGTGCAGCACCTCAAAGCGGGTGCGGATCTCGTGGATGCGGTTGTGGATGAGCTCCAGCTTGGTGGCCTTGTCGACGATGTGCTCGGGGCTGGTGACCTTGCCGCAGTCGTGCAGCCAGGCGCCGAGGCGGAAGGCATAGCGCTCTGCTTCGCTGAGCCGGTAGCCGGCGTAGGGGCCCTGCGCTTCAGCGCAGAGCCGGTCCACCAGGGCGATGGCGAGCTGGGGCACGCGTTCGCAATGCCCGCCGGTATAGGGGCTCTTGGCGTCGATGGCGTCGGCCATCAGGCGGATCACGGCGTCGAACAGCTGGCGCTGGGCCTTGATGAGCTGGCGCGTCTCGATGGCCAGGGCCAGCATGCCGCTGAGCTGGCGCGCGAAGTGCAGGAAGGCCGGGTCCTCGTGCTCGTCGTGCGCGGGGAATTCGAGCAGCAGCAGGCCTTGCAGGCGGCCGTCGCGGCCGTGCAGCTCCAGCGCCAGCTGTTCGCGCCCGGCGGGCAGCTCGCGCGGCGGGTGCGGGTGGGTGAACTGCGCGGGCAGGGGGGCGAGCAGGCCGCCGGCCTGGGCGGCGTGCTGCATCTGCTGGGCCTGGTGATCCCAAAGACAAACCTGGGCGCCATCGCAATGCGTGGCCTGCACCAGCTGCTCCAGCACCTGCTGCAGCATGCGCTCGGTCTCGGGCTCGCTGGCCATCTGCTGGCTCAGGCGCAGAAAGGCCTCGATGGTGCGGCCCATGTGCTCGATGGCCTGGTGCAACTGGTTGACCTCGCGCACCCGCGACTGGCGCATCGGCGTGGTGGCGAAATCGAAGCGCACCAGACGCTGGGTGCGCTGGCTCAGGCGGTCCAGCCGGCGCGCCAGCGTGGAGCCGGCCCACCAGCCAATGGGCAGCAGCAGCAGGGCCAGGCCGACGGCGATCCAGCGCGCGCGGTAGGCGCGGGCGCGGGCCGGGGCGATCAGGTCCTCCAGCGGCGTCACGGCCATCAGCTGCAGGTGCGGGCCCAGGCCCACGTCGAACGGCACGCGGATGCCGACCCAGGGCTCGGCAGCGGTCTCGTCGGTATGGGCGCGGCCCGGTTCCAGCTGAGCCAGCGCGGGCAGGGCCTGCTGGCCCAGTTCGCCCAGGCCGGCCAGGCTCAGGCGGTCGCCGTCCTGCAGCACCTGGCGGTGCGGCTCGCTGTAGGCCAGCACGCGCTGTTGGGCATCCACCAGGGCCAGCTGCGTGCCGGGCGTGAGCCGCTGCGTGCCCAGGGTGCGCGACAGATCGCTGAGCAGCAGATCCGCCCCCACCACGGCATGGCCGGCGCGGGCGCGCTGGCTCAGCGTCAGGCCGGGCGAGCGCGTGGTGAAGAACAGATAGGGCGGGCTGATGGCCATACCCGGGGCCTGCAGCGCCGCCGCCCACCAGGGCCGCGTGCGCGGGTCGAAGCGGTAGTCGGGCAGCTCGCGGGTGCGCAGCATCTGCGTCTGCTCATCCAGCTCGTGGTAGCGGCCGATCGCCTGGCCATCGGCCCCCACCGTCATGCTCTGCAGCAGGTAGCGGGCCTCGGGCAGGGTCTTGAACTGCTGGCGTTCGGCCTCGTTGCGCAGGGGGCGGGCGAGGATGAAGTCGCCGTTGTCATAGCCCACGTACAGCGCGGCCAGCAGGGGGTTGGCCTCCAGTTCGGCCGTTAGCACATAGCTGCGGCTCAGGCGCTCGGCCAGGCCGGCGGCGCTGCTCAGCGGGTCGAAGCCGATCTGCCGCACCACGCTGCTGCTGGGCTGCAGCAGCCGGCGCGTGCGCTCCTCGATGAGCACGCTGGCGGCCTGCGCGCTGCGCTGGGCTTCCTGCGCAAAGCGGTCGCGCGCCATCCACACATTGATGCCGAGCTGCAGGCTGGCCATCAGGGCCATGCAGGCCACCACCAGCGAGGCCAGCCAGAGGCGCAGGCCCAGGCCGCGGCGCAGGCCTTGGGTGAGATTTTTTAGTGCAGCCATGGTGCGGGCCAGTCTAGGCGCGCCGGCTGCTGGGTCGGCTACTCCGGACGCAGGACCTGCCAGGGTCGGCGCCAGTCCGGCGGGCGGTGGCCGGGCGCCGAGGCCCAGCTGGTGCGGTGCACCTGCCAGCCTCGGCCCTGCGGGCGCAGCAGCCAGAAGTCGGTCTGCCCCGTCACCTCCAGCACGCTGCCGCCCGGGGGCAGCTCCATCGGGTCCAGCAGCAGGCGCACCGCATGGGCCTGGCCGTCGATCTCGATGCGGTCGCCCTGCAAGCACCAGCGCGCCCCTTGGCCGCTGCGGTAGCAGCCGTGCAGCAGGCGTTCGGCGTAGGGCGCGGGCGGGGCGCTTTGCGGCCCGGCCACGCGCGTGAAGCGGCTGTGTGCGGGCATGCCCAGGTGCCGCATGTGCAGGCTCACGCGCTCGCCGTCGAAGCGCAGGCAGCCGGGGCCGAACTCATCCTCCAGACGGCCTGCCTCGTGCCAGCGCAGGCTCAGCAGCACCTCGCCCTGCGGCGTGATCTGCAGCTCGGTGGCGCCGGTCGGGGCCTGCACGGCCAAGTCCCAGCGGCGCGTGCGGGTCAGCGTGGCCAGCAGGTCGTCGGCGGCGTAGCGGCCGGCGTGGGCGCGCAGGGCCTCGCGCTCGTGGCTGCACAGGGTGTCGGCCTGGGCCGTGCCGGCCAACAGAAGAAGCAAGAGAAGGCGTTGCATGCCGGGCATCTTTCCATGCCGGCAAGGGCCCTGCGGCGATGAAGAAGCGTAGGCCGCGCGCCCGCGCGGTCCAATGCCCGCATGAATTCCGCGCGTGCCGCCCGCATCGGCCTGGCTTGCGCCCTGCTGGGCGCGATTGGCTTCTCGGGCAAGGCCATCATCATCAAGCTGGCCTACCGCCATGGCGTGGACGCCGTGACCCTGCTGATGTGGCGCATGCTGCTGGCGCTGCCGCTCTTTCTGGCCCTGGCCTGGTGGGCCGGGCGCGACCGGCCGGCGCTCAACGCGCGCGATTGGCGCGACATCGGCCTGCTCGGCTTCACCGGCTACTACCTCGCCAGCTTTCTGGACTTCGCCGGCCTGCAATACATCAGCGCTTCGCTGGAGCGGCTCATCCTTTACTTGAACCCCACCCTGGTGCTGCTGATGGGCGTGCTGTTCCTGGGTCAGCGTGCCAGCCGTGCGCAGCTGCTGGCACTGGGCCTCAGCTACGCCGGCATCCTGATCGTGTTCGCGCAGGAGCTGCACTTCGAGGGGCGCAGCACGCTCATCGGTGCGGCCCTGGTGCTGGGCAGTGCGCTCAGCTATGCGGTCTACCTGGTGCACAGCGGCCAGGTGCTCAAGCGCCTGGGCGCGCTGCGCCTCACCGGCCTGGCCACCAGCGTGGCCTGCGGGCTGTGCATCCTGCAGTTCCTGCTGCTGCGCCCGGTCGAGGCCGCCTTCGTGCCCGCGCCGGTGTTCTGGCTTTCGCTGCTGAATGCCACCGCCTGCACCTTTGCGCCGGTGCTGCTGGTGATGCTGGGCATCGAGCGCATCGGGGCGGCGCGTGCCGCCCAGACCGGCATGGTGGGGCCCATGAGCACCCTGCTGATGGGCGTGGTGCTGCTGGATGAGCCCCTGACGCCGACCGTGCTGATTGGCACGGCCCTGGTGTTGGCCGGGGTGGCGGTGCTGGCACGGCGTCGTTAGGCTGTGGACATGCCCCGTGCCCTTGCCCTGAATACCGCCAAAGTCGCCCTGCTGCCCCTGCTGCTTTGGCAGGCCGTGCAGGTGCGGCGCCGTGCGCTTGAACTGCCCGAGGCCGCCGGCCCGCGCCGCGCCAAGGTGCGCCCGCCGCGGGCGCGTGAGGCCACGCCGCTGCGCGTGCTGCTGGTGGGCGATTCCTCCGCCGCCGGCGTGGGCGTGCGCGAGCAGTCGGAGGCGCTGGCCGGCCAGTTCGCCACCGCCCTGGCCGAGGAGCTGGGCCGGCCCGTGCACTGGCAGCTGCTGGCCCGCACCGGCCACACCAGCGGCGAGGCCCTGCAGCATGTGCGCGACACCCTGCTGGCACCGGCCGATGTGCTGGTCACCGCGCTGGGCGTGAACGACGTGGTGCGCCAGGTACCGCCCGAGCGCACGCTGCAGCAGCTGCAGGACCTGCACGCCGAGGCCGTGGCGCGCGCCGGCGTGCGCTACTGGGTGCACAACGCGGCACCGCCGATGCAGGAGTTCCCCCTGCTGCCCAGCCCGCTGCGCTGGGTGCTGGGCAGCCAGGCCGAACTGCTCAACCAGCAACTGGCCCAGACCCTGGGCGACCAGCTGGACCGCGGCCTGATGCGCACACCGGCCCGCCTGGCCGGCGCGGCCGCCGCCGAGCTGATGGCCGAGGACGGCTTCCACCCCGGTGCCGGCGGCTATGCGCTCTGGGGCCGCCAGCTGGCCGAGCATGTGGCGCGGCGCTGGCGGCGCATCGAGCGGGCTTAAATGACGTTCGTTTCGAGGTAAGGCTCGCCGCGCCGCAGGCGCTCGGGGCTCAGTGGGCTCAGGTCCAGGCTTTGATAGGCACCGGTGGCCAGCCATTCGGCCAGCCCGCGCCCCACACCCGGGGCGTGCTGCAGGCCATGACCGGAGAAGCCGCAGGCCATCAGCAGGTTCGGGCATTCGTCGAACGCGCCGACCAGGCCGTTATGGTCGAAGTCGTTCATCTCGTAGTAGCCGGCCCAGGCGCGGCCCGGGCGCAGGCTCTCGAAGCCGGGCACGCGCGCGGCCAGGGCGGGCCAGAGCCGTTCCTCGAACAGATCGGCCTCGGGGTCGAGCGGCAGGCCGGGGGTGTCGTCCAGCGGCGTGCCGCCGCAGATGAACTGACCGGCTGCGCCCTCGGGGCGGAACCACAGGCCGCTGGGGTCGATCAGCAGCGGCGCCAGCGGCGCCGTCTCGGGGCTGTGGAAGGCATAGACGCTGCGGCGGCGGGCGCTGACGGGGATGTCGAGCCTGGCCGTGGCTGCCAGCGGGGCCGACCAGGCGCCGCAGGCCAGCACGAAGTGCTCGGCCTTCAGGGCACCGAGGCTGCTGTGCACGGCGGCCAGGCTGCCGTCGGCATGACGTTCCAAGCTGTGGGCGTCGCCCTTCAGGAATTCGACGCCAGCGGCGCGGGCGCGCTCGCGCAGGCTCATCAGGAGGCCCCAGCCGTCAAACCAGCCTTCGCCCTGCTCGCCCCAGGTGCCCAGCTCAATGTCGTCGAGCTGCAGCCAGGGCCAGCGGGCCCGCAGCGCGGCGCGGTCCAGCAGCCGCACGGCGGCACCTAGGCGCTGCTGCTCGGCCTGCAGCGCGGCCAGCGCGGGCGCCTGCGCGGGCCCGGCCAGGTAGAGGTAGCCGCGCTCCACCAGCGCGGCCGCCGGCCCGGCGGCGCGCAGCACCTGCAGGCCGAACTGCGAGAGCGCGATGTTCAGCGGCGTGCTGAACTGCTGGCGGATGGACGCGGCCGAGAGCGCCGAGGACGCCTGCGCGTAGCTGGGGTCGCGCTCCAGCACGCGGATGCGGCCGCGCCAGTCCGGCCGCTCGGCCAGGTAGGCGGCCACGGCGCAGCCCAGCGCGCCGCCGCCCAGGATCAGCACGCTCATGCGCTCAGGCGTGGTTGAACACGCGCGGCTTGCCCTGCTCGTCGATGGCGACGAAGGTCAGCTCGGCGTCGGTGACCTTCACCACTTCCGGGTTCTCGGGGTTGCGCTCGGCAAACACCTCAACCTGCAGGGTGATGGACGTGCGGCCGACGCGCAGCACGCGCGAATAGAAGCTCAGCAGATCGCCCACGCTGACGGGCTGCTTGAAGATGAATTCCTTCACCGCCACGGTGGTGACGCGACCGCGCGTGAGCCGCGTGGGCAGCACCGAGGCGGCCAAGTCGACCTGCGCCATGATCCAGCCGCCAAAGATGTCGCCATTGGCGTTCGCATCGGCGGGCATGGGGATGACGCGCAACACCAGCTCGCGTTCGCTGGGCAGGTGGGCGGGGTCGATGACGGGGCGGACCGGTTCGTTCATGGCGGGCAAGACCCTGGTGGAAACCCGGGGATTGTGCGGGCAGTCCGAGAATGCCGCCTCTCTCATGCGCAGAACCGTCCTTACCGAGCCCCCGCCGCAGCGGCGCGACCGCCAGACCCTGGCCAAGCTGCTGCCCTACTTCTGGCAGTACCGCTGGCGCGTGGCGCTGGCGCTGGCCTTCATGGTGGGCGCCAAGCTGGCCAATGTGGGCGTGCCCCTGCTGCTCAAGCGCCTGGTGGACGGGCTCAACGGCGCCGCGGCCAACCCGGCCTTCGTCATCCCGCTCGGCCTGCTGCTGGCCTACGGCGGATTGAGGTTGTGCACCTCGCTCTTCACCGAGCTGCGCGAGCTGATCTTCGCCAAGGCCACCGAGGGCGCGGCGCGCCAGGTCTCGCTGCAGGTGTTCCGGCATCTGCACGACCTGAGCCTGCGCTTCCACCTGGAGCGCCAGACCGGCGGCATGACGCGCGACATCGAGCGCGGCACGCGCGCCGTGCATGCGCTCATCAGCTACTCGCTCTACAGCATCCTGCCCACGCTCATCGAGGTGGCGCTGGTGCTGACCCTGCTGGCCACGCAGTTCGACGCGGCGTTCGCGCTCATCACCGGCGTGGCGCTGGTGCTCTACATCGGCTTCACCATCACCGTCACCGAGTGGCGCACCCAGTTCCGCCGCCAGCTCAACGAGCTCGATTCGGCCGCGCACACCCAGGCCATCGACTCGCTCTTGAACTACGAGACGGTGAAGTATTTCGGCCAGGAAGACTTCGAGGCGCGCCGCTACGACCGTGCCCTCGAAACCCTGCGCCGTGCCCAGCTGAAGAGCCAGACCACGCTCTCGCTGCTCAACACCGGGCAGCAATTCATCATCGGCGTGGCCCTGGTGCTGATGCTCTGGCGCGCCACCGAGGGCGTGGTGGCCGGGCGCCTGAGCCTGGGTGATCTGGTGATGATCAACGCCTTCATGATCCAGCTCTACATCCCGCTCAACTTCCTGGGCGTGCTGTACCGCGAGATCAAGCAGAGCCTGACCGATCTGGACAAGATGTTCGGCCTGCTGGAAAAGCCGCGCGAGGTGGCCGACGCGCCCGAGGCGCGCGACCTGCGGGTGCAGGGCGGTGCCGTGCGCTTCGAGGACGTGCACTTCGCCTACGACCCGGCGCGGCCCGTGCTCAAGGGCGTCAGCTTCGAGATCCCGGCCGGCAAAAAGCTCGCCGTGGTGGGCCCCAGCGGTTCGGGCAAGAGCACGCTGGCGCGCTTGCTGTTCCGCTTCTACGACGTGCAGGGTGGGCGCGTGCTGATCGACGGCCAGGACATCCGCGCGGTGAGCCAGCACTCGCTGCGCGCCGCGCTGGGCATCGTGCCGCAGGATTCCGTGCTGTTCAACGACACCCTGGCCTACAACATCGGCTACGCGAAAGAGGGCGCCAGCGAGGCCGAGATCGAGGCCGCCGCCCAGGCCGCGCGCCTGCACGAGTTCGTGGCCAGCACGCCGCTGGGCTACCAGACCCGCGTGGGCGAGCGCGGCTTGAAACTGAGCGGAGGCGAGAAGCAGCGTGTGGCGATTGCCCGCACCCTGCTGAAGGACCCGCCGATCCTGATCTTCGACGAGGCCACCTCAGCGCTCGATTCGCACAACGAACGTGCCATCCAGGCGCAGCTTGATGCCGTGGGCCGCAACAAGACCGTGCTGGTGATCGCGCACCGGCTTTCCACCATCGTCGACGCCGATGAGATCCTGGTGCTGGAGGCCGGCCGAGTGGTGGAGCGCGGCCGCCACGCCGACTTGCTGGCGCGTGGCGGGGCGTACGCTCGCATGTGGCAGATCCAGGCAAATTCCCACAAAGACCATGGAAACCAAATGGCTTGAAGACTTCGTCAGCCTGGCCGAGACGCGCAGCTTCTCGCGCTCGGCTCAAGGGCGGCATGTCACCCAGCCGGCGTTCTCGCGCCGCATCCAGGCGCTTGAAGCCTGGGCCGGCATGGACCTGGTGGACCGCAGCTCCTACCCGACGCGGCTCACTCCCGCGGGCGAAACCCTGCTGGGCCAGGCGCAGGAAATCCTGGCGCAGCTGCAGGCCACCCGCAACATGCTGCGCAGCCACCAGAGCGGCGGGCAAGACATGGTCGAGTTCGCGGTGCCGCACTCGCTCGCCTTCAGCTTCTTCCCGCATTGGTTGATGGAGCTGCGCAAGCAGCTCGCGCCGTTCAAGAGCCGGCTCAATGCCCTGAACGTGCACGACGCCGTGCTGCAGCTCAGCGAAGGCCATTGCGACCTGCTGCTGGCCTATTACCACCCGAGCCAGCCCTTGCAGCTTGACCCCGAGCGTTTCGAGATGCTGAGCGTCGGGAATGACACCCTGGCCGCCTTCGCGCGGCCCGACCCCGAGGGCCAGGCGATGTTCCGCCTGCCTGGCCACAAGGGCCAGAAGATCCCCTTCCTGGCCTATGCCGAAGGGGCGTATCTGGGCCGGCTGGTGGAGATCATCGTCAAGGATGCCGGCATGCCCCTGCACCTGGACCCCTGCTACGAAACCGACATGGCCGAAGGCCTGAAGGCCATGGCCATCGAGGGCCATGGCCTGGCCTTCCTGCCGGCCAGCTCGGTCAAGCGCGAGCTGCGCGCGCGCCGCCTGGTGCCCGCCGCGCCGCCGGGCGAGTTTGAGTTGCAGATCGCGCTGCGTCTCTACCGCGAGAAGCCAGAGTTGCGCAAGCGCGTCAAGCCGGCCGCCGCGGCGTTGTGGGAGAGTCTCACCACACGCTCCTCGGCCTGAAAAATGCGGTTTCCCGCCCGCTGAAAAACCCTTGGGTGGTTTGGATGCGGGAGCGCTGCCGCTATCGTTGCAGGATTCCCCCGAACCCATTCCCAAAGCAGGAGTTGACATGAAGACTTGGTTCCGACTTGGCGCCGTGGCGCTGGCCCTGACCGCGGTTTCCCTGGCCCAGGCCGACACGCTCAAGAAGATCAAGGACAGCGGCTCGGTGACCATGGGCGTGCGTGAATCCTCCGGCGCCCTGTCCTTCACCCTGGGTGACGGCAAGTACACCGGCTTTCATGTCGAGATCTGCGACCTGGTGCTGAAGGACATCCGCAAGCAGCTGGCCATGGACAGCATCGCCGTCAAGTACCAGCCCGTCACCTCGCAGAACCGCATCCCGCTGGTGCAGAACGGCAACGTCGACATCGAGTGCGGCTCCACCACCAACAACCAGACGCGCCAGAAGGACGTGGCCTTCGCCGTCACCACCTATGTGGAAGAGGTGCGCATCGCGGTCAAGGCCAACTCGGGCATCACCGGCATCGGCCAGCTGAACGGCAAGACCGTGGCCACCACCACCGGCACCACCAGCGTGCAGACCCTGCGCAAGCACGAGCGCGCCACCGGCGTGGATTTCAAGGAAATCTTCGGCAAGGACCACGCCGACAGCTTCCTGTTGCTGGAGAGCGGCCGTGCCGACGCCTTCGTGATGGACGGCTCCATCCTGGCCGGCAACATCGCCAAAGCCAAGAACCCGAACGACTTCAAGATCGTCGGCGAGGTGCTGTCGGTCGAGCCGATCGCCATCATGATGCGCAAGGACGACCCGGCCTTCAAGAAGGCCGTGGATGACTCCATCAAGGCCATGATGAAGAGCGGCCAGATCGCCAAGCTCTACGACAAGTGGTTCATGCAGCCCATCCCGCCGGCCAACACCCGCATCGGCCTGCCGGCCAGCGAGGCCACCAAGGCAGCTTGGGCCAACCCGAACGACAACCCCATGGAGTCGTACGCGAAGAAGTGATCGGGTCGCGACGGTGAATCTGACGGGCGCTCCCGGGCGCCCGTCGCTTTTTGGAGAGAGCCATGGCGTTTGAGTGGCGCGAGTTGTGGTGCAAGGACACGGTGGATGGCACCGTGGGCGCCTGTTTTGGCCAGGCCGGGGCGCAGACCTATCTGGACTGGCTGTTCTCGGCCTGGGGCTGGACCCTGGCGGTCAGCGCGATCGGTCTGGTGATCGCGCTGGTGCTGGGCAGCCTGATGGGGGTGCTGCGCACCACGCCGAACAAGGGCCTGGTGTTTGCCGGCAATGCCTGGACCGAGCTGTTCCGCAACATCCCCCTGATCGTCCAGCTCTTCCTCTGGTACTTCGTGTTGCCGGAGTTCCTGCCCTTCCTGAAGAGCATGCCGAGCTGGATGGTGGCGGCCATCGGCCTGGGCTTCTTCACCTCGGCGCGCATTTCCGAACAGGTGCGCGCCGGCATCCAGAGCATTCCGAAGGGCCAGACCTACGCCGGCCTGGCGATGGGCTTCACGCGCCTGCAGACCTACCGTTTCGTGCTGCTGCCGGTGGCCTTCCGTGTCGTCATCCCGCCGCTGACCAGCGAGGCCATGAGCATCGTCAAGAACAGCTCGGTGGCCTTTGCGCTCTCGGTGCTGGAGCTGACGCAGTTCGCGCGCCAGGTGGGTGAGGAAACCTCGCGCCCCACCGAGGTCTACGCCATGGTCACGCTGCTGTACTTCATCAGCGCGTTCAGCGTCTACCTGGTGGCCAGCCTGATCGAGCGTTGGGTCAAGGTGCCCGGCGTGGCGGGAGCGGCGCGATGAATCTCGACTTCAGTTTTCTGACGGCCGAGTTCCTGCAGGGCTTCGTCCTCAAGGGCCTGATCTTCTCGGTCACGCTCACGCTGGTGGCCATGGTGGGTGGCATCCTGCTGGGCACGGTGCTGGCGCTGATGCGGCTCTCGGGCAAGGCCTGGTTGGCCACGCCGGCGGCGGCGTATGTGAACCTGATGCGTTCCATCCCGCTGGTGATGGTGATCCTGTGGTTCTTCCTGCTCGTGCCCTTCCTCACCGGCCCGATCAGCGCCGAGGCCTCGGCCTACATCACCTTCACCCTGTTCGAGGCGGCCTACTACGCCGAGATCATGCGCGCCGGCATCCAGAGCGTGCCCAAGGGCCAGCAGCATGCCGGCTTCGCCCTGGGCATGAGCTATGGCCAGACCATGAGCCTGGTGGTGCTGCCGCAGGCCTTTCGCAACATGCTGCCGGTGCTGCTGACGCAGACCATCATCCTGTTCCAGGACACCTCGCTGGTCTACGCCATCGGCGCCTATGACCTGCTGAAGGGCTTCGAGGTGGCGGGCCGCAACTTCAACCGCCCGGTCGAGGCCTACCTGCTGGCCGCAGGCATCTACTTCGTCATCTGCTTCAGCCTCTCCATGCTGGTGAAGAAGCTGCAGGCCCGCATCGCGATCATTCGCTGAGGTTCCCCATGATCGACATCAAGAACGTCTCCAAGTGGTACGGCAGCTTCCAGGTGCTGACCGATTGCACGACCAGCATCCAAAAGGGCGAGGTGGTGGTGGTCTGCGGCCCCTCGGGCTCGGGCAAGAGCACGCTGATCAAAACCGTCAACGCGCTCGAACCGATCCAGCAGGGCGACATCGTCATCGACGGGCAATCCATCACCGCCGCCGGCACCAATTTGCCCAAGCTGCGCGCCCGCGTCGGCATGGTGTTCCAGCACTTTGAGCTGTTCCCGCACCTCAGCGTGACCGAGAACCTGACGCTGGCGCAGATCAAGGTGCTGGGCCGCAGCAAGGACGACGCGCTCAAGCGGGGCCTGAAGATGCTGGATCGCGTCGGCCTCTCGGCCCACAAGGACAAGTTTCCCGGTCAGCTCAGCGGCGGCCAGCAGCAGCGCGTGGCGATTGCGCGCGCGCTGTCGATGGACCCGATCGTGATGCTGTTCGACGAGCCCACCAGCGCGCTCGACCCCGAGATGGTCGGCGAGGTGCTGGACGTGATGGTGCAACTGGCCAACGAGGGCATGACCATGATGTGCGTGACGCACGAGATGGGCTTTGCCAAGAAGGTCAGCCACCGCGTCATCTTCATGGACGCCGGCAAGATCGTTGAGGACTGCAGCAAGGCCGATTTCTTCGGCAAGCCCGACGAGCGCAGCCCGCGCGCCAAGGACTTCCTCTCCAAGATCCTGCAGCACTGAAGCCCGAGCGAGCAGGGTCCTGAGGACTGAGTGGGACCGAGGAAGGTCCTGAGGACCTTCCGACGCCCACGAAGGTAGGCCGGCCTGCAAGCCGGCCGTCAGCCGTGTTCGAAGCCGGGCTTCAGGCCGGCCAACCGCCAAGCCGGCCATCAGCCGTGTTCGAAGCCGGGCTTCAGGCCGGCCAACCGCCAAGCCGACCGTCAGCCGTGTTCGAAGCCGGGCTGGAGGCAGGCCGACCTCCAAGCCTGCATTCCATGCCGTATTCCTCACCCACACCCCGCGTCGCCCCGCGATGATGGTCCCCTCGCAGCTTGGAAGGGCGGCAGGGGATGCGGCGACTCGTCTGGCTTGGGTTCGCGCTGGTGCTGGCAATGTTCGGCTTGCCCGCCGCCCGTGCCGCCACCGATTGGTCTGCCCTGGCGCGGCCGGCGTTCCGCCATCTGGGTTTTGACGAGGGCCTGCCGCACCCCATCGTCACCGCGCTGGCGCAGGACCGCGTGGGTTTTCTGTGGATCGGCACCCAGGGCGGCCTGGCCCGCTACGACGGCCACCGCCTGCGCCGCTACCCCGGCGGTGACGGGCCCGGCGCCTTGGCCGACCCCAACATCCAGGCCCTGCACGTCGACGCCCAGGGCCGCCTGTGGGTGGCCACGCGCGGCGCCGGCCTGCTGCGCCACGAACCCGAGAGCGACCGCTTCCTGCCCGTGCCAGCACTGGGCCTGCAGGGCATCTGGGCGCTGCTGGACGAAGGGCCCGACGCCCTCTGGCTGGCCAGCGAGGCCGGGCTGCTGCGCCTGCAGCAGGGCCAGGCGCAGGCTTGGCCGGCCGCCGACCCGCTGGCGCCCCTGCTGCAGGCGCCGCAGCGCGCGCTGGCGCGCGCGGCCGATGGGAGCCTCTGGGTGGGCGGCGCGCTGGGGCTGGTGCACATCCGGCAGGGCAGGGCGGAGCGGGTCGGGCCGGCCACGGGCATCACGGCGCTGCTGGCCGAGCCCGACGGCACGCTCTGGGTGGGCAGCAGCGCCGGCCTGGGTCGGGTGACGCCGGCCGGTGCCTGGGAAACGGTCTGGCCGGCCGAGCATCCGCAGCTCAGCGGCCGTGGCGTGCAGGCCCTGCTGCGTGTGGCGCCGGACGAGCTCTGGGTGGCCGGCTATGGCAATGGCGTGGCGCGCTTTCCCGGGCCGGCCGCGGCGGCGCTGCGCCACGACCCCTATGTGACCAGCAGCCTGGCCTCGGACGGCGTGCGCGCGCTGCTGCGCGACCGCTCGGGCCTGGTCTGGCTGGGCACCGACCAGGGCCTGGACCGGCACGACCCCCAGGCCCAGGGCTTCGTGAACCTGCTGCACTCGCCGCGCCAGCCCGAGGGCCTGGCGGACCGCCACGTCGTGCACATTGGCGCCGGGCCGACGCCCGAGCAATGGCTGCTCGGCTACGGCGGGCAGGGCCTGGGCCTCTTGAGCACGCCGGCGGATGGCCCGGCGCGCCTGCTGCCGCTGCAACTGGACAGCCCGGGCGCGGCATTGCCGCTGCAGCAGCAGCGCGTGCTGGCCAGCGTCTGGCAAGGGCAGCACCTGTGGGTGGGCACGCTGCAGGGCCTGTACCGGGTGGACTGGGCGGCACGGCGTGCCGAGCGCGTGGCGCTGCCCAGCGCCCAGCCGCATCCGCGCGTGGATGCGTTGATGGTGGACCGCGCCGGCGGGCTCTGGGTCGGCAGCACCGAGGGCCTGCTGCGCCAGCGCCCCGGTGGCTTCGAGCTGCTGCGCCACGAACCGGGCCGCCGCGACAGCTTGCCGCACAACCGCGTCAATGCCCTGCTGCAGGACCAGCAGGGCCGCATCTGGGTGGGCAGCAACGGCGGGCTCTCGCGCTGGCTGGGCGAGGCGCGCTTTGCCAACCATGTGCGCGACCTGCGCCGCCCCGACAGCTTCTGCCACAGCGACGCCGTCTCGCTGCGCGAGGACGCCAAGGGGCGGTTGTGGATCGCCACCCTTGGGGGCGGCCTGTGCCTGCTGCAGGACGAGGCGGGCAGCCGCTTCCGGCACTTCGGCCGCGCCGAGGGGCTGCCGCACGACAACGTCGGCGGCCTGCAGGTCGACGGCCAGGGCCTGCTCTGGGCCAGCAGTGCCGATGGCCTGTTCAGCCTGGAGCCGAACGGTGCGCAGCTGCGCAGCTTCGGTCTGAGCGAGGGCGTGGCGGTGCGCAGCTTCTGGGTCGATTCGGCGGCGCGCACCGCGCAGGGCGAGCTGCTGTTTGGCGGCGGGGGTGGCCTGGTGGTGGTGCGTCCCTCGCGGGTGCCCGGTGCGGCCGCGGCGCCGCCGCTGGTGGTGAGCAGCCTGCGCGTGGACGGCCAGCGCCGCCACCTGCCCGCCAGCGGGCTGCGCCTGGCGCCCGGCCTGCAGTCGCTGCAGATCGAGTTCAGCGCGCTCGACTTCCGGGCCGCCGAACGCCTGCGCTACCGGCATCGCCTGCTGGGGCTCGAAGAGGCCTGGACCGAGGGCGATGCCAGCCAGCGCGTTGCCACCTTCAGCCGCCTGCCGCCGGGCCGCTACGAACTGGAGCTGCAGGCCGCCTTGCCGGGCGAGGACTGGTCGGCCGCGCTGCGCGTGCCGGTCGAGCAGCTGCCGGCCTGGTGGCAGACCTGGTGGGCGCGTGCCCTGGCCCTGTTGGCCGTGGCGCTGGCGCTGGCCGGCCTGGTGCAGCTGCGCACGCGCAGCCTGCAGCGCCAGCGCCAGGTGCTGGAGGCCGAGGTGGCGCAGCGCACGCAGGAGCTCTCCACCGCCAATGCCACGCTGGCGCGCAGCGCCGACACCCTGAGCCTGCTGGGCGACACCGGCAAGGCCCTGACTGCGCAGCTGGACCTGCAGGCCATCTGCGCCACCCTGCACCGGCAGCTGGCCCGCCTGCTGCCGGTGGATGCGTTTGGCGTGGCCCTGCTGGAGCCCGATGGCCGGCAGCTGCGCTTTCCCTACTACTTCGAAGACCGCCTGGTGCAGGGCGACACGGTGCAGCTGGACGACCCGCTGTCATTGAGCGCGCGCGCCTTCCGCGAGGACCGCGAGCTCGACGTGCTGGACGAGCAAAGCAGCGAGGCCGCGCCCGAGGTGGAGGGCATCGAGGTGGGCGAACCGATGCGCTCGCTGGTGTTCCGGCCGCTCACGCTGAACGAGGAGCGCATCGGCATCGTCACCATGCAGAGCCGGCGCGCCCAGGCCTATGGGCCGCAGGAGCTCGACATCTTTCGCAGCCTGGTGGCCTATGCGGCCATCGCCATCGGCAATGCGCGCGCCTTCGCGGCGCTGCAGCAGGCGCAGGCGCAGCTGGTGGAGCATGCCAAGCTGGCCTCGCTGGGCCAGCTGGTGGCCGGGGTGGCGCATGAGGTCAACACGCCGCTGGGCATTGCGGTGACGGCCAGCTCGCACCTGCTGGAGCGCACCCAGCAGGTGCAGGCCGAGCTGCAGGCGCAGCGGCTCTCGCGCGGCGGGCTGGCCGGCTTTCTGCAGGAGGCCGAGCACACCGGCCAGGTGCTGGAGCAGAACCTGCGCCGTGCCGCCGGGCTGATCGAGCACTTCAAGGAGGTCTCGGTGGACCGCACCTCGGACGGGCAGCGCCGCTTCGAACTCGGCCCCTATCTGGACGAGCTGCTGGAGAGCCTGCGCCCGAGCTGGAAGCACCGGCCGGTGGGGGTGGAGTGCGCCGTCGAGCCCGGCCTGTGGATGGACAGCTTTCCGGGGGCGCTCGGCCAGGTGCTCAGCAACCTGGTGCAGAACGCGCTGCTGCACGCCTTCGCGCCCGAGCAGCCCGGCCAGATCCGCATACGCGCCGAGCGCCTGGGCGAGAGCCAGCTGCGCCTGGAGGTGGCGGATGACGGCCGCGGCATCCCGGCCGAGCACCTGGCACGCGTCTTCGACCCCTTCTTCACCACCAAGCGCGGCCAGGGTGGCACCGGGCTGGGCTTGCACATCAGCTACAACCTGGTGGTGCAAAAGCTGCAGGGTCTGATCCGCGTGCACAGCGCGCCCGGCCAGGGCTGCCGCTTCGAGCTGCTGCTGCCCTGCGTGCTGGCGCCGGCCGCCCGCCCCGAACCTGGAACATGAATACTGCCATGACCCGCCTGATCTTGCTTGGCGCCTTGCTGCTGAGCGCCTGCGCCAGCGGCCCTTCCGAGCCCCCGGGGCCGGCGGCCAAGGAAACCATCCTGGCCGTCACCGCCGACCACCGCCTGATCCGCTTCAACGCCGGCCAGCCGCAGCGCCTGCTGGCCAGCCTGGCGCTGCGCGGGCTCAAGCCCGGCGAGCGGGTGCTGGGCATCGATTTCCGCGTGGCCCGCAACCAGCTCTACCTGCTGGCCAGCAGCGGCCAGCTGTACCGCGTGAAGGTGGCCAGCGCGCAGCTGGAACCCGTGGGCGAGCCGCAGCCCCTGCCCAACGGCGGCGCTGGCGAGTGGGGCTTCGACTTCAACCCCACGGTGGACCGCATCCGTGTCGTCAACAGCCATGGCGCCAATCTGCGCCGGCACCCGGACACCGGCGCCCAGGTCGATGGCGACCCCAACCAGGCCGGCCTGCAGGGCGATGCCCTGCTGCAGTTCGACCCCAGCGACCGCCATGCCGGCCAGCGCGCCGAGGTGGTGGCGGCCGCCTATACCTACAACAAGGACGACGAGAAGCTCACCACCAACTACGCCATCGACGCCGCGCGCGGCCTGCTGCTCACCCAGGGCAGCCGCGAAGGCGTGCAGCCCGTGGTCTCACCGAACAGCGGCCGCCTGTTCACGGTCGGCTCACTGGGGCTCAAGCCCTTCGTGAGGGCGCAGTTCGACATCTCCGATGTGCGCAATCTGGCCTATCTGGCGGTGGACGGGCAGGGCGCTGGCGACACCTTGTTCCAGGTGGACCTGGGCAGCGGCCAGGCGCGCCGCATCGGATCCCTGGTCGGCGGCGTCAGCCTGCGCGGCCTGGCCATCGAGCCCTGAAGCCGGCTGCTGCGCCAGCCAGCGGCGCAGGCCCTGCTCGCCGGCGCGCATCACCGCATGATGGTTCCAGCGGAACAGCGGCGCCAGCCAGCGCAGGCTGCGTCGCATCCAGGGCTTTTGCACATCCACCGCCCAGCAGTAGCGCACGCAGGTCTGCGCGCCCTCGGTCCAGAGCGTCCATTCCCCTTCGCCCTGCAGATGGCCGACGGCGCGGCCGGCGAGGCGGCGTTCGCGTTCGGCGGCGGTGCAGGTCATCACCAGGCTGAGCGAGTAGGGCAGGCGGGTGCGCCAGCGCAGGTGCCGCACCGCACCCACGCCCTGACCGGCGCGCAGCGTCTGCACCTCGGCCACATAGGGCCACCACTGTGGCCAGTCTTCCACCCTTGTGAGGGCCCGCCAGACGGCGGTCGGCGTGGCGTCCAGGCGCCACAGGGTTTCAAGCTGGAAGGCCGGGGGCGGGGTGTGCATGCCCCCTGTACGCGCCGGCGGACGGCCTGGATGCAGTTCAGGGCTTGACGGTTGGCCAGCCGCGCTTGACCCATTCGGACATGCCGCCCTCGACGTACTGCACCTGCGTGTAACCGGCCTCGCGCAGCTTCTGTGCGGTGGCCTTGGAACGGTTCTGCGTGCGGCAGATCAGCAGCAGGGGCTCGTCCTTGCCCGGCAGCTCGGCCAGGCGCTGGGGCAGCTGGCTCATGGGCAGCAACTGGGCCCCTTCGGCCACGCCGGCGGCGTGCTCGGTGGGCTCGCGGATGTCGATCACGCGCAGCTTCCCCTGGCCCAGGGCCTCGCGGGCGACTTCCAGCGGCACGCTGGGAGCCGGCTGGGCCTGAAGGGCCAGGGCGGGGCAAAGCAGCAGCAGGGTGCGGCGGGCGAGTTTCATGGCGGGCAAGAAGGGAGCGGGCAGCGGGCCGACATTCTGCGGCGTGTGCCGTCATCCTGGGGCAAACCCGCTCCTGCGAAAGGAGGGGATGGCCGGCGCGTCGGGCTGCGGCATAGTCGCCGCGCCTTGCTACGCTGGCCGGGTTGGCTGGCTGTTCCGTCTGTGGAGTCCGCATGTCCGCGCGTATGTCCCGTCTTATTCCTGTGTTTGCCGGACTGGTGTTGGCGCTCAGCGGTGCACGCGCCGAGCCCCTGTCCTTCCAGCTGAGCTACCAGGATCTGGCGCGAGTGGCGGCGCAGGGCGTGGCGCCGCTGGTGTGGCAGGTGCAGCCGGACATGGTGCGGCGCGTGCTGCAGGCCTACACCTCGCTGAACGGGGTGGAGCGCCTCGAAGTGCATGAATGGCAGGGCGGGCTGATGGCGCGCGTGGACCGCAGCCTGCCGCTGCCCCAGGGGCCGCGCTGCGAGCTCAGCGAGCCCATCGTGCACGAAGGCCGCTCCATCGGCCGCCTGGTGCTGACCCTGCGCTGCGGCTGAGCCTCGGCCTCGAATCCCGGGCCCGACAATCCGGGCCATGAACACCACCCTGACGATCACCCGGCCGGACGACTGGCATCTGCATGTGCGCGACGGCACCGCGCTGCAGTCCGTGCTGCCCTACACGGCGCGCCAGTTCGCCCGTGCCATCGTGATGCCCAATCTGCGCCCGCCCGTCACGACGAGCGCCCAGGCCGTGGCCTACCGCGAACGCATCCTGGCCGCGCGGCCCCAGGAAGGCCCGGGCAGCGACTTCCAGCCGCTGATGACGCTGTACCTGACCGACAACACGCCGGTCGCCGAGATCGAGGCCGCCAAGGCGGCCGGTGTGGTCGCGCTCAAGCTCTACCCGGCCGGGGCGACGACCAACAGCGACGCCGGTGTCACCGACATCCGCAAGACCTACAAGACCCTGGAAGCGATGCAGCGCGCCGGCCTGCTGCTGCTGGTGCACGGTGAGGTGACGGATGGCGAGATCGACGTGTTCGACCGCGAGGCCGTCTTCATCGACCAGGTGATGCGCCCGCTGCGTGCCGACTTCCCCGAGCTCAAGGTGGTGTTCGAGCACATCACCACCAAGGAAGCCGCCGAGTACGTGGCTGCGGCTGACCGCTACACCGCCGCCACCGTCACGCCGCAGCACCTGCTCTACAACCGCAACAGCATCTTCATGGGCGGTCTGCGCCCGCACTACTACTGCCTGCCGGTGCTCAAGCGCGAGGTGCACCGCCAGGCCCTGCTCAAGGCCGTGGCCAGCGGCAGCCCGAAGTTCTTCCTGGGCACCGACAGCGCTCCGCATGCGGCGCAGCTGAAGGAGGCCAGCGTGTGCGGCGCCGGCTGCTTCACCGCCCCGGCCGCACTGGAGCTCTACGCCGAGGCCTTCGAGGCCCTGGGTGCGCTGGACAAGTTCGAAGCCTTCGCCAGCCACCATGGCCCGGACTTCTACGGCCTGCCGCGCAACACCGGCACCGTCACCCTGGTGCGCGCGCCGCAGACCCTGCCCGAGACCCTGCCCTTTGGCGACAGCCTCATCAAGCCCCTGCGTGGGGGCGAAACCCTCTCTTGGAAACTGCAGGCATGACCGCTGACCGTCCCACCCGCATCGCGCTGCTGATCGATGCCGACAACTCTCCCGCCGGCAAGATCGACCTGATCCTCACCGAGCTGGCCACGCTGGGCGTGGCCAATGTGCGCCGTGCCTATGGCAACTGGAAGAAGGACGCCCTCAAGGGCTGGGAGAAGCTGCTGCACGAGCACGCCATCCGCCCCATGCAGCAGTTCGACTACAGCAAGGGCAAGAACGCCAGCGACATGGCCATGGTCATCGACGCCCTGGAGCTGCTTTACACCGACAAGCCCGACGCCTTCGGCATCGTCAGCAGCGACGCCGACTTCACGCCCCTGGTCATGCATCTGCGCGCCAAGGGCGCGGCGGTCTACGGCTTCGGCAACCGCCAGACCCCGCAGCCCTTCGTCAACGCCTGCTCGCAGTTCCTCTACCTGGACAAGGTGGAGAGTGCCGGCAGCGGCGGCGCCAATGCGCCCCAGCGCATGAGTGGCAGCCAGCTGCGCCAGGACGGCAAGCTCGTGACCCTGCTGCGCCACGCCGTGCAGGCGGCGGCCGGCGAGGAAGGCTGGGCCATGGCCGGCAATGTCAGCCAACAGATCCGCAACCAGGCACCGTTCGACCCGCGCAACTACGGCTACCCCAGCTTCAGCCGCCTGCTCGAAGCCACCAATCTGTTCGAACTGCGCCGCGAAGGCTCGGTGGCCTGGGTGCGCGACCGCCGCGAGGGCAAGCCCGATTCACGCGCTGACGTGGAGGGTGGCCGCACGGAGACGCCGGAGGTCCGTGAACCCCGTGAGAGCCGCGAGCCGCGGGAGCCCCGTGAGCCCCGTGAGCCCCGTGAAGGACGCGGCGAACGCCGCCGCGGCGAGCGCGGCCGGCGCCAGGCCACCGAGACCGCGACGCCCCATGAGCCGATGGTGGAGCTGGTGGCCGAGCCGCTGCCGGCCCCCGCTGCGGTGGCCGACCCGGTGGCCGAGGTGCTCGCCGACCTGATGGCCGAGCCGAGCACCGAGCCCGCCAGCGCGCCCGCCCCGGCGCCGAAGAAGCGCGCACCCCGCAAGAAGGCAGCGGCCGCACCGGCCGCCGAGCCCGCCGCGGTGGAAGCCCCAACCCCGGCCCCGCGCCGCCGCCGCACCAAGGCGGCCTGAGCTTGCCGCTGCCGCCCGGCTTCATCGACGCCCCCTGGTGCGTGCCGCTGCGTGCCGCCTGGGCGCGCATGGGCCCCGGCGGCACCGTGGCCGAACGGCTGAACCAGGCCGGCCTGGCGCCGCGCCGCTTCGTCCCCCAGGCCGAATTGCCGGCGGGGGAGGCCTACGAGGCCTTCATCGCTCGCAGCGGCCAGGTGCCCACGCGCGACAACGCGCACGACCTGCTCAACGGCCTGCTGTGGTGCGCCGAGCCCGCGCGCAAGGCGCGGCTGAACGAGCTGCAGGCGCAGGCGATCGCGGCACAGGGCAGCAGCGGCCCGCGCGGCCCGTTGCGCGATGCGCTCACCCTGTTCGACGAGAACGGCGCCTGGTGGCCCGACTGCCCGCCCGCGCTGGCCGAAGCCTGGCGCCAGCGTGACTGGCCACGCCTGTTCCTGAGCCTGCGCGGCCAGTGGCAGAGCCGCCCGCGCCTGTTCGGCCATGCGCTGCTGGAGCAGCTGGCGCTGGCCCCGCGCAAGCCCTTGTGCGCCCATGTGCTGCTGGCCGACCCACTGACCCTGAACGCCGCCGACTGGGCGGCCAAACCCTTTCTGCCCCTGCCGGTCTTGGGCGTGCCCGGCTGGTGGCCGGCCAACGCGAGCCCCGACTTCTACGATGATCCGGCCGTCTTCCGTCCCTTGAGAGTGAAGCTCCCCGCATGAAGCGATTCCTGATGCTCCTGGGCGCGCTGCTGTGTGGCGCCGCGCTGGCCCAGGAGGCCCCGCCACCGGCTCCGCCGGCCCCAGCGGCTTCCGAGCCGGCGGCGCCCCTGTCCGCCACCGCGCGCCGCCTGTTCGATGGCGCACGCGCCAATCTGCTGCAGGTGCGCACCCTGCTGGCCCAGCAGGACAGCCAGGCCAGCGTCGGCTCCGGCTTCGTGGTCAGCGAGGACGGCCTGATCGTCAGCAACTACCACGTCGTCAGCCAGGCGGCGCTGGAACCCGAGAGCTACCGCCTGCGCTTCCAGACCGCCGACGGCAAGCGCGGCAAGCTGCAGATCCTGGCCATCGACGTGCGCCGCGACCTGGCCCTGCTGCGCGCCAGCAGCGAAAAGGATGAGCCGCTGCGCTGGTCCAACCCGCTGCGCTTTCGCCCCGCTGCCGAGAAGCTCGACAAGGGCGACCGCATCTATTCCCTTGGCCACCCGCACGACGTCGCCTTCGCCATCGTCGAGGGCAATTACAACGGTCTGGTCGAACGCAGCTTCGACGACCTGATCTATTACGCCGGCTCGCTGAACCCCGGCATGAGCGGCGGCCCGGTGCTGGACGATCGCGGCCGCGTTGTGGCGGTGAACGTCTCGACCCTGCTGTTCTCGCAGCAGATGAGCTTCCTGATTCCGGGCGGTTTTGCCGAGGCCCTGCTGGAGCGCGAGCGCGGCCATGCCCCGCTGCGCGGCCCGGCCTGGGCGCAGGCGCGCGATCAACTGCTGGCCTACAGCGACGAGCTGGTCAAGGCCTTTATGGCGCAGCCCTGGCAGGATTGGGGCCACGCCCGCTACCGCCTGCCGATCCCGCAGGAGCGCTTCCTGCGCTGCTGGGGTCGCAGCGCCGACCCCGAAAGCAAGGGCCTGCAGTTCGCGCGCAGCCAGTGCCGTCAGGATCACGCGCTCTTCATCAACAACAGCCTGCAGACGGGTTATCTGGAGGTGCAGGCCGAGGTCTATGACGGCGCCAAGCTCGGCGCGCTGCGCTTTGCCAAGCAGTACACGCAGAGCTTCCGCAACGAGAACCTGGGCCGCCCGAACGACCGCGACCGCACCGCTCCGCACTGCACCGAGAGCTTTGTGGACGCCCAGGGCCTGCCGGCGCGCGCCGTCATTTGCCTGCGGGCCTACCGCAAGATGGAAGGCGTGCACGACCTCACCGTGCTGCTGACGGCGGTGGACCACCCGACCCAGGGCCTGCTGGGCCGCTTCGATGCCCGCGGCGTCAGCTTCGACGCCGCCATGCAGTTGGCCCGCCACTTCATTCAGGGCTACGGCCGCAAGGGAGCGGCACGATGAACCGCAAACCCTTGGCCTACATCGATGTGCTGGACGGCGACCAGGCGCGCAGCAGCCTGGCCGTCTACCCCGACGAGGACGGCAGCGCGCGCCTGCGCATCGGCCGCAGCTTCGATTGCGCACTCAACCTGGACGACGCCCATCTTGCGCCCGAGCACGCCGAGCTGCACATCCACGCCGAACCCCAGGCCACGCTGACCCTGCTGCCCAGCCTGAACGGCGCCTGGCAGGGTCTGCACCATCTGCGCGCCGGGGCCACGCTGAAATGGGCGGCCGATGGCGTGATCCAGCTTGGCCATACGCGATTGAGGCTGCGCCACGCGGCCGCGCCGCTGGCCGAGGAGCTGGCGCCGCTGCAGACCAGCCGCCAGGGCCTGTCCAGCGGCCTGCAGATGCTCCTGCTGCTGCTGGCGGTGGGCGGCCTCTCGGCCTTCGAGTTCTGGCTCGGCGCCGAGCCCGACACGCCCTGGTCCGCCCATCTGCGCCCGCTGCTGATGCTGGGGGCTGCCGTGAGCATCTGGGCCGCACTGTGGGCCTTGCTCACCCAGCTGTTCCAGCGCCGCTTCCCCTTCCAGCTGCACCTGCGCCGCACCCTGCTGGTGTTGCTGGGGGTGACGGTGTTGGACGGCCTGCTGAGTGCCGGCGCCTACATCGCCTCGGCGCCCTGGCTGATGGTGCCGGCCACGCTGTTGCCCGGCTTGGCATTGGCCGGCCTGGTGGTGTGGCAGGGCCGCATCGCCCTGCCCAAGCGCCGCAAGATGCTCAACGCCCTGGTACTCAGCGCGCTGGCCACCTGGCTCATCTTTGCCTGGAATGCGCAGGAGCAGCGCCAGTACCGCTGGCGCCCGCCCTACCTGGCCACGCTGCTGCCGCCGCAGCTGCGCGCCGCGCCGCTGCGCCCGGTGGACGCGCTGCTGAAGGATGCCGCTGCGCTGCGCGAACCTCTGGCGGCCAAGGCCAAGCGCGACCCGCAGGGCAATGAGATCGGCGACGAAGACTGATGACGGACAATGCGCCCGTCGTGAAGCACTCCAGACCGCCGCTGGTGCAATCGCCGAAAGGCCGCACTGGAGGAAGGTCCGGACTGCACAGAGCAGCGTAGGGGGTAACACCCCTCCGGCGTGAGCCGAGGATCAGAGCAACAGAGACGAGTCCATGGTCTCAAGGAAGGCGCGGTGCAAGCTGCCACTTCCTGAATCCGACCCACAGGGCCTGGCTTGCCGGGCATGCTGGGCGGGGCGCCGCAAGGCGAGGGCCATGGGGTGAAACGGGCAATCTCTACGCGCAGCAACACCAAGTAGGCCGGTTTTGAGGTGGCTCGCTGAGCCGGCGGGTAGGTGGCATCGAGCCGGGGTGTGAGCCCCGGCCCAGAGGAATGGCGGTCACCGGCCCCGCAAGGGGTCGGACACAGAATCCGGCCTATCGGGGTGCTTCACGACACCTTTGGCGGCAAAGCCCTGACGGATGGGTTGCAGGGTGCCGCGCCCTGATACTGGCTTGCTTCGCCGTACCGAGCTCAGCGCCCATGCATCCCCAAGCCGCCACGCTCTGGCGCTACCCCCACTGGACCCTGGCCGTGCTGCTGGCCGGTCTGGGCATGATCGGGCCCTTCTCGATCGACACCTACCTGCCCGCCTTCGAGGGCATCGCGCGCAGCACCGGCGCCACGCCCGTGCAGCTGCAGCAGACCCTGTCCAGCTACCTGCTGGGCTTTGCGGTGATGAATCTGTTCCACGGCGCGCTGTCCGACTGCTTCGGGCGCCGGCCGGTGGTGCTGGGCGGCATGGCGCTGTTCACGCTGGCCTCGGTCGGCTGCGCGCTCTCCCAGCACATCGAGACGCTGATCCTCTTCCGGGCGTTGCAGGGCGTCAGCGCGGGCGCCGGCATGGTGGTCTCGCGCGCCGTCATCCGCGACCTGTTTCCGCCCTCCGAGGCGCAGCGCGTGATGTCGCAGGTCACGATCTTCTTCGGCGTGGCGCCGGCCATCGCGCCGCTGGTGGGGGGCTATCTGTACGTGCATGCCGACTGGCACGCCATCTTCTGGTTCCTGGCCGGCGTGGGCCTGCTGCTGCTGACGATCAACTGGCGCCTGCTGCCCGAAAGCCTGCCGCCGGAGTCGGTGCAGCCTTTTGCCGTCAAGCCGCTGATGCGCGGCTACAGCGGCCTGCTGCGCAACCCGCGCTTCCTGCTGCTGGTGCTGGCCAGTGGCATCCCCTTCAACGGCATGTTCCTGTACGTGCTGGCGGCGCCCACCTTCCTGGGCCAGCACCTGGGCTTTGCGCCCACGCAGTACTTCTGGTTCTTCCTCTGCACCATCGGCGGCATCATGGGCGGTGCGGCGCTGAGCGGGCGCCTGGCCGGGCGCATCAAGCCCCATGTGCAGATTCGGCGCGGCTTCAGCATCATG
Organism: Inhella sp.; assembly: GCF_041912635.1. Lineage (GTDB taxonomy): Bacteria > Pseudomonadota > Gammaproteobacteria > Burkholderiales > Burkholderiaceae_C > Inhella. Next base: position 70,619 of record NZ_JAYRMO010000009.1, read on the forward strand.
GTTGCCGCCACCTTGCTGAACCTGCTGCTGAACCTGCTGCTGCCCGGCCACGAGGTCTGGAGTCTGCCGCTGATCGGGCTCTTCAGCCTGGGCTGGGCGCTGATGGTGCCGGTGGTCACGCTGATGGTGCTGGACCAGGCGCCGGACCGGCGCGGCATGGCGAGCTCGCTGCAGTCGGCCATCGCCGCCGGTGCCAACGCCCTGGTGGCGGGCGCGCTGGTGCCGCTGGTGATGCACTCGCTGATCGGGCTGGCACTGACCTCGGCCGGCTTCATGCTGGTGGGTTTGGTGGCATGGCGCACGGTGCGGCGCGCACTGCCGGTCAGCCCCGATGCTTGAACTGCGGCATCCGCGCTAGGCTCGGGCCACTTCAGATGCAGGAGCGGCGATGCGCTGGCTGGGAATGCTGTGCCTGGTGGTGGCGATGCAAACGGCCGGCGCGCAGCCGGTGCTGCGCTTTTGCGCCGAAGACGAGGACAGCCACCCCTGGCTGCTGAAGGGCGGACGCGGGCTGAACATGGTCATGCTCGGCGCCGTGGAAGAGCGCCTGGCCCTGCGCATCCTGGTGGAGCGCCAGCCTTGGAAGCGCTGCCTTCAATCCCTGCGCGACAACCTGGTGGACGGCGCCTTCAAGGCCAGCTTCAGCGCCGAGCGCCAGGCCTTCGCCCATTACCCGCTGCGCAACGGCCGGGTGGACGAGGAGCGGCGCATGCTCACCGAGAGCTACCACCTGTTTCGCCGCAAGGGCACCGCCGTGCACTGGGATGGCCAGCAGCTGCAGGTCGGTGAGCGCCCGGTGGGCGCGCAGGCGGGCTTTTCCATCGTGCCCTGGCTGCAGGCCAAGGGCCTGAAGGTGGACGAGGGCACGCGCCAGGCCGAGGCGGTGCTGACCAAGCTGGTGCGCGAGCGCATCGACGCCGCCGCGCTGCAGACCCAGCAAGCCGAGCACCTGATCCGCAAGCACCCCGAGTGGGCCGGGCTGATCGAGCGCCTGGAGCCCCCGCTGGTGGCCAAGCCCTATTACCTGCTGCTGTCGCGCGCCCTGGTGCTGCGCGATGGCGCGCTGGCCGAACGCATCTGGGATGCGGTGGGGGCGGTGCGCGAGTCGCCGGCCTACCAGCAGGCGGTCGCCGAGTTCGATTGAGAACTGGCGGGTGAACGCCGCCCAATTCAAGCTGGCCCTGGCCGCTGCCGATAGCTGCACCATGCGCCTGACCCGCCTCTGCCTTGCCCTGGCCCTGCTGGCCGCCCCCGCCGTTCACGCCGAAGAGCCGGCCAAGGACCTGCGCCAGCGCCTGGCCGAGAAGCTGGAGAAGGAGCCGTCCAAGGCGCTGCAGCTGCGCAACCAGGCCGCCAAGCCCGGGGCGGACCGGGCAGCAGGCAAGCCGGCGGCCAAGTCGACCGTCAAGCCGCACTGGGGCTATACCGGCGAGGGCGCCCCCGACCGCTGGGGCGAGTTGGCCCCCGAGAACCGCCTGTGTGCCATCGGCACGCGGCAGACCCCGATCGACATTCGCGACACCCTGAAGGTCGATCTCGAGCCCATCCAGTTCGAGTACCGCCCCAGCAGCTTCTCCGTCATCGACACCGGCCACAGCATCCAGGTCAATGTCGAGCCCGGCAACTTCCTGAGCGTGATGCAGCGCCGCTACGAGCTGCAGCAGTTCCACTTCCACAAGCCCAGCGAAGAACGCATCAACGGGCGCGGCTACGACCTCTCCGCCCATCTGGTGCACAAGGACGAAGCCGGCCGCCTGGCCGTGCTGGCCGTGCTGCTGGAGCGCGGCAGCGACCAAACCCAGGTGCAGCAGGTGCTCAACCACCTGCCGTTGGAAAAGCACCAGCTCAATCCGGCCTCGGGCACTCTCGACCTGAACCTGCTGCTGCCGGCCGAGCGCGGCTACTACACCTTCATGGGGAGCCTGACCACGCCGCCCTGCAGCGAGGACGTGCTGTGGATGGTGATGCGCCAGCCCGTGCCCGTGGGCGCGCAGCAGCTCGCCATCCTGGCCAAGCTCTACCCGATGAATGCCCGGCCCATCCAGCCGGCCGGCGGGCGCATCGTCAAGGAATCCTTCTAAGGACGCGGGGCGCCATCACGGCGCCTCCCGGCTTCGCCCGCCCCAACCGGGGTCGGCCCAGGCGCGACCGATGGCCCGCGCCTCTTCAGCGCGGCGGCCTCAGAGCGTGTTCCGCAGCACCCACAGCAGACCCAGCAGCACGCCGCACAGCGCGGCGATGCCCAGCGCTGCGCGCAACAACCACGCCAATGCCGGACCCAGACCGCGACGCGGCTCGAAGAAGTCCGGCGCCGGGGGCTTGTAGCTGGCAAAGCCTTGGGCCAGCACACCGGCCAGCAGCAGCGCGGCTGCCGCCGGCAGCGGCAAGCCGGCCAGGCGGTGCGCCGCCAGGCTGAGCGCGGTCAGGGTCAGGAGCAGCAGCAGCAGCTGGGGCATCTGGCGGGGCATGGCGGCAGCATCCGGATTGATACGGAGGCGCATTCTGTGACGAGCTGCACTGCTCTTGAGGCGGTACTTTCGCTAACTCATGCAAGTGCTTTATTTGCAATGACTTTTGTCTTTTCGACTGCCTTCAAATGTCGTCCTAAGTACTTGATGCGACAGGAAGTTTTTTTGTTTCACGGACCTATGGAAGGGGATAAGGCGGGAGTAAAGTTGCGAAAAGTGGGTTTTAGTGGTTTAGCTGGGGGCGCGGCGTGGCCGACTCGATGGGCGAGGTGTTTCAGGGGACTTCGGTCTTGGCGATGGACGCCAAGGGCCGTACCGCTGTGCCTACGCGCTTTCGCGAGACCCTGGCGCAGCAGTGCGGCGGCCAGCTGACGCTGGTGAAGAGCCCTGAAGGCTGCCTGAAGCTCTACCCGCAGCCGATCTGGCTGGAACTGCGCGCCCGCCTGCTGGCCCTGCCGCAGGACGCCGCCGCCTGGCGCCGCTTCCTGCTGGGCAGCGCCCAGGACGTGGAGCTGGACAGTGCCGGCCGCTTCCTGATCGCGCCGGAGCTGCGCAGCTTCGCCAAGCTGCAGCGCGACCTGAAATTCATGGGCGTGGGCTCGCACTTCGAGCTCTGGGATGCCCAGGTGCATGCCGACCACGAGGCCGCCACCATGGCCTCGGCGATGCCGGCTTCCATTGCCGAACTGAACTTCTAAGGGGCTGCCCGCCGTGACTGCCCCTGACCGCGCCGACTCGAGCGCCGACCTGAGCGCAACCCGTCCGCACATCACCGTGCTGCTGCATGAGGCGGTGGACGCCTTGCTGCATGCCGAGGCCGACCTGAACGGCGTCTACGTCGACGGCACCTTCGGCCGCGGCGGCCACAGTCGGCTGCTGCTCTCGCGCCTGGGCCCGCAAGGCCGCCTGCTGGCGCTGGACCGCGACCCGGCCGCGCTGCAGGCCGGTCAGGCCATCGACGACCCGCGCTTTTCCATCCACCACGCGCGCTTTTCCGAGTGGGCCGAGGTGGCGGCCGATCAGGGCTTCCCGGCCGTGGACGGTCTGCTGCTCGACATCGGGGTCTCCAGCCCGCAGATCGACGCCCCCGAACGGGGTTTTTCATTCCGTGCCGACGGTCCGCTGGACATGCGCATGGACACGACCCGGGGCGAATCCGCTGCCGAGTTTCTGGCCCGCGCCGATGTGCGCACGCTGACGGAGGTGATTCGTGACTATGGGGAAGAACGGTTTGCTGGCCCGATTGCAAAGGCGCTTGTGGCTCGCCGCGAATCTGGCCCCGCGCTGGAACGCACCCGAGAGCTCGCCGAGCTTGTCGCGCGCGTCGTCAAGACCCGAGAGCCGGGGCAGGACCCTGCGACCCGCACGTTTCAAGCTCTACGGATTCACGTCAATGCCGAGCTTGAAGAGCTGCGCGGCGCGCTCGAGCCCAGCCTCCGGCATCTGAAGCTGGGCGGACGCTTGGGCGTCATCAGCTTCCACTCGCTGGAAGACCGCATCGTCAAGCGCTTCATCCAGCTGCACAGCAAGGACGAGCCGGACCGCCGCGCGCCCTTCGCGCCGCCGCGCGCCATGCCGCTGAAGGGCATTGCGCGCATCCACCCGGGCGCGGACGAAGTGGCCGCCAACCCGCGCTCGCGCTCCGCCGTGCTGCGCGTGGCCGAGCGCATCAACTGACATGTGGGTCCGCCTCAACGTGTTGCTGCTGATCGCATTGGTCCTGTCCAGCCTGTTCCTGGTGCGCCAGAGCTATGAGCACCGCCGTCTGTTCGCCCAGCTGGAGCGCGCCAAGTTCACCGCGCGCAAGCTGGACGCGGACCTGCAGCACCTGCAGGCCGAACGCGAGGCCGAGGCCACCAATCTGCGCGTCGAGCAACTGGCGCGCGAGCGCCTGCAGATGCGCCCCATCACCCCGGCCGTGACCCTGGGCACGGCTCCCGCCCCTTCCGCCACGCCCGCCGCCTCCGCGGCCTCGCAACCATGAAGCTGTTCCGTCGCAGCACCGAGGCTGCACAAACGCTGAGCTATGGCAGCAGCCCGCTGCTGAAGGTCAAGACGCCGGTCTGGCGTTCGCGCCTGCTGGTGGCGCTGATCGGCGCCTCCTTCCTGGGCCTGGTGGGGCGCGCGGTCTATGTGCAGGTCTGGGCCAAGGAGTTCTTCCAGGACCAGGGTGAGCAGCGCTACTCCGCCACCCTCGAGCTGCCCGCGAACCGTGGCCGCATCCAGGACCGCAATGGTCAGCTGCTCGCTGCCAGCGTGGCCGTGCCCTCGGCCTGGGCCGTGCCCCAAGAGGTGGACCGCAGCCGCCTGGACGAGCTGGCCAAGCTGCTCGACCTGCCGCGCGCCGAGCTGGAGAAGAAGCTCGCCACCGAGGGCAAGTTCACCTGGCTCAAGCGCGAGCTCGACGACGCCAGCTCCCAGGCCCTGAAGGACGCCAAGATCAAGGGCGTCTACCAGGACCGCGAGTTCCGCCGCCGCTACCCGGAAGGGGAGGCCTCGGCCCATGTGGTGGGCTTCACCAATCTGGAAGACCGCGGCCAGGAAGGCATCGAGCTCGCCTTCCAGCGCCAGCTGCAGGGTCAGGACGGCCGTCGCGCCGTGCTGCGCGACCGCCTGGGCCGCATCGTCGAGGACATCGGCGACGAGCTGCCGGCCCAGAACGGCCGCGACGTGCAGCTCTCGCTCGACGCCAAGGTGCAGTTCTTCGCCTACCAGCGCGTGCGCGACGCCGTGGCCGAGCACAAGGCCAAGGCCGGCTCGGTGGTGGTGCTGGATGCGCAGACCGGCGAAATCCTGGCGCTGGCCAACTACCCCAGCTTCGACCCGGCCGCGCGCAAGAACCTCACCGGCGCCCAACTGCGCAACCGCGCCCTCACCGACGTGTTCGAGCCCGGCTCGACGATGAAGCCCTTCATCGCGGCGATCGCGCTGGAGAGTGGCCGCTTTCGTCGCGACAGCATCATCAACGTCGCGCCGCGCTCGATCGGCTTCAACGGCTTCTACCCCAGCGATGTGCATGCCTATGGCGACCTGACGCTGGACGGCGTGATCCAGAAGTCCAGCAACATCGGCGTGGCCAAGATCGCCATGCAGTTCCAGCCCAAGGACCTGCATGAGATGTACACCAGCATCGGCCTGGGCCAGCGGCCGCAGCTGCAGTTCCCGGGGGCCGTGAGCGGCAAGCTGCGGCCCTGGAAGAGCTGGCGCCCGGTCGAGCAGGCCACCATGAGCTACGGCTACGGCCTCTCGGCCAGCCTGTTGCAGCTGGCGCGCGCCTACACCGCCTTTGCGCATGATGGCGAGCTGCTGCCGGTGACGCTGAACAAGCGCGCCCCCGACGAGCACCCCGCCGGTGTGCGCGTGTTCTCGCCCGAGACCGCGCGTGCCGTGCGCGAGATGCTGCAGCTGGCCGCCAGCCCCGGTGGCACCGGCCCCAAGGCCCAGGTGCTGGGCTACAGCGTGGGCGGCAAGAGCGGCACCGCGCACAAGCAGGAAGGCGCGGGCTACGCCGGCCGCAAGTACCGCAGCTGGTTCGTGGGCCTGGCCCCGGTGGCCAAGCCGCGCATCGTCGTGGCGGTGATGGTGGATGAGCCCAGCAACGGCGTGTACTACGGCGGCGCCGTGGCCGCCCCGGTGTTCAGCCAGGTGGTGGCCCAGACCCTGCGCCTGATGCATGTGCCGCCCGATCTGGACGTGCAGAGCCAGATCGTGGCCATGAACAACAACCAAATCAAACCGGTGCTGGAGAGCTTCTGATGGGAGTCACGCGCCTCAAATCCCCCGAAGCCGCCGCCCGCTGGCTACGCGAGTGGTGCACCGGCACGCTGGTGAGCGACAGCCGTGCCGTGCGCCCGGGCGATGCCTTCGTGGCCTGGCCGGGCCATGTGCGCGACGGCCGCAGCTTCGTGAAGCAGGCGCTGGCGGCCGGTGCGGCCACCTGCCTGGTCGAGGCCGAAGGCCTGGAGGCCTTTGGCTTCGATGACGCCCGCGTGGCCGCGCTGCCCGAACTGAAGCGCCACACCGGCGCCATCGCCGCCGAGTTCTTTGACCAGCCCACCCAGGCGCTGGATGTCATCGCCGTCACCGGCACCAATGGCAAGACCAGCACCGCCTGGTGGACGGCGCAGGCCCTGAGCCTGGCCGGGCGCCGCTGCGGCGTGGTGGGCACCCTGGGCGTGGGCGAGCCGCCCGCACCCGACGGCCGCGCCGCGGCCATGCCGGTCGAATACACCGGCCTGACCACCCCCGACCCGGTGCGTCTGCAGCAGGGCTTCAAGGCCATGCGCGACGCCGGCTTTGCCGCCTGCGCCATCGAGGCCAGCAGCATCGGCATCGAGGAACACCGCCTGGGCGGCGTGCAGATCAAGGTGGCGCAGTTCACCAATTTCACGCAGGACCATCTGGACTACCACGGCGACATGACCGCCTACGCCGCCGCCAAGCGCAAGCTGTTCGACTGGCCCGGCCTGCAGGCCGCGGTGCTGAACAGCGATGACCCGCAAGGCGCCGCCTGGGCCGCCGAGCTGCAGGGCCGCTACGAGCTCTGGACCGTGGGCACGGCCGCCGCCGCCCGCGTGCGCGGTGCCAATCCGCACTACACCGCGCAGGGCCTGGCCTTCGATGTCATCGAGGGCAGCGAGCAGCGCCGCGTGCAGACCGGCCTGATCGGCGACTACAACCTGCACAACTGGCTGGGCGTGCTGGCGGCGCTGCGCGCGCTCGGCCTGCCGCTGGATGCGGCGATTGCCGCCTGCAGCCCGGTGACGCCGGTGCCCGGCCGCATGCAGCGCATCGGCACCGGGCGCGAGCTGCCCATGGTGGTGGTGGACTACGCCCACACCCCCGACGCGCTGGACAAGGCCCTCTCCGCCCTCAAGCCCCTGGCCGCGGCGCGCGCGGGCAAGCTGCACGTCGTGTTCGGCTGCGGGGGCGACCGCGACCGCGGCAAGCGCCCGCAGATGGGTGCCATCGCCGCGCGTCTGGCCGATGCCGTCGTCATCACCAGCGACAACCCGCGCACCGAAGCCCCGGCGCAGATCCTGGCCGACATCGCGGCAGGCGTGAGCGGCGCCCACCAGGCGATCGAGAACCGCGCCGAGGCCATCCGCGCCGCCGTGCTCGGCGCCGCGCGCGAGGACCTGATCGTCATCGCCGGCAAGGGCCATGAGGACTACCAGGAGATCCAGGGCGTCAAGCATCCGTTCGACGATGCCTTGCAGGCGCGCGCCGCCCTGATCGAAAGGGCCGGTCTGTGATGTGGACCCTGGGTGAAGCCTGCAGCGCCCTGCAGGCCCGTGGCATCGCAGCCGAACTGCTCGGCGATGCCACCGTCGCCTTCCAGCGCGTGCACACCGACACGCGCAGCCTGCAGGCCGGCGACCTGTTCGTCGCCTTGAAGGGCGAGCGCTTCGACGCGCACGACTTTCTGCCCCAGGCCGCCGCGGCCGGGGCCGTGGCGGTGATGGCCGAGCGCGGCGTTGAAAACCTGAACGGCCTCCAGGTGCCCGACAGCCGCGCCGCGCTGGCCGCGCTGGCCGGGGCCTGGCGTGCCAAGAAGCTGCTGCCCGTGATTGCCGTCACCGGCTCGAACGGCAAGACCACGGTGACGCAGATGATCGCCAGCATCCTGCGCGCCTGGGTCGGCCCCGAGGCCACGCTGGCCACGGCCGGCAACTTCAACAACGACATCGGCGTGCCGCTCACGCTGCTGCGCCTGCGCCAGAACGAAGAAGGCGTGTGGCACCGCGCGGCGGTGGTCGAGATCGGCATGAACCACCCGGGCGAGATTGCGCCCCTGGCCCAGCTGGCCGCCCCCACCGTGGCCCTGGTGAACAACGCCCAGCGCGAGCACCAGGAGTTCATGGCCACCGTGGAGGCTACGGCGCGCGAGAACGGTGCCGTCTTCCTGGCCCTGCCGCCCAGCGGTACCGCGGTGTTCCCGGCCGACGACGCCTGCGCACCGATCTGGTGGGACCTGGCCGGCGACCGTGCCCACCTGACCTTCGCGCTGCAGGGCGGCGCCGACCTCACCGCCGACGCCACCTGGCAGGACAGCCACTGGGCGATCGAGCTGCACACCCCGGCCGGCGAACTGCCGGTGGTCTTGCCGATGCCCGGCGTGCACAACCTGCGCAATGCGCTGGCGGCCGCCGCCTGCGCGCTGGCCGCCGGCGCGCCGCTCGCCGCAGTGCGCGAAGGTCTGCAAGGCTTCCAGGCCGCCAAGGGGCGTTCGCAGCTGCATGCCCTGCGCCTGGAGGGGCGCAGCGTCACGCTGGTGGACGACAGCTACAACGCCAACCCCGATTCGATGCGCGCTGCCATCGAGCTGCTGGCCGGCCTGCCCGGCCCGCGCTGGCTGCTGATGGGCGACATGGGCGAAGTGGGCGATCAAGGCCCAGCCTTCCACGCCGAAGTGGGCCAGCTGGCGCGTGAACGCGGCATCGAGCACCTGTGGTGTGCCGGCACGGCCGTGCAGCACGCGGCCACGGCCTATGGGCCGGGCGCACGTGTGTTCGCCGATGCCGCGGAGCTGGCGGCTGCTCTCGGCGCCGAGCGCCCCACGGCGGCCTCGGTGCTGGCCAAGGGCTCGCGCTTCATGCGCATGGAGCAGGCCGTGCAGGCGCTGCAGGCACTGAACGACAAGGGAGACGCCGCATGCTGATCGTGCTGGCCGAATGGCTGCAGGCTCTGATGCCCGACTGGGGCTGGCTGCGCGTGTTCCAGTACATCACCTTCCGCGCGGTGATGGCGGCCCTGACGGCGCTGCTCATCGGCTTGGCCTTCGGGCCCTGGGTGATCCGCTACCTGACCTCGTTGAAGATCGGTCAGCCGGTGCGCGAGTACGGCGTGCAGACCCACCTGAAGAAGAGCGGCACACCCACCATGGGCGGCGTGCTGGTGCTGATCGGCATCGCCGTCTCGACCCTGCTGTGGTTCGACTGGAGCAACCGCTTCGTCTGGGTGGTGATGGCCGTGACCCTGGGCTTCGGTGCCGTGGGCTGGGTGGACGACTGGCGCAAGGTCGTCGACAAGAACCCCGAGGGCATGCGCAGCCGCGAGAAGTTCTTCTGGCAATCGCTGATCGGCCTGCTGGCCGCGATCTACCTGGCCTTCTCGGTCTCCGAGGTCAATGCCCTGCGCGTGGCCGAGCTGTTCTTCCGCTGGGTGACGAGCGGCTTCTCCACCGAGTTGCCGCCCAAGGCCGACCTGATCGTGCCCTTCTTCAAGACCATCAGCATGCCGCTCGGGGTCTGGGGCTTCATGGCCTTTGCCTACTTCGTCATCGTGGGCGCCAGCAACGCCGTGAACTTCACCGACGGCCTGGACGGCCTGGCCATCATGCCGGTGGTGATGGTGGGCTCGGCCCTGGGCGTGTTCGCCTACGCCACCGGTTCGGCGGTGTTCAGCCGCTACCTGTTCCTGCCCCACATCCCCGGTGCCGGCGAGCTGCTGATCTTCTGCTCGGCCATGGCCGGCGCGGGCCTGGCCTTCCTGTGGTTCAACGCCCACCCGGCCCAGGTCTTCATGGGCGATGTCGGGGCGCTTTCGCTGGGCGGCGCGCTGGGCACGATTGCCGTCATCACGCGCCAGGAGATCGTGCTGGCCATCATGGGCGGCATCTTCGTGGCCGAGACCTTGAGCGTGATGCTGCAGGTCAGCTGGTTCAAGTACACGAAGAAGAAGTACGGCGAGGGCCGGCGCCTGTTCCGCATGGCGCCGCTGCACCACCACTTCGAGAAGAAGGGCTGGACCGAGACGCAGGTGGTGATCCGCTTCTGGATCATCACCATGCTGCTCTGTCTGGTCGGTCTGGCTTCACTCAAGCTGCGCTGACATGCTCGACCTGCTGCGCGATCAATCCGTGTTGGTGCTGGGCCTGGGCGACAGCGGCCTGGCCATGGCGGCCTGGGCGGCCTGGCAGGGTGCAGCGCGCGTGCGGGTGTGGGATTCGCGCGATGCCGCGCCGCAGGACGCCGCGCTGGCCGCCCTGGTGCCGCAGGCCGAGCGCCTGCGCGGTGAACTGCGCGCCGAGGAACTGGGCGGTGCGCAGCGTGTGTTCAAGAGCCCCGGCCTGTCGCCGCTCGATGCCCGCCTGCAGCCCCTGCTGGGCCGCGCGCGCGAGGCTGGCGTGCGTGTGCAGGGCGAACTGGACCTGTTCGCCGAGGCCCTGGCCGCGCTGAAGGCGCAATGGCGCTACGCCCCGGCCGTGCTGGCCATCACCGGCACCAACGGTAAGACGACGACGACCTCGCTGACCGGCCAGCTCTGCGAAGCTGCCGGCCGCCGCGTGGCCGTGGCCGGCAACATCGGCCCGACCCTGCTCGACACCCTGAGCAGCACGCTGCGCGAAGAAGGCCATGCGCCTGCGTTCGACACGCCCGAGCAGCTCGACCTGCCGATGCCCGAACCCGAGCCGGAGGCGGATGCGCCACTGCTGGTGGACGTGGTGGAACCCGCGCCGGCCGAGGACATCAGCCTGGAGCAGCTGGACGAGCTGCTCGAACACAAGACCCTGCCGATCGAGCCGCCGCCGCCGCGCCCGCCCGAGTTCAAGGCTCTGCCCGAGGTCTGGGTGCTGGAGCTGTCCAGCTTCCAGCTCGACGGCGTGCAAGGCTTCGAACCCAGTGCCGCCGCGGTGCTCAACATCACGCAGGACCATCTGGACTGGCACGGCGACCTGCAGGCCTATGCGGCCTCCAAGGCGCGCATCTTCGGCAGCCAGGCGCTGATGGTCATCAACCGCGACGACCCGCTGGTGGAGGCCATGGTGCCCACGCCGCCGCCCCCGCCGATGGGCGCGCGCGGCAAGCCGCTGAAGGTGACGGTGAAGTGGACGCCGCGCCGTGTTTGCCGCTTCGGCCTGGATGAACCCAAGGCCCCGGGCGACTTCGGCCTCGTGGAGGCCGGCGGCATTGCCTGGCTGGCGCGTGCGCTGCCCAGCGACGACACGCCCCTGCGCGTCAAGCGCGGCGCCAAGGCCGAGGAGGTGGAGCTGCAGATCCAGCGCCTGATGCCGGCCGACGCACTGCGCATCCGTGGCCGCCACAACAGCGCCAACGCGCTGGCGGCGCTGGCCCTGGCCACCGAGATCGGCTGCCCGCTGGCGCCCATGCTGCACGCGCTGCGCGAGTACCGTGGCGAGCCGCATCGCGTCGAGTGGGTGGGCACGCTGGGCGGCATCGATTTCGTGGACGACAGCAAGGGCACGAATGTGGGCGCCACCGTGGCTGCCATCGCCGGGCTGGGCGCCGACCGCGAGGGCAGCCAGCTCAGCCTGGTGCTGGGCGGCGACGGCAAAGGCCAGGATTTCGGCCCGCTGCGCGAACCCATCCATCGGCATGCCCGCGCGGTGGCTTTGATCGGCAAGGACGCCGAGCAGATCGCGCTGAGCCTGCAGGGGCTGGAGCTGCCCATCGAGCGCCACGCCAGCCTGGAGGCCGCCACGCGCTGGGCCTTTGAGCAGGCGCGCGAAGGCGACACCGTGCTGCTCAGCCCGGCCTGCGCCTCGCTGGACATGTTCCGCAACTACGCCCACCGCGCCGAGGTCTTCGTGGCCACGGCGCGCGAGCTGGCGGCCGAGCGGGGGGAGACGCTGTGAACTGGAGCGGTCTCTGGGGCAAGCTGAAGCCGGCCGGTGCCGAAGCCAGCGGCTTCGCGCTGCCAGTGCGCGACGGCATCCAGATCCGCGACAGCCAGCCCAGCCGCGCGCATGGCTTTGACCTGCTGTTGGTCTGGGTGGTGGTCTGCCTGCTGGCCCTGGGCCTGGTGATGGTCTATTCGGCCAGCATTGCGCTGCCGGACAACCCCAAGTTCGCGCGCTACGCCCCCACCCATTTCCTGAGCCGGCATCTGCTGGCCATTGGCATCGCCCTGGCCTGCGGGCTGGCGGTCACGCAGATCCCGCTGCGCGTGTGGGAGCGCCTGGCTCCCTGGCTGGTGCTGGGCTCCATCCTGCTGCTGGTGGTGGTGTTGATCCCCGGCCTGGGCAAGGGCGTGAATGGCGCGCGGCGCTGGCTGCCGCTGGGGCTGATGAACTTCCAGCCCAGCGAATTGGCCAAGTTCGCCATCGCCATGTACGGCGCCAGCTACATGGTGCGCAAGATGGACCTGCGCGAGAACTTCTGGCAGGCCGTCTGGCCCATGCTGGCCACGCTGGGCCTGCTGGGCATCCTGCTGCTGGCCGAGCCCGACATGGGCGCCTTCATGGTCATCGCCGCCATCGCCATTGGCGTGCTGTTCCTGGGTGGCGTGAACGGCCGCATGTTCAGCCTGGTGCTGCTGGTGCTGATCGGGGCCTTCGTCCTGATGATCAGCTTCAGCGAGTTCCGGCGCGAGCGCATCTTTGCCTACCTGAACCCCTGGGACGAGAAGTACGCCGCCGGCAAGGCCTACCAGCTCACGCACTCGCTGATCGCCTTCGGGCGCGGGGAGTGGTGGGGCCAGGGCCTGGGCGGTTCGGTGGAAAAGCTCCACTACCTGCCCGAGGCCCACACCGATTTCCTCCTCGCCGTCATCGGTGAGGAGCTCGGCCTGATCGGCGTGGTGCTGGTGATCAGCGCCTTCTTCTGGCTGACCCGCCGCGTGGTGCAGATCGGCCGCCAGGCGATCGCCCTGGACCGGGTGTTCGCCGGGCTCTATGCCCAGGGCGTGGGCATCTGGATGGGCGGGCAGGCCTTCATCAACATCGGCGTGAACCTGGGGGCGCTGCCGACCAAGGGTTTGACGCTTCCGCTGCTGTCGTTTGGCGGCTCGGCGATCTTGATGAACTTGATTGCCTTGGCGGTGGTGCTTCGCGTTGATTTGGAAAACCGCCAACTCATGCGCGGAGGCCGCGCATGAGTCAGAAGCACCTCGTCATCATGGCCGCCGGCACAGGCGGCCACGTCATTCCCGGCCTGGCCCTGGCCACCGAGATGAAGCAGCGCGGCTGGACCATCAGCTGGCTGGGCACGGCGCATGGCATGGAGAACCAGCTCGTGCCCAAGGCCGGCATCGAGCTGGACACCATCGCCTTCTCCGGCCTGCGCGGCAAGAACTTCATCGAAACCGTGTTCGGCGGCCTGCGCCTGCTCAAGGCCTTCTGGAACTGCCTAGGCATCCTGCGCCGCCGCCGTGCCAGCGCCGTGCTGGGCATGGGCGGTTACGTCTGTTTCCCCGGCGGGCTGATGGCCGCGCTGCTCGGCAAGCCTTTGGTGCTGGTGAATGCCGACGCCGGCCTGCTGCTCTCCAACAAGGCGCTGCTGCCGGTGGCCGATCGGGTGGCCTTCGGCTTCGGCTTCCAGGGTGTGGAGAAGGTCCAGCAGGGCATGGTGACCGGCAATCCGGTGCGCGCTGCCATCGAAAACCTGCCCGCCCCGGCCGAGCGCTTTGCTGGCCGCAGCGGCCCGCTGCGCGTGCTGGTGGTCGGCGGCTCGCTCGGCGCCAAGGCCCTGAACGAAGCCATTCCGGCCGCCTTGGCCCTGCTCCCGCCCGAGCAGCGCCCGCAGCTGGTGCACCAGACCGGCAACGCCAATCTGGCCGCCGTGCTGGCCGACTACGACGAGCGCGGCTTGATGGGGCCGGGTGGGGCCGAGGTGCGCCCCTTCATCGACGACATGGCCGCCGAACTGGCCGCCGCCGATCTGGTGATCTGCCGCGCCGGTGCCATCACGGTGAGCGAGCTCTGCGCCGCCGGCGTGGCTGCAGTGCTGGTGCCCCTGGTGGTGAAGACCACTGCGCACCAACGCGATAACGCTGAACACCTGGCCGCGCAGGGCGCGGCCATCCACCTGCCGCAGCCCGAGGCCACGCCCGCACGCCTGGCCGCGCTGCTGTCTACCGAACTCACACGCGCGCGCTGCCTGGAATTGGCCACGGCCGCGCGCGCCCAGCATCGCCCCGGCGCCGCCCAGCGCGTGGCGGATGCCATCGAAGCCCTCGCACAAGGAGGCCGCGCCCCATGAAGCACGCGGTCAAACGCATCCATTTCGTCGGTGTCGGCGGCGCCGGCATGTCCGGCATCGCCGAGATCCTGCACAACCTGGGCTTCCAGGTCAGCGGGTCGGATCAGCACGCCAGCGCCGTCACCGAACGCCTGGCCCAGCTGGGCCTGACGATTCACATCGGCCATGCCGCCGAGCACATCGGCAAGGCCCAGGCGGTCGTCACCTCCACGGCGGTGAAGGCCGACAACCCCGAGGTGCTGGCCGCCCGCGCCGCCCGCGTGCCGGTGGTGCCGCGTGCGGTGATGCTGGCCGAGCTGATGCGCCTGAAGTCGGGCATCGCCATTGCCGGCACGCATGGCAAGACGACGACGACCTCGCTGGTGACCTCCATCCTGGTGGAGGCGGGCATGGACCCGACCTTCGTCATCGGCGGCCTGCTGAACGCGGCCGGCGCCAACGCGCAGCTCGGCAAGGGCGAGTTCATCGTCGTCGAGGCCGACGAGAGCGATGCCAGCTTCCTGAACCTGAGCCCCGTGCTGTCCGTCGTCACCAACATCGACCAGGACCATATGGACACCTACGGGCATTCGGTGGAGCGCCTGCACCAGGCCTTCATCGACTTCCTGCACCGCATGCCCTTCTACGGCGCGGCGGTGGTGTGCAGTGATGACGCCGGCGTGCAGGCGGTGCTCGATCGCATCGAGCGCCCGCTGGTGCGCTACGGCCTGGGCGAGGACGCGAATGTGCGCGCGGTGAACATCCAGGCGCTGAGTGGCGGGCAAATGCAGTTCATCTGCCAGCGCCGCAATGGCAGCCAGCTGCCGGACCTGCCCATCACCCTGAACCTGGCCGGCGAGCACAACGTGCGCAATGCGCTGGCGGCGATTGCGGTGGCCACCGAGATCGGCATCGAGGACGGGCCCATCCAGCGCGCACTGGCCGCCTTCCAGGGCGTGGGCCGGCGCTTCCAGCGCCACGGCCTGTGGCCGGCGGGCGAGGGCGGGCAGTTCCTGCTGATCGACGACTACGGCCACCATCCGGTGGAGATGGCCGCGGTGCTCTCGGCCGCGCGCGGCGCCTTCCCCAATCAACGCATCGTGCTGGCCTTTCAACCCCATCGGTACACCCGCACGCGCGATTGCTTCGAGGACTTCGTGCGCGTGCTGGGCGCGGCCGACGCCGTGCTGCTGACCGAGGTCTACAGCGCCGGCGAGGCGCCGATTCCCGCCGCTGATGGCCGCGCGCTGGCGCGTGCGCTGCGCCTGGCCGGCAAGGAACCGCTGTTCGTGCCCGAGGTGGCCGACATGCCTGCCGCGCTGGCGCAGCTGACGCGCGCCGGCGACGTCGTCATCGGCATGGGCGCCGGTTCCATGAGCAGCCTGCCCAAGCGCATGGCCGAGTACTTCAACGTCAAGCCCTGAACATGTTCGACACCTCTTCGATCGATCCCAAGGCCCTCGGCAAGGTGGCCGTGCTCTTCGGCGGCAGCAGCGCCGAGCGGCCGGTCTCGCTGATGAGCGGCGCCGGCGTGCTGGCGGCGTTGCAATCGCTGGGCGTGGACGCACACCCCTTCGACCCGGCCGAGCGCCCCTTGCAGGAGCTGAAGGAACAAGGCTTTGCGCGCGCCTTCATCGCCCTGCACGGCCGCGGCGGCGAGGACGGCTCCTTGCAGGGCGCGCTCGAATGCCTGGGCATCCCCTACACCGGCTCGGGCGTGATGGCCTCGGCCATCGCCATGGACAAGGTGGCGACCAAGCGCATCTGGATCGCCGAGGGCCTGCCCACGCCGCGTGCCCTGGTGCTGGCACGCCACGAGCTGACGCGCGAGCGCGTGCGCACCATCCCTGACGAACTGGGATTGCCGGTCGTCGTCAAGCCGCCGCACGAAGGGTCGAGCTTCGGCATCAGCAAGGCCCAGGGCTATTCCGAGATGCAGGGTGCGGTGGAGTTGGCGCTCGGCTTCGATGACGAACTGCTGTTCGAGGAATGCATCGAAGGCCCCGAGCTGACCTGCGCCGTGCTGGGCGACGGCGCGGGCGCGCAGGCCCTGCCGGTGGTCGAGATCCGCGCCGTGGGCGGCAACTACGACTACGAGAACAAATACGTCAGCAACAGCACCCAGTACCTGTACGGCAGCTTGCCCGCCGCGCTGGAAGCCGAGGTGCAGGCCCTGGTGCTGAAGGCCTACCGGCTGCTGGGCTGCCGCGGCTGGGGCAGGGCCGACCTGATGCTGCGCAAGAAGGATCAGAAGCCCTTCCTGTTGGAGATGAACACCAGCCCCGGCATGACCTCGCACTCCCTGGTGCCCAAGGCCGCCAAGCAGATCGGCCTGGACTACCCGCAGCTCTGCCTGTGGCTGCTGGCGCAGGCGCGCCTGGATCGCCGCTGAGCCCCTGATGACCGACACCTTGCCCACCAACAGCCTGCCCAGCGACATCCGCTGGATGCAGCTGGCCGCGCCTGTGCTGGCGCTGCTGGCCGTGCTGCTGCTGGTGACGGCGGGTGGACGCTGGCTGGCGCAGCGGCCCTGGTGGGACTGGCGCCAGATCCGCATCGAGGGGGATGTCGAGCGCAACAGCCTGGCCACGCTGCGGGCCAATGCGCTGCCGCACCTGCAGGGCAACTTCCTGACCCTGAACCTGGCGCAGGCGCGCAAGGCTTTCGAGGCGGTGCCTTGGGTGCGGCACGCCCAGGTGCAGCGCGTGTGGCCGGGGCTGATGAAGGTCAAGCTGGAGGAGCACCGCGCCGTGGCGCTGTGGGATGGCCGCGGCGACTGGGGCGAGCCCGCCCCCGAGCGTGCCCTGCTCAACTCGCACGGCGAGGTCTTCCACGCCAATCTCGGCGACGTCGAGGACGAGAACCTGCCCGTGTTCGCCGGCCCCAACGGCAGCGCCCCGCAGGTGCAGCGGCTCTGGATTCGCCTGCAGGGCAGCAGCCAGCGCCTGGGCGAGCGCGTCACCCGCCTCGAACTCTCCGGCCGTGGTTCCTGGCGCCTGGCTTGGGCCAGCGGTGCCGTGGTGGAACTGGGTCGTGGCAGCGAAGACGACCTGGTGCAGCGCTACGAGCGCTTCCTGCCCCATGCCCTGGCCGTGGCCCAGCGCTTCCACACCAACGTGGCCGGCGCCGACCTGCGCCATGTCGAGGGCTATGCCCTGCGCCTGACCGGTATTGGCGTGAATCCCAACCCCAACCCCAAAGCAATTACGAGGAAACCCTAGCATGGCCAAGGAATACAAGGATCTGGTCGTCGGCCTGGATATCGGCACGTCCAAGATCATGGCCGTCGTCGGCGAGGTCATGCCGGGCGGGGAATTGCGGCTCGCGGGTTTGGGCATGGCGCCCTCGCATGGTTTGAAACGCGGTGTGGTGGTCAACATCGACGCCACCGTGCAAGCCATCCAGCAGGCCCTGAAAGAGGCCGAAATGATGGCCGACTGCAAAATCACCCGGGTTTTCACGGGGATCACCGGCAGCCATATTCGCGGGCAGAACTCCACCGGCATGGTCATCGTGCGTGACAAAGAGGTCACTCCGGTGGATGTGGCCCGGGTGGTGGAAACCGCCAAGGCCATCAATATTCCGAATGATCAGCGCCTGTTGCTGGTCGAACCGCAGGAATTTGTCATCGACGGCCATGAGGTCAAGGAACCCATCGGCATGAGTGGCGGGCGCCTGGAAGTCAAGGTGCATATCGTGACGGGCGCCCAATCGGCGGCGGAAAACATCGTCAAATGCGTGCGCCGCTGCGGACTGGAAGTCGAGCAATTGGTGCTCAATCCCAGCGCCAGCAGTTTGGCAGCCCTGACCGCCGACGAGCGCGAACTCGGTGTGGCGCTGGTGGACATCGGCGCCGGAACGACCGATGTGGCGATCTTTACCGGCGGATCGATCCGACATACCGCCGTGATCCCGATTGCCGGCGATCTGATCACCTCCGACATCGCGATGGCCCTGCGCACCCCGACCAAGGATGCCGAGGAAATCAAGGTCGAGTTTGGGGTGGCCAAACAAATGCTGGCGGACCCCGCCGCCCAAGTCGAGGTGCCGGGTTTGGGCGACCGCGCGCCGCGCATGTTGTCCAAGCAGGCACTGGCGGGTGTGATTGAGCCGCGGGTCGAGGAAATCTTCGCCCTGGTGCACCAGGTCATCCGCGAATCGGGTTACGAAGAACTGCTCAGTTCAGGAATCGTGCTGGCGGGCGGTTCGGCGGTGATGCCCGGAATGATCGAACTGGCCGAAGACATGTTCCTCAAACCCGTGCGACGCGGCAATCCGACGTATAGCGCGGCCCTTTTCGACATGGTCGCCAATCCCCGCTCCAGCACCGTCATGGGCCTTTTGGAAGAAGGCCGGCTGGCGCGCACCCGGGGTTTCAAGGCGGCCCAGCAGGCAGGCTCCATGAAAACCCTGATGCATCGCTTCAAGGATTGGTTCGCCGGGACGTTCTGACACCACAAAACAAGGGGTTCAAACCAAATAAAGCGGGTTTGAACCTGGATTTTTCACAGTATTGCCGCGAGAATGTCGCGGTCCACGGAGGTAAGTATGGCCATCGAGATGATCGAAGAGTTCAACCAAGGCACCCGCATCAAGGTGATCGGTGTTGGCGGCGGCGGCGGGAATGCCGTCGAGCACATGATCGAACAGGGCGTGCAAGGGGTCGAATTCATTGCGGCCAATACCGATGCCCAGGCCCTGAACCAGTCGCGTGCCGACCAGCTGATCCAGCTCGGCCGCAGCGGCCTGGGCGCCGGCGCCATTCCCGAGCGCGGCAAGGAAGCCGCGGCCGAAGCCGAAGACCGCATCCGCGACGTGCTCGAGGGCACCGACCTGCTGTTCATCACCGCCGGCATGGGCGGCGGCACCGGCACCGGTGCGGCCCCGGTCATCGCCAAGGTGGCCAAGGACATGGGCATCCTGACCGTCGGCGTCGTCACCAAGCCCTTCGACTTCGAAGGCTCGCGCCGCAACAAGCAGGCCGACGCCGGCCTGACCGAACTCGAAGCCGCGGTCGATTCGCTGATCGTGGTGCTGAACGACCGCCTGCTCGACGTGCTGGGCGATGACGCCACGCAGGAGCAGGCCTTCGCCTTCGGCAATGACGTGCTGAAGAACGCCGTCGGCGGCATCTCCGACGTGATCCACCTGCCCGGCCTGGTGAACCTGGACTTCCAGGACGTCCGCACCGTGATGCAGGAACCCGGCAAGGCGCTGATGGGCACCGCCCAGGCCGGCGGCCCGGACCGCGCCACCAAGGCGGCTGAAGCCGCCATGGCCTGCCCGCTGCTGGATGGCATCAACCTCACCGGCGCGCGCGGGGTGCTGGTGCTGATCGCCGCCTCGCGCTCCACTTTCAAGCTGGCCGAGTCGCGCGCCGCCATGAGCGCCATCAAGCGTCTGGCCCATGAA
Source organism: Inhella sp. (assembly GCF_041912635.1). Taxonomy (GTDB): domain Bacteria; phylum Pseudomonadota; class Gammaproteobacteria; order Burkholderiales; family Burkholderiaceae_C; genus Inhella. Next base: position 90,420 of record NZ_JAYRMO010000009.1, read on the forward strand.
GACGCGCACGTCATCTACGGCACCGCCTACGACGACAGCCTGGGCGACCAGCTGCGCGTCACCGTTATCGCCACCGGCTTGAACAGCGCCAAACAAGCCACCACGACCGACAGCCGCCCGCAGATGCAGGTGGTGCATGGCCAGCGCACCGGCACTGACAACCTGCCCATCCTGACCCAGGCCGTGGCCAGCCCCGGCCTGCCGGGCCAGGGCCATGCCCCGGTGATGGGCCATGGCGGTGGCGGCGACTTCGGCAACCGCGACATGCCCTCGGTCTGGCGCTATGGGCGTGCGGCGCAGAAGGTGGATGCGCTGTCGGCGTCGGGTCTGGACGACATCGAGATTCCCGCCTTCCTGCGCCGCCAAGCCGACTGAGCGGGGCGTCAAGCTACTGCGCGAACCGATCTTGCGCCTGCAGTGCTCGCCGTACGCCAGTACGGCTGCGCGCTTCGCCGCAAGCTCGGGCCGCTCGCTACGCTTGCCACCCCACTCAGCGAACCGCATTGGAGATTTCAATCTCTCACTTCAAAAGGCCTTCGCCTCCGGCGCGGGCCTTTTTGCTTGGCGGCTCGGACAATCCCGCCCATGCTGGCTCAACGCACTTTGAAATCCATGACCCGCGCCGTCGGCGTGGGCATCCACAGCGGGCGCAAGGTCGAGTTGGTATTGCGGCCCGCGCCCGTCAACACGGGCATCGTGTTCCGTCGCACCGATCTGGCGCAGCCGGTCGACATTCCGGTGAACCCGCAGGCCGTGTGCGACACCCGCATGGCCACCACCATCAGCCCAGGTGGCGACCCCGGCGCGCCCAAGGTGCAGACCATTGAGCACCTGCTCTCGGCCTGCGCCGGGCTGGGCCTGGACAACCTGCGCATCGACATCAGCGCCGACGAGGTGCCCATCCTCGATGGCTCCGCGGCGAGCTTCGTGTTCCTGCTGCAGTCGGCCGGTATCGAATTGCAGGACGCGCCCAAGCGCTTTCTGCGCGTGAAGAAGCCCGTAGAGGTGCGCCGCGGCGAGGGCAAGCGGCTGATGTGGGCGCGTCTGGAGCCCCTGCACGGCTACACGCTCAGCTTCGAGATCGAGTTCGACAACCCCGCCGTGGCCGCCACCGGCAGCCGCTACACCTTCGACATGGGCTCGCACGCCTACAAGCGCGAGATCGCCCGTGCCCGCACCTTCGGCATGACCAGCGACATCGAGCTGATGCGCTCGCGCGGCCTGACGTTGGGCGGCAACATGGACAACGCCATCGTGGTCGACGACGACAAGGTGCTGAATGCGGAAGGGCTGCGCTACGACGACGAGTTCGTCAAGCACAAGATCCTCGACGCCATCGGCGACATGCAGGTGGCAGGCCACCCGCTGCTGGCGGCCTACACCAGCTTCAAGGGTGGCCACGCGCTGAACAACGAGCTGCTGCGTGCGCTGCTGGCCGACCCCACGGCCTACGACTACGTCGAGTTCCAGGACCCGGCCCAGGCACCAACCGGCTTTGCCGAGCTGGCACCAGCCTGGTGAAGCCGGTGCACTCCGCATGATGGGTTTTCGCATCGTCTTCGGCCTGCTGCTGCTGGCCGCCCTGGTCTGCTTCGGCCTCGCGCTGGTGAAGCGCGAGTCGCGCTGGCAGCGCCTGGGGGTGCTGATCCTCAAATGGACGCTGGTCGCCGCACTGGGCTTTTTCGCCGTGCTGATCGCCGACCGAACCCTGGGTGGCTGAGTCGTGGACTGGCTGCAGCACAACCGTCAGGCCTGGAACGCCGATGCCGCCGCGGGCGGACCCTGGTCCACGCCGGTGGACGAGGCTGCGCTGGCGCGCGCCCGCGCGGGCGATTGGCAGGTGCACCTGACCCCCAAGCTGCCGGTGCCGCGCGAGTGGTTCGGCGACATCGCCGGCCGCGACCTGCTCGGGCTGGCCTCGGGCGGCGGCCAGCAGATGCCGCTCTTTGCCGCCGCCGGCGCGCGCGTCACCAGCTTCGATTTCTCCGAAGGCCAGCTCGGCCTGGACGCCGAGGTGTGCAGGCGCGCCGGGCTGCCGCTGCGCTGCGTGCAGGGCGATATGCGCGAACTCAGCGCCCTGGCCGACGCCAGCTTCGACCTCGTCTTCCACCCCGCTTCGAACTGCTTCGTGCCGGATGTGCTGCCGGTCTGGCGCGAATGCTGGCGCGTATTGCGCCCGGGTGGTGTGCTGCTGGCCGGGTTCATGAACCCGGCCGTCTACCTGTTCGACCACCAGCAGGCCGATGCCAGCGGCGAGCTGCGCGTGGCTTATCGCCTGCCCTACTCGGAGCTGGAGCTGCCCGCCGAGCAGGCACGCCGGCGTGCGCAGGGCCAGCCGCTGGAGTTCAGCCACTCGCTCGACACCCTGATCGGTGGCCAGCTGCAGGCCGGCTTCCTGCTGGCCGGCTTGTTCGAGGACCACTGGTTCGACGACAGCTGGCTCTACAGCCGCCACGCGCCGATCTGCATCGCTACGCGGGCCATCAAGCCGGGCTAGGGCGAGCCCGAGGCCGGGTGGCCAAGGGCGCGTGTCACCATCGCCCTACCCATGGAAACATGCCCTGCCGGCCCCCGCAGCAGGGCCAGCCGGATGCTGCTGGCCCTATTGACCTTGGCCTGCACGCTGCCGGCCTGGGCCGCGGAGCGCCTGGTGTGGGCCGGTTCACCCTATGCGCCGATGGCCATCGCGGCCGGGCCCTTGAAAGGCCAGGGCTATGTGGACCGCATGATTGTCGAGGTGCTGCAGCCCGGCCTGCCGCAGTTTCGGCATGAGCAACTGCAGGCCTCACCCAACCGGCTCGACATCGAGCTGACGCGCACCGACGTCGCCGTCTGCAGCCCGGCCATGAGCAAAACGCCGCAGCGCGCGCAGCGCTACCGCTACACCCAGCCCCTGTTTCGCTTCCTGCCGGCCGGGGTGGTGCTGCGGCGCGAGCAGGCGCTGCGCAGCGGGCCTGGACCGCTGGCGCTGCAGCAACTGCTCGCCCAGGGCCTGCGCTTCGGCGTGGTGGGCTACCGCGCCTACGGGCCGCGCGTGGATGCCCTGCTGGAGCGCCATGAAGCCCAGCGCCAGCGCTTCATCCTCAGCCAGTCCAACCAGGCCGTACTGGCCATGCTGGCGCGCGGCCATGGCGTCGACGCCGTACTGGTCTACGGCTTCGAGCTGCGCCACTTCGCCTTGCAGCAGCCCGAGCTGGGCGCCGAGCTGGTGTGGCGGCCGCTGCAGGAGTTGGACGACACGCAGCTCTCCTACACCGCCTGCTCGCGCAATCCGGCGGGCGAACGCGCGGCCCAGGCCATCGACGCCCTGCTGCAGCAGCCGGGCGTGCGCGAGCGCCTCCAGGGCCTGTACGAGGCCTGGCTGGACGAAGAAGGCCAGCGCCAGCTGCAGGCGCTGCGCCAGCGCATGGGGGCGCAGTTCTGGCAGGAGTGAGCTGCTCGCGAGCGGCCTGTCTGTAGGGTTCTCCGCGCGTTCATTGCTGATTGCTGCATATTGGATCCAATGAGAAGGTTCCCTCGTCCGATCGCGTAGCGGGGCGATCCGAAGCCGCCCGCCCGGGCCTCTGGCGCTGCCCAGAATCGCGCCCCGCTCGGCTTTCCTCGGGGCCCCCTCATGCGCCTTCCCAATCTGCTCGCCAGCCGCCACGGCCGGCTGCTGGCCTTCTTCCTGCTCTACGTCACCGAAGGCATTCCGCTGGGCTTCGCTGCCACGGCCGTGGCCACCCAGCTGCGCCGCTACGGCGTGGGCCCGGCCGAGATCGGCGCCTTCGTTGCCTCCTTCTACCTGCCCTGGGCGTTCAAATGGGCCTTCGGGCCGATGGTGGACGTGTTCCGCTCGACGCGCTTCGGCCACCGCCGCGCCTGGATCCTCGGCACCCAGCTGATGATGGCGTTGACCCTGCTGGCACTGATGGCCGTGCCCCTGCCGACGGGCCTGGGCCTGTTCACCGCCATCCTGCTGGTGCACAACGCCTTCGGCGCGCTGCAGGACGTGGCGATCGACTCCCTGGCCTGCACCACCTTGCAGCCCGAGGAACGCGGCCTGGGCAATGGCCTGATGTTTGCCGGCGCCGCCCTGGGCACGGCGCTGGGCGGCAGCGGCGTGCTGTTCCTGAGCGGCTGGACCGGCTTCAGCTTCACCTTCGTGTTCGTCGCCGCCGCGATCCTTGCCGTGACGGCCGGCGTGGTGTGGCCCATGCGCGAGGCGCCCGGCCTGCTGGATGCCCCGCCGCCCGCCGGCTGGCGCAGCGCCGGGCGCGAGATGCAGCGCTTTGCCGGCGATGCCTTCCGCGCCTTCCTGGGCACGCGCGGCGCCTTTGCCGCGCTGGGCTTCGCCCTGCTGCCGGTGGGCGCCATGGCCCTGGGCCTGGCCCTGCAGTCGAACTTGGCGGTGGAGCTGGGCATGGACGACACCCAGATCGGCTGGCTCAGCCTGGCCACCCAGGTGGTGATGGCGGCCTTCATGGTGCTGGGTGGTTATCTGGGTGACCGCCTGGGCCGGCGCGGCACCCTCGCGGTCTACATCCTCGGCATGGCGCCGCCCACGCTCTACCTGGCCTGGGCGCTGCAGCAGGCCGGCTACATCTGGCCCAGTGCCACGCCCTCACCCCAGCCGGCTCTGCAGCTGGCGCTGTGGATTGCCTCGATGGGCTACTCGGTCTTCCAGGGCCTGATGTACGGCACCCGCGCCGCGCTCTTCATGGACGTGACCAACCCGCGTCTGGCCGCCACCCAGTTCACCGCCTACATGGCGCTGATGAACCTGGCCATCGCCTTTTCATCCAACTGGCTGGGCCTGGCCACCGAGCTGCTCGGCTACCCCGTCACCCTGATGCTGGACGCGCTGACCGGCTTGCTCTGCCTGGCCCTGCTGCCGGCCTTGCGTGCCCAGCCCGGCCTGGTGCACGATGGCCGCGCCGAACCCCGCGCCCGCCGCTGCGCCCTGGCCCTGGGCCTGCTTTGCCTGGCCTGGCTGCCCTGCAGCCTGCAGATGCCGCAGTTCGGCAAGGCCCAGCCGCTGCTGCACACCGTCTTCACCCTGGTCTTCGTGGCCTCGGCGCTGTTCCTGCTGGCCGGCCGCGCCGAGCTGGGCCGCGCCCGCCGCCTGGTGGTCTGGCTGGCGCCGCTGCTGCTGGCCCTGCCGGCCCGGCGCTGGCTGCCGGAAATGGACGCAGCCTGGCCGGTGGAAGCCCTGCGGGCCCTGAGCCTGGGCGTGCCGATGGCCGCGGGCCTGCTGCTGCTGGGCTTGGGGGTGCGGAGCTGGCAGGGCCTGGCGCCCCAAGCGGCGTAGCGATCGACGACCGAAGTTGGGTGCTGCGATCGGAGGGCTTAGCCGCCCAAGCCCAGCATCACCCGCCCCAGCGCCTCGGCCACTTCGATGCCATCGACCCCGGCGGACATGATGCCGCCCGCATACCCGGCGCCCTCACCGGCCGGATACAACCCACGCACATTCAGACTCTGATAGTCCTTGCCGCGCGTAATGCGCAGCGGCGAGGAGGTACGGGTCTCGACCCCGGTCAGCACGGCGTCCGGGCGGTCGAAGCCGCGGATCTGGCGGCCGAAGGCGGGTAGGGCCTCGCGGATGGCTTCGAGCACGTAATCCGGCAGGCTGCCGCGGCCCTTTTCGGCCAGGTTCGTCAGCGTGATGCCGGGCTTGTACGAGGGCTCGACCTCGCCCAGCACGGTGGAGGGCTGGCGCTTGAGGAAGTCGCCCACCAGGCCGCCCGGCGCGCGGTAGCCGCCGCCGCCTAGCTCGTAGGCGCGCGACTCCCAGATGCGCTGGAAGGCCATGCCGTCCAGCGGGTTGACCGGGCCCTCGGTCTTGCCGTCCTGGCGGTAGTCCTGCGGGTTGATGCCGACGACGATGCCGGCATTGGCATTGCGTTCGGCGCGCGAGTACTGGCTCATGCCATTGGTGACCACGCGTTCCAGCTCGGAGGTGGCGGCCACCACGGTGCCGCCCGGGCACATACAGAAGCTGTAGACCGAGCGGCCGTTCTTGGCGTGGTGGACCAGCTTGTAGTCGGCCGCGCCGAGCAGCGGATTGCCGGCATTGGGGCCGAAGCGCGCCGCGTCGATCAGGCTCTGCGGGTGCTCGATGCGGTAGCCGATCGAGAAGGGCTTGGCCTCCATGTAGACGCCGCGCCCGTGCAGCATCGTGAAGGTGTCGCGCGCGCTGTGGCCCAGCGCCAGCACGACGTGATCGGTGCGGATTTGCTCGCCCGATTCGAGGGTGAGGCCACGCACGGCGCCGTCCTCGATCAGCAGATCGGTCACCTTCTGGCCGAAGCGGATCTCGCCGCCCAGGGCCTCGATGTCGGCGCGCATCTTCTCGATCATGCTGACCAGGCGGAAGGTGCCGATGTGCGGCTTGCTGACGAACAGGATCTCTTCCGGCGCGCCGGCCTTGACGAACTCGGTCAGCACCTTGCGGGTCAGGAAGCGCGGGTCGGAGATCTGGCTGTAGAGCTTGCCGTCCGAGAAGGTGCCGGCACCGCCCTCGCCGAACTGCACATTGCTTTCGGGCTTGAGCACGCCCTGGCGCCACAGGCCCCAGGTGTCCTTGGTGCGCTCGCGCACCGCGCGGCCGCGCTCCAGCACGAGCGGGCGCAGGCCCATCTGCGCCAGGATCAGCGCCGCGAACAGGCCGCAGGGGCCGAAGCCCACCACCACCGGGCGGTGCCGGCTGGGCTGGGCGTAGAAGTCGGCCGGTGCGCTGCCCACCACGCGGTAGCGCGTGTCCGGGCTGGGGCGCAGATGCGGGTCGCCACCGGCCAGCAGCTGGGCCTCGCGCGCGGCCGAGGCCAGCTCGCAATCCAGCGTGTAGATCAGCTGCATGGCCGTCTTCTTGCGCGCGTCGTGCGCGCGCTTGTAGACGGTGAAGCCCAGCAGCTCGGCCGCCTGGCCCGGCTTCAGACCCAGGCGCTGCAGCACGGCGGCCTGCAGTTGCTCCTCGGTGTGGTTCAGCGGCAGGCGCAGGTCGGTGATTCGAAGCATGGTGGCAAAGCGGAAAAAACTACGGCGCCAGGAGGCGCCGTTCGGACTCAGGAGCCGGGGGCTCTTAGCCTTGGTGCGGGCGCTTGCCCGGGTTCTTCTTGCTGCGGGTGTGCGAGCCACGTTCCTGGCTGCGCTTCTGGCCGCGCGCGGTGGTGAAGGTCACGCCGGCGGGGGTGGCGGGGCGCGGGGTGGCCTTGCGGTCGGCTTCGGTACGGATCTTGTTGCCCATGGTGTGGCTTTCAGAAAAATGGAGTTTTGACAGCCAGAAGTCCACAACGGCATTCGGCCCAGCGCCCGCGCGTTGCGCGCAGGCCGAGGCGGAGTTTAGGCGATGAGCTTGCAGACGCTCATTCGGCCAGCTGCTGCAGCTGCACCAGGCGCTGGTATACGCCGCCGGGGATCGCCATCAGCTCATCATGCGTGCCACGCTCGACCAGATGGCCGTGGTGCAGCACCAGGATGGGGTCGGCGGCGCGGATGGTGGAGAGCCGGTGCGCCACCGCGATCACGGTGATGCGGCCGCGCAGGGCGCTCAGGGCCTCGCCCAGCAGGGCCTCGGTGCCGCTGTCGATGTTTGCCGTGGCTTCGTCCAGCAGCAGGATCTTGGGCGAGCCGGCCAGCGCCCGGGCCATGGCCAGCAGCTGCTTCTGGCCGGTGGACAGCTGCACGCCGCCTTCGCCCAGCAGGGTGTCGTAGCCCTGGGGCAGGGCCAGCAGCATCTCGTGCAGGCGGGCCTGGCGGGCGGCTTCCTGCAGCGTGGCGTCGCTCAGGTGCGCGCGCCCCATGCGCAGGTTGTCCCAGGCGCTGGCCGAGAGCAGTTGCGGCTCTTGCGGCACGAGGGCCAGGTCCTGGCGCAGCCGCGCTTCGTCCAGGGTCTCCAGCGGCTGGCCGTCGATCAGGATGCGCCCGGCGCGCGGCGCATAGAAACGCAGCAACAGGGCCAGCAGCGTGCTCTTGCCGCTGCCGGTGTGGCCCACCAGGCCAACGAAGCTGCCAGCCGGCAGCGTCAGGTCGAAGGGGTGCAGCACGTCGGCGCCCTCGCCATAGCCGGCGCGCAACTGCTCGATGCGGATCTCTCCCCGCTCGATACCGGGCCCGCCGGGGGCGGGCAGGGGGGCGCGCGCCTCCTGCAGCAGCACGCCCACACGCGCCGCGGCCACCAGGGCCTGCTGCAGCTGGCCGAACTGCAGGGTGATCTGGATCAGCGGCTCCACCACCCTTGTGAGGTAGCTGAGGAAGGCGTAGAGCAGGCCGACCTGAAGTCCGACCGCCGTGCCGCTGATCTCGCGCTGCTGCGCATAGCCGTAGATCAGCGCCACCATCAGCAGCACGTTCAACAGGTCCAAGGCCGGGCGCAGCAGCCAGGCGTTGGCAAGCATTTCCTTCATGCGGGCGCGGTAGTGCTGGTCGTTGTGATTGGCAAAGCGGGCCTGGAAGCGCCCCAGCGCGCCGCTGGCCTGCAGCACCGCCAGGCCGCCGAGGTTCTCGGCGATCTGCGCGTTGATGTCGCTCTTCAGCGCGCGCGCCTGCGCCACCGCCGGGGCCGAGAGTCGCTGGTAGGCCCAGATCACCAGGACCATGGCGGGCACCAGGGTGGCGATGATGAGCATCAGGCGCCAGTCCAGAAAGGCCATCGCCACCAGGGTGCCGGCGACGACGATGCTCGAATCCAGCATCATGTACAGCACCTGGCGGTAGAGCTGGTTGACGGACTCGGTGTCGTTGGTGACGCGGCTGACCAGGGCTCCGGTGATCTGCTTGTCGAAGTAGGCCATGGGCAGCGCCAGCACATGCTGGAACACCTGCTCGCGCAGGCGCAGCACAGCCTTTTGCGCCACCCCGGCCATGCGCGTGAGCTGCAGGTAGCGCGTGCCGCTGGCCGCCAGGCCACTGAGCCAGATCGCCGCCAGCAGCGCCACCATCAGGCCCAAGGGCTCGAACTGGCGCGGCAGTAGATGCTCGTCGATCAGCCGCTTGGCCAGGATGGGCCCGATCGCTTCCAGCCCGGCCGCCACCACCAGCCAGGCGGTGCCGATGAAGACCTGGCGCCGCTCCGGCCGCGCCATGGTCCAGAGCAGGCGCGCGGCGTCGCGCAGGCTGGAGCGCGCGACGTCCTGGGCGCGGACTTCCTCATGCATCGCCGTGCTCCTCGTCCTCTTCCAGCGAGGCCTCAAGCTGCTGGGTCTGCCACTGCGTGGCGTACCAGCCGCCTCGCGCCAGCAAGTCGGCATGGCGGCCGCGCTCGCTGATGCGGCCCTCGCGCAGCACCAGAATCTCGTCGGCCTCCAGCGCGGCCGAGAGGCGGTGCGTCACCAGCACCAGCGCGCACTCGGGCCGGCTGCGGCGGCGTTCGCGCAGGGCCTGCAGGATGCGCGCTTCGGTACCCGTGTCGACGGCCGAGAGCGCGTCGTCCAGCAGAGTCAGTGGGGCATCGCTCAGCAGGGCGCGCGCAATCGCCACGCGCTGGCGCTGGCCGCCTGAGAGCGAGACGCCCTTCTCGCCCACCAGGGTGGCATAGCCCTGCGGCAGGCGCAGCAAATCCTCGTGCAGGGCGGCAGCGCGGGCGGCGGCTTCCACCTCGGCAGGGGTGGCGCCGGCCCGCGCCAGCGCGATGTTCTCGGCCACGCTCGATGAAAACAGAAAGGGCTCCTGCGGCACCCAGGCAATGGCCTGGCTGAGCGCGTGGCGCGTCCATTCGGGCAGGGCCGCGCCGTCCAGTTCGATGCGCCCAGCGTCGGGCTCCCATTGGCGCAGCAGCAGGCGCAACAGGGTGGTCTTGCCCGAGCCGGTGGGGCCAACGATGGCCAGCATGCGGCCCGGCTGCAGGCGCAAATCCAGCCCCTGCAGCACCGGCTGCGCGGCCTCGTAGCCGAAGCGCAGGTCTTGCACCTTCAGCTCGGCGCGCTGCACGGGCTCGCGTGCACCGGTATCGCTGCGCGTGGCCTCGGACTGCAGCACCGGCGCCAGGCGCGCCCAGCCGGCTCGACCGCGTTCCAGCAGCGAGAGCACCCAGCCAGCGGCGAACATCGGCCAGATCAGCCGGTCCAGCAGGAGGATGAAGGCGGTGAGCTGGCCCACGGTCAGCTCGTTGCGCGCGATCAGCCAACTGCCCACCCCGAGCGCGGCCACGGTGGCCGTGCTCAGTGCGATGCCTACCGCCGGTTCGTAGGCGGCTTCCCAGCGCTGCGCGCGAAAGGCGGCTTGGCCCGAGGCCTGCGCCCAGCCCTGAAAGGCGGCCTGCTCCTGCGCGGCCAGGCCCATCGAGCGCACGGTGCGTAGGGCCGTGAGCGACTGCTGCGCCTGTCGGCTCATGCGCCCGAAATCGTCGAGCGAAGCGCTCCAGGCGTGATGCACCTGGTTGGAGATGCGCCAGAAGGCCCAGGCCATGAAGGGGAAGGGCAGCAGCGCGGCCAGGCCGAGCCGCCAGTCGATGGCGATCAGCATCGTGGCGATCACCAGCGCAAAGGTCTGTGTGCCATCGAAGGCGGCCAGCATGGCGTCGCCGCTGGCCGTCTCCACCGCGTCCACGTCGTTGGTGGCCAGCGCCATCAGGTCGCCGGCGCGCTGGGTCTGGAAGAACAGCGGTGCCTGCAGGCCCAGGCGCTCGAACAGCTGCACGCGCAGGCGCTGGCCGAGCCGGTACGACGCACCAAAGAGCGCCAGGCGCCAGCCCACGCGCAGCGCGTACACCAGCAGGCCCACCCCGGCCAGCAGAGCCAGCTGCTCATGGAAGGCGGCGCCGCTCAGCTGGCCGCTGACGATGCCATCGACGATGCGGCCGACCTGGGTCGGAATCCAGACCAGCAGCACCGTGATGCCGCTGAGCATCAGCGCCGCGGCGGCATAGGCGCGGCGGTGCTGCCAGATGAAACCGCGCAGCAGACCGCTTAGGGTCTTGGGGATGGGAGAGGACATGGAGAAGGGCGCCGGGGCGCGAGGGCCCGCGATGCTAGGGGGGCGCCGATGTCAGCGCATGGCGCTCGGGATCAATACGTTCTGCCGCCCTTGAACTGGGCGTGCTGGCGGCGCTGCAACTGGCCCTTGGCGCTCATGGCGTTGAAGCTGACGCTGGCATGGGCATGCATGACGGCGATGCCGAGCGCGTCCGCGGCGTCCTTGCCGGGCTGGCCGGGCAGCTTGAGCAGGTGCTGGACCATGGCCTGGATCTGCTCCTTCTTCGCGTGCCCGTGGCCGACCACGGCCTTCTTCATCTGCAGCGCGGTGTATTCGCTCACCGTCAGCCCGCCACTGGTCAGCGCCGCCAGCGCCGCCCCACGTGCCTGGCCCAGCAACAGGGTGGACTGCGGGTTGACGTTGACGAACACGATCTCGACCGCAGCGCAGTCCGGTTTGTAGGTCTCGACCACCTCGCGCACGCCCTCGAACAGGATCTTGATGCGCGCCGGCAAGTCACCCGTGGGCACGCCCGTGGTCTTGATGGTGCCGCTGGCCACATAGGCCAGGCGCGGGCCATCGGCCTCGATGACGCCAAAGCCCGTGCATTGCAGGCCGGGGTCTATTCCAAGGATGCGCATGCTGGGCAGGCAAAGAACGACCAAGCGGCCGCCGTGGAACTGGCTTTGCCAGGCCACTGGCGGCGCCCCCCTGGGGGGGAGGCGGCGAAGCCGCTTCGGGGGGGGGTCATACCGACAACTTGAAATACCAGCGGACCGAGTGGAAGAAGATCGGTGCCGCGAAGCAGAGCGCCGCGACGCGATCGAGCAGACCGACGGCACCGGTGATGCCGGACCGGTTGCCCCAGTAGTGGATGCCGGCCTCGCGCTTCATCGCCTTCATCACCAGCGCGCCCAGGGTGCCGGAGGCGGCGGCAATGAACGCCATCACGAAGGCCTGGCCGGCCTTGAAGGGCGTGACCCAGTAGAGCAGGGCGCCGACGAAGGCGCCGGCCAGCGCACCGCTCCACCAGGCGCGCCGGCTGAAGGATCGGCTGATGGCCCGCACCGTGGGCAGGCTGCGCACCGATCGGCTCACGACCTCCTGGACGATCTGCGCCACCGACACCACGGTGACCAGGAAGAACAGCAGGAAAGCGCCCTTGCCGGCGTAGCGCGGGAATTCCAGCAGCAGCAGGGCCGGTGCATGGCTAAGGCCATAGATGCAGACCATGATGCCCCACTGGATCTTGGCGTTGCGTTCCAGGAAGCGCTTGGGGTCGCCCGAGAGCGCGCTGATGACCGGAATCGCCAGGAAGGCATAGACCGGGATCAGCACCGTGAACAGATCGAAGCGGCGGTTGGCCACCACGATGTACTGCAGCGGCAGGATGACGAAGAAGGCCGCGATCAGCGTGCGGTGGTCGCTGCGCGTGGTGTGCTGCAGGGTGATGAACTCGCGCAGGCAGAAGAAGCTGAACAGGCCGAACAGGATGGTGGAGCCGGCCGGTCCGCTGATCCAGGCCAGCCAGAACAGCAGTGCGCCCACCCAGGAGGCGTTCAGATCGCGCTGGAACTGCGCGCGCGCACTGCGCGGGTTGATGGCCAGTTCCTCGACCGGGTTCTTCAGCCGGTACAGCACGCCGCCGGCAGTGATCAGCAGCAGCAGGCCGAACAGCAGGGCGAAGAGCAGGGCGATCTGATCGGCGGGGGACCAGTGTTTGAGTTCGCTCATTGCTTCCAGCCCCCCGGCTTCAGAGCGGTGACCTCGGCGCGTGTGCGCTCTAGGAAAGCCTTCTTCTCTTCCCCCGGCTGGATCTGCGTCGGCGTGCCGAAGGTGACCGTGCAGAGGATGGGCACCGGCACCACTTCGCCCTTGGGCATCACGCGCTGCACGTTGTCGATCCAGGTCGGGATGATCTGCACGCCGGGGAATTGCTCGGCCAGGTGGTAGATGCCGGCCTTGAAGGGCATGGGCTCGCCCTTGTTGGAGCGCGTGCCCTCGGGAAAGATGATCAGGGAGTCGCCCTGCTTCAGCGCTTCCACCAGGGGTTCGAGCGGGTCTTCGTCCGGATTGGCGCGGGTGCGGCTGACGTACACCGTGTTGAACACATCGGTGGTCAGCCAGGTCTTGAACTTGCCCTTGGTCCAGTAATCGCGCGCGGCAATGGCACGCGTCTTGGCACGCAGCTCGCTGGGCAGGGCAGCCCAGATCAGCACCAGATCAAAGTGACTCTGGTGGTTGGCGATGTAGATGCGTTGTTCGTTGGAGGGCGGGCAACCGAGCCAGTGGCCCTGGGCCCCGGTGATCGCCCGCGCGAGAAAGCCCAGAAACGGGCCCATAAGGTCGGCTAGCCGCATGGGGCGGCATCCTACGGGCCCGATCGATGCAATCAGGCGAGGACTTCCTCCAGCACCGGCACCTCGCCACGCAGCGAATGCGGGTAGGCGTCGGTGATGCGCAGCTCGATCAGCTCGTTCATCAGGCGCGCATGGCCCTTGAAGTTGACGATGCGGTTGCACTCGGTGCGACCCATCAGCTCGGTCGGGTCCTTCTTGGCGTTGCCCACCACCAGCACCTTCTGTGTCGTACCCACCAGGGTCCGGGAAATGGACAAGGCATGCGCCTCGATCGCCGCCTGCAGCTGCTGCAGGCGCGCGACCTTCACTTCATAAGGCGTGTCGTCGGGCAGGTTCGCCGCCGGCGTGCCGGGGCGCGGGCTGAAGATGAAGCTGAAGGAGGCGTCGAAGCCCACGGCCTCGATCAGCTTCATGGTCTGCGCATGGTCCTCGTCGGTCTCGCCGGGGAAGCCGACGATGAAATCGGAGGCGATGCGGATGTCCGGCCGGATGGCGCGCAGCTTGCGCACGATGCTCTTGAACTGGATGGCGCTGTAGCCCCGCTTCATCGCAGCCAGGATGCGGTCCGAGCCATGCTGCACCGGCAGGTGCAGGTGGTTCACCAACTGCGGGATCTTGCCGTAGGCCTCGATCAGGCGCTGGCTGAATTCGTTCGGATGGCTGGTGGTGTAGCGGATGCGCTGGATGCCAGGAATCTCGGCCACGTACTCCAGCAGCATGGCGAAGTCGGCGATCTCGTTGGTCGAGCCCATCGTGCCGCGGTAGGCATTGACGTTCTGGCCCAGCAGGGTCACCTCGATCACGCCCTGCTCGGCCAGACCGGCCACCTCGACCAGCACGTCCTCGAAGGGCCGGCTGACCTCCTCGCCGCGCGTGTAGGGCACCACGCAGTAGGAGCAGTACTTGCTGCAGCCTTCCATGATGGAGACGAAGGCCGAGCGGCCCTCGACCTTGGCGGGCGGCAGGTGATCGAACTTCTCGATTTCGGGGAAGCTGATGTCCACCTGCGGGCGCGCCGCGGCCACGCGCTGGGCCAGCAGATCGGGCAGGCGGTGCAGGGTCTGCGGGCCGAACACGACGTCCACGTAAGGGGCGCGTTCGATGATGGCGGCGCCCTCCTGTGAGGCCACGCAGCCACCGACGGCGATCTTCACGCCCTTGGCCTTCAGATGGCGCACGCGGCCCAGATCACTGAACACTTTCTCCTGCGCCTTCTCGCGCACCGAGCAGGTGTTGAACAGGATCAGGTCCGCGGCCTCGGGGTCGTCGGTCTTCTCGTAGCCCTCGGCCTCGCGCATCACGTCCACCATCTTGTCCGAGTCGTACTCGTTCATCTGGCAGCCGAAGGTTTTGACGTAGACCTTCTTGGTGGAAGCTTCGCTCATGGCTTGCTCCAGGTCTGCGTGCCGGGTTCGAAGCGCCATTGCGCGGCCTGGGCGGGCGTGGTGGGCCAGGTCTTGTTGGCGCGCTCGGTGGCGCTGAGGATCCAGACCTCCTTGATCATGCCGTCCGGCCACAGCGTGTAGTGCACCGGAAAGGTCTGACCCACGATGGCGCCATGCAGCACTTGGTGCCCATCGGCACCCCAGATGCGATGGCCGGGCGAGAGCAGGGCCGGCTTGCCGTTCAGGCGGGCCTCGGGTGCGAGCACGACCTTGAAGTCGCCGCGCAGAGCCTCGGCCGTGAAGGTGCGATGGGTTTGCGCCAGCGCGGGCGCGGCAGCCACCAATACGGTGGCGGCAAAGAGAGCACAGCGATTCATGGGGTTCATCCAGGGGCTGCGTGATGGAACAAAGCCCCGGCGGTCTGAGACCGTCGGGGCTTTGCGATTTTCTTTGGTGGCGCTTCAGGGATTCGAACCCCGGACCTGCGGATTATGATTCCGTCGCTCTAACCGGCTGAGCTAAAGCGCCAAGAGCCCGCTAGTATAGGCAAAATTTTTCAGTTCGCAAGCCCCGTCAGATTTTTTCCGGGGCTCGGCGGTCCCAGCGGATACCCGATGTTCAGCTTCTTCAAGAAAAAGCCCACCAGCGCCGAAACCGGCACCGTCTTCACCGAGGTGGGCTTTACCGACGTATTTCCCGCCAAGACACCGGCGCCCGAAGCCCCTGCGATGGTGGTGCCAGCGCCGGCGGCTCCGGTCGTGCCCCCCCCAGCAGCATCTCCCGCGCCCCCTGCTGCGGAGCCGGTGCCGCCACAACCCGCTGCGCCAGCCGTCGCGCCTGCACCCGCCGCGGTGCCGGTGGCAGTGCCTGCGCCTGTGGTGATCCAGCCCGAACTGCCCGCTGTCGCGGCCCCTGCACCTGTATCGCCGCCCGCGCTGGCTCCTCAAGAGGCCCCTGCTGCGGCGTCGGCGCCTGCACCGATTCCGGTTCCGCTGCCGGTCGTCGAGTCCCCCCAGTCGAAGCCCGAACCCAGCCGCGCCAGCTGGCTGAGCCGCCTGAAGGAAGGGCTGCGCAAGACCGGTAGCAGCCTGGCCAGCGTGTTCAGCCGCACCAAGATCGACGAGGCCCTGTACGAGGAGCTGGAGGAGGCCCTGCTGCTGGCCGACACCGGCGTCAAGGCCACCGAGTTCCTGCTTGAAGACCTGAAGCGCCGCGTGCGCGAGACGCGCACCACCGAGCCGCAGGCGGTCAAGGGCCTGCTGGTTGATTCCCTGAGCGAGCTGCTCAAGCCGCTGGAGCGTCCGCTCGAAATCGGCCGCCACGACCCGACCGTGATGATGGTCGTCGGCGTCAATGGCGCCGGCAAGACCACCAGCATCGGCAAGCTGACGCGCCATCTGCTGGAGGCCGAGCAAAAGGTGCTGATGGCGGCCGCCGACACCTTCCGCGCGGCCGCGCGCGAGCAGCTCGCCGTGTGGGCACAGCGCGCCGACGGCAGCGGCGTGCAAGTGCAAGGGGCGGGCTGGGTGGACATCGTCAGCCAGCAGGGCGGCGACCCGGCCGCGGTGACCTTCGACGCCGTGAACGCCGGCAAGGCGCGCGGCTGCGATGTGGTGATTGCCGACACCGCCGGCCGCCTCCCCACCCAGCTGCACCTGATGGAAGAGCTGAAGAAGATCAAGCGCGTCATCACCAAGGCGCAGCCCGATGCGCCGCATGAAGTGCTGCTGGTGGTGGACGGCAACACCGGTCAGAACGCGCTCACCCAGGTCAGGGCCTTTGACGACGCCCTGCAGCTGACGGGCCTGATCGTCACCAAGCTCGACGGCACGGCCAAGGGGGGCGTGCTGGCCGCCATCGCGCGCGAGCGGCCGGTGCCGGTCTACTTCATCGGCGTGGGCGAGAGGCTCGAAGACCTGCAGACCTTCAGCGCGCGCGAGTTCGCGCAGGCGCTGCTCAGCTGATCACAGCGGGCTGAGCCCCAGGGCCTGGCGCAGTTCATTCTCGTGCGGTACCCAGCCGGGCTGCCACTCCAGCACGTTCAGCCCGGCGGCGCGTAACACGCGCGCCAGGCGTTCGCGGCGCAGCTTGCCGCGCGGGCTTTCCTCGCGCGGGCACAGCAGCACGCAGGCGATGACCTGGCTGGTGCGGTCGCAAACGGCGAAATCGGCGCTCAGGCCGGAGATGCGTGACAGCCACTCGTTGTAGGAGCGCCGGTTCGGCACGCGCACCAGGCGGGCGAGCGGCAGGTGCACGAAAACCTGGCAATCCGGCAGGGATTGCAGCAGCTGGCCCTGGGCCAGGCGTTCGGATGCATTCAGCAGCCGGGCCGGCACGGGTGGCCACGCGGCCACGGTGTCATCGCTCTGGGTCTTGTGGCTGCGTTGCAGCGGCAGCCAGTTGCTCAGTCTTTGCAGCAGAGGTACTTCGGTCATGGGCCGCGAGGCTATGGCGCGGCCCGGCCCGCAGGGGCTACCAATGGTGAACGGCGCCCCCCGCAGGCATGGGAAGGGTTGCCCCGGTCGGGTTCACCCCATGCCGCCCGGCAGGCCCTTCATGCCGCCTAACTTCTTCATCATCTTGAAGAGGCCGCCGCCCTTCATCTTCTTCATCATGTCGCGCATCTGCTCGTACTGATTGAGCAGGCGGTTCACTTCCTGCACCTGCACGCCTGCGCCCTTGGCGATGCGCTTCTTGCGGGTGGCCTTGATGAGCTCGGGTTTGCGGCGCTCCAGCGGCGTCATCGAATGGATGATCCCGGTCATGCGCCGCATGTCCTTTTCGGCGCGCTCCATGTCGCCCGCACCGGCCTTGGCGGCGATCTGCGTGGGCAGCTTGTCCATCAGGCTGGACAGGCCCCCCATCTTCTTCATCTGCTGCAACTGCAGCAGGAAGTCGTCGAGCGTGAAGGCGTCGCCGGCCTTCAGCTTGTCAGCCAATTGCTTGGCCGACTCCATGTCCACGCCCTTGGTCACCTCCTCGACGAGGGCCACGATGTCGCCCATGCCGAGCACGCGACCGGCGTGGCGTTCGGCGTCGAAGGCCTCCAGGCCGTCGATCTTCTCGCTGACGCCGGCGAACTTGATTGGCACGCCGGTGATGGCGCGCACCGACAGCGCCGCACCGCCGCGCGAGTCGCCGTCCAGCTTGGTCAGTACGACGCCGGTCAGCGGCAGGGCCTCCTTGAAGGCCTTGGCGGTGTTGATGGCGTCCTGGCCCTGCATGGCGTCGACGACGAACAGGGTTTCGACCGGCTTGAGCGTGGCGTGCAGCTCGCGGATCTCGGCCATCAGCACTTCGTCGATCGCCAGCCGGCCGGCGGTGTCGACCAGCAGCACGTCGAAGTAGTGACGGCGCGCGTGGTCCAGCGCGGCCAGCGCGATGTCGCGCGGCTTCTGGTCCGGCGTGGAGGGGAACCATTCGGCGCCAGCCTGCTTGGTCACCGTTTTCAGCTGCTCGATGGCGGCGGGGCGGTAGACGTCGCCGCTGACCGTCAGCACCTTCTTCTTGCGCTTTTCGATCAGGTGCTTGGCCAGCTTGGCCGTGGTGGTCGTCTTGCCCGCGCCCTGCAGGCCGGCCATCAGGATCACGGCCGGCGGCTGGGTGTGCAGATTGATGTCCGAGGCGCCCGGCTTGAGCTGGCCCTTGTCATCCAGCTCGCCCATGGTGGCGGCGAGCTCCTTGTGCACGATGCCCACCAGGGCCTGACCCGGCGTGAGCGAACCCACCACCTCCTGGCCCAGCGCCTTGTCCTTGACGCGGCTGATGAAGTCGCGCACCACGGGCAGGGCCACGTCGGCTTCCAGCAGGGCCATGCGCACCTCGCGCAACATCTCCTGCACATTCGTTTCGGTGATGCGGGCCTGGCCGCGCATCGTCTTGACCAGCCGACTCAGGCGATCGGCAAGGGTGGAAGCCATCGGGGTGAGAGCGCGGGCCTGCGAAGGGGCGCCCGTAAACTAAAGACGACGATTTTATGGAGGGCGCGAGCCTGAACTCCTCAATGTGGCTGACTGGATGGAGCGCGCTGGCCTTGCTGGGCTATGCGCTGGCGGCCTGGGGGGCCAGCCCCGAGCGTGAACGCTGGATGCCGGCCCTGTGGCTGGCCTGGCCTGCCCACGCGGTGGCCTTGGTGTTCGATCTGGGGGGCATCGGCCAGTTGCCGGCGGGGGCGCGCTTCGGGTTTGCGCCGGCGCTGTCGCTGATGTTCTGGCTGGTCTGGGCGGTGGTGCTGATCGAAAGCCGCTTCCTGCCCCTGCAGTTCATGCGCCGCGTGCTGGCGATGCTGGCGGCCGTGGCGGTGGCCCTGGCCTGGGTCTTTCCCGGGCAGCTGCATGCAGCCGCCACGCCCTGGGCGCCGCTGCACTGGGTGCTCGGGCTGGTGTCCTATGGCCTGCTGGGCACGGCGGTGCTGCATGCCTGGCTGCTGGGCCGGGCCGAGCGCCAGATGCGCCACCCGGGCAGCGGGGGCGCGCCCGTGGGCCTGCCGCTGCTGCGTCTGGAGCGCCTGACCTTTCAATTTGTGGCGGCCAGCGTGCTGGTGCTGGGCCTGGCCCTGCTGCTCGGCGCAGCCCTGGGCGCGCCCTGGCACTGGGACCACAAGACCTTGTTTTCGCTGCTGGCCTGGTGCGTGCTGGCCGGCCTGCTGGCGGGCCGCCACTGGCTGGGTTGGCGCGGTGCCCAGGCCACCCGTTGGCTCTATGTGGGCGCGGCCCTGCTGCTGATGGCCTATGTGGGCTCGCGCTTTGTGTTGCAGGTCCTGCTGGGCCGGGTGGTCTGAACCATGCTGATGCGTCTGATCTTTTTTCTGCTCATGGGTGGGCTGCTCTGGCTGGCGTGGCGCAAGCTGAAGCCGCGCGATGCGGACGCGCCGCCCCCGCCGGCACCGGCGCCCGGCCCTGAGGTGATGCGCCGCTGTGCGGAGTGCGGCGTGCACATGCCCGAGAGCCAGGCCCTGCCCGGCCGTGGTGGGCATTTCTGCAGCGCGGCCCATCGCGACCAATTCGAAACGCGCGAGCCGCGCTGAGCCGGTTTGAGCCGCCCGAGCCCGCCTCTCGAGGGCATGGAGCCGACGGCCGCGCCCTTGCGCACCGCCCGCCTGCTCGAAGGCAGCTTCGCACGTCTGTACGCCGCCTTCCTGGCCGCCCGCGCCGCGCTGGGCGTCGCCCTGCTGCTGGTGCAGGCCAGCGGCTGGATGCTGGGCGGCCAGGCGCCTTCCGAGAGCCTGGCACTGTGCGCGCTCTATGCGGGGCTGACGCTGGTGCACGCCGTGTTGCCACGCCTGCGCCAGACCTCCAACCGCCGCAGCCTGGCGGCCATGAGCAGCCC
Source organism: Inhella sp. (assembly GCF_041912635.1). Lineage (GTDB taxonomy): Bacteria > Pseudomonadota > Gammaproteobacteria > Burkholderiales > Burkholderiaceae_C > Inhella. The sequence goes on from NZ_JAYRMO010000009.1 coordinate 110,386, forward strand.
GCGCTGGTGGGCCAGCATCGGCGTCGACCTGGCGACCTTCACGGCGCTGCAGGCCCTGCAGGGAGGCACGGGCCTGCCCGTCACGGCGCTGTTCTTCCTGCCGGTGATGACGGCGGGTGTGCTGTCCTCGCGGCGTGCCGCGCTCGCCTCGGCGGCCATGGCCACCCTGGGGCTGCTGGGCGGCTTGCTGTGGGCGGACATCAGCGGCAGCGAGCTGAGCCCGCGCTTCATGCAGGCCGGCGTGGCGGGCAGCGGCTACTTCGTCGTGGCCCTGCTCACGGCCGAACTGGCCGCGCGCTTGGCGCGCGAGCAGCTCAGTGCGCGCGGCAGCGAGGCCCTGGCGCGCCAGCAGGCGGCGCTGAACCAGCTGGTCATCGACGAGATGCAGGAAGGCGTGCTCGTGGTGGATCGCCGCCTGCAGGTGCGCACCGCCAACCCCGCGGCCCGCAAGCTGCTGGGGCAGGCCGAGCCCGTGGAGCCACCGCCCTTTGCCCTGCCCGATCAAACAGCCTGGGCCGGCCTGGTGGACACGGTGGAGCTGGCCTTCGCGGGCTCGCCCGGCGCCGAGTTGCGCGAGGTCACGCTCGGCTTCCCGGCCGCGCCCGCCCGCACGCTGCGCGTGCGCAGCCGGCTCACGCCCGGTGGGGAGCCGGAAGGCGGTGAGGACCTGTGCGTGCTGCTGCTGGAAGACCGTGCCACCCTGATGGCCCGCATGCGCCAGGAGCGCATGGCCGCCATGGGCCGCATGTCGGCCGGCATCGCGCACGAGATCCGCAACCCGCTGGCGGCCATCTCGCAGGCCAATGCCCTGCTGGCCGAGGATGTGCCTGACCCGGGTGCGCAGCGCCTCACCGATCTGGTGGCGGCGAATGTGGCGCGGCTCAAGCGCATCGTTGACGACGTGATGGTGCTGGCGGCATCGCCCGACATGGCGCTGGTGCGCCTGGATGCCGTTGCCAGCAGCCGCGAGATCGCGCAGGACTGGTCGCGCACGCAGGGTCTGTTTGCCGGACGCGCGCTGCGCCTGGAACTGCCCGACGAGACCCTGCCGGTGCGCTTTGATGCCGAGCACTGGCGGCGCGTGCTGGTCAATTTGCTGGACAACGCCTGGCGGCATGCGCAGGAAGCCGCCCAGGCCCCCGATGCGCCGGCCGATTCGCCCTGGATCGTCATGCAGGTGCAGCCCGAGGCCGGCGGGGCGCTGGTGCGCGTCTTCAACCCCGGGCCGGCCATCCGCCCAGAAATTGAACGCCATCTGTTCGAGCCCTTCTATTCCAGCCGCAGCCGCGGCTCGGGCCTGGGTCTCTACATCTGCCGCGAGCTCTGCGAGCGCTACCGCGCGCGCATCGACTATCGCGCCATGGCCCTGCACGAAGTGCCCGGCAACGCCTTCGAAGTCCATCTGCAGTCCGAGAATCCTGCGTGACGGCCCCTGGCCTGCCCTTCGCCACCCGCCCCAAGGGGGCCTCCGCCTGTGAGCATGAAGCCAATGACCGCCAATGACTGCCAATGACCGCTTGCTCGTCGTCGATGACGAGCCCGACCTGCGCACGCTCTACGAGCTGACCTTGCTGCGCGAGGGCTACAGCCTGGTCAGCGCCGAGACGGTGGCCGAGGCCATGGCGCTGCTGCAGTCCGAGCGCTTCGCCGTCGTCATCACCGACATGCGCCTGCCCGACGGCTCGGGCCTGGACCTGCTGGCCTGGCTGGAGCAGCAGGGGCGCAACGAGCGCGCCATCGTCATCACCGCCCACGGCTCGGCCGAGAACGCCGTCGAGGCCCTGAAGGCCGGCGCCTTCGACTACCTGACCAAGCCGGTGGACCTGCGTCAGTTCCGCAGCGTGGTGGCCACCGCGCTGGGGCGCGAGCCCGGTCGCCCGGCGCCGCGGCGTGAGGAGGCCGCCCCCCGTGCGAGCAGCAGCAGCGGTGCGCTGGCGCGCCTGGCCGGGCGTTCGCCGGCGATGGAGCAGGTGCGTGAGCTGATCCGCAAGGTCGGGCGCTCGATGGCGCCAGTGCTCTTGCAGGGCGAATCGGGCACCGGCAAGGAACTGGTGGCGCGCGCCATCCATGGTGAGGGCACGCGGGCCAACCAGCCCTTCATCGCAGTCAACTGCGGTGCCATACCGGAGCAGTTGTTGGAGGCCGAGTTCTTCGGCTACCGCAAGGGCGCCTTCACGGGCGCCAGCGAAGACCGCGAGGGCTTCTTCCAGGCCGCGCAGGGCGGCACCCTGTTCCTCGACGAGATCGGCGACCTGCCGCTGGCCATGCAGAGCAAGCTGCTGCGCGCCATCCAGGAGCGCTCGGTACGGCCGGTCGGTGCGGTCAGCGAGACGCCCGTCAACCTGCGCCTGCTCAGTGCCACGCACAAGGACCTGGCCGCCGAGGTGCAGGCCGGCCGCTTCCGCCAGGATCTGTACTACCGGCTCAACGTCATCCAGATCCGCGTGCCACCGCTGCGTGAGCGCCTGGCCGACCTGCCCGACATCGGCACCAGCCTGCTGGAGCGCATTGCGCGCGACGCCGGCGTGCACCCGGTGCCGCGCCTGAGCCCGGGCGCGCTGGCGCGGCTCTCGGCCTACGCCTTCCCTGGCAATGTGCGCGAGCTGGAAAACGTGCTGCACCGCGCGCTGGCGCTTTCGGGCGCCAGCGAGCTGCAGGCCGAGGACCTGGACCTGCCGGACTGCGTGTCCGGCGAGGACTCCGCCTTTGGGGGCCTGGCGCCGCTGGGCCAGCCGGCCGCGGCGGCTGCGGAAGAAGAGGCCGGGCTGCCGCTGGATCTGACCCAGTACCTGGACGAGGTGGAACGCCGCGTGCTGCTGCGCGCCCTGGCCGAGTACCGCTTCAACCGCACCGCGGCGGGCGCGCGCCTGGGCCTGTCGCTGCGCCAGATGCGCTACCGCATGGCACGCCTGGGCATCCAGGTGGACGATTGCGAAGCGCGCGATGCCGGCTGAGGGTCGATGGCAGGGCCGTTGGCAGGAAGGGTGGTGGTCGGCGGCGCGCGCCTGCCCCTCTCCCAACCAGGGGCCGCGGCCGCCCGCTGTGCCGGTCGATCTGGTGGTGCTGCACTCGATCAGCCTGCCGGCCGGTCAGTACGGCGGCCCGCAGGTCGAGGACCTGTTCCTGAACCGTCTGGATTGCGCCGCCCATCCAAGCTTCGAGTCCTTGCGTGGTGTCCAGGTGTCGGCGCACTTCCTGGTGCGGCGTGACGGCGAGCTGCTGCAGTTCGTGGCCGTGGACCGGCGTGCTTGGCATGCCGGGGTGTCGCAGTTCCAGGGCCGCGAGAACTGCAATGACTTCTCCGTCGGCATCGAACTGGAAGGCCTGGAGGGCCAGCAGTTCGAACCGGCCCAGTACCGCGCCCTGGTGCACCTGCTGCGCGCCCTGCGCAGCCAGGTGCCGCTGCGCCATGTGGTGGGGCACGAGCATGTGGCGCCCGGCCGCAAGAGCGACCCCGGCCCGGGCTTTGACTGGCTGCAGCTGCAGCGGCGCCTGCGCTGGAGCGTGGGGCGCTTCCCGTTTATTGCCTAGCGCCTGTTCAGGCGACCGGCGTCAACTTGGCGCGCTCCAACTCGCGCACGCGCAGCTGCCAACCCAGCCAAAAGGGCAGAGGGATCATCAGCCAGACCATCGAAAGCGGAGACCCCAGGACTTCGGTGGACGCGCCTTCAGGGGCGAGCAGCCAGGGCATGGGCGCCACCATGCAGCTGAGCAGGCCGGCCATGACCAAGGCGCGCAGACCTCCGGCCTTGTCTTCCGGCTCGCCCTGCCAGGACTGCCAGATGATGCCCAGAAGGCCCAGCCAACCCAGGCTGGCGCACAGGAACCACAGGCCATGCCAGGGCGCCAGCCAGGCGCTCTCCGCGGGCACGGGCTTGCCCATCAGGGCCATTGCCCCCAAGGTGCCATGCGAGGCGAGCGCGTAGCCGTGCAGCAGTGCAAACAGCAGGCCCAGCAGCACGCCAAGCAGGCGCATCGAGGGATCGGCGTCAGCCGCAACGGGCTCGGGTTCTAGCCCTAGGGGCCGGGTATCCAGGCCGCCGGGGTGGGTGTCTTGAAAAGGCCTCATGGTCGTTGCAATCTGCGCAGGCGTCCGGGAGTGTGGCCCGCCGCCCCAAGGCTCGCCAAGTCCGAACCTGCCGTTCGGGCGCGGGTGGCGGGCCTTTGGTCGGGTGGGCTGCGGCGCCCGCTGGCGTTCAGTGACGGAAGTGGCGCACGCCGGTGAAGACCATGGCGATGCCGCGTTCGTTGGCGGCGGCGATGACTTCCTCGTCGCGCATAGAGCCACCGGGCTGGATGACGCAGCTCGCGCCGGCATCCGCCAGCACGTCCAGGCCGTCGCGGAAGGGGAAGAAGGCGTCGCTGGCCACCACCGCGCCCTGCAGGCTCAAGCCCGCGTTGGCGGCCTTGATGGCGGCGATCTTGGTGGAGTCCACGCGGCTCATCTGGCCGGCACCCACACCCAGGGTCATGCCGCCGCCGCAGAAGACGATGGCATTGCTCTTCACGTACTGCGCCACGGTCCAGGCGAACATCAGGTCGTCCAGCTGCTGGGCCGAGGGCTGCAGGCTGGTGACGACCTTCAGGTCTTCCTGCTTGAGGAAGTGGTTGTCGGCGCTCTGCAGCAGCAGGCCCGAGCCGACGCGCTTGCTGTCACCGGCGTTGCGGCCCTGCAGCCAGGGCGTGGCCCCGCCGGGAGGCAGCTCGATCTGCAGCAGGCGCACGTTCACCTTGGACTTGAAGACCGCCAGCGCCTCGGCCGTGAAGTCCGGCGCCATCAACACCTCGACGAACTGCTTGCTCACCAACTCGGCGGCCGCGCCGTCCACCGGGCGGTTGAAGGCAATGATGCCGCCGAAGGCCGAGGTCGGATCGGTCTTGAAGGCCTTGGCATAGGCCTCGGCCGCGCTGGCGGCGACGGCCACGCCGCAGGGGTTGGCGTGCTTGACGATCACGCAGGCCGGGGCGCTGAAGCTCTTCACGCATTCCCAGGCGGCGTCGGAGTCGGCGATGTTGTTGTATGAGAGCTCCTTGCCCTGCAGCTGCTTGCCCGTCACCAGCGAGCCGGGGGCGGGGAAGAGGTCGCGGTAGAGGGCGGCGCTCTGGTGGCTGTTCTCGCCGTAACGCAGGTCCTGCACTTTGACGAAGCAGCTGTTCATCTGGCCCGGGTACTCGCTGCGGCTGCCGTCGGCCTGCACGCTGCTGAGGTAGTTGCTGATGGCGGCGTCGTACTGGGCGATGCGGTTGAAGGCGGCCACGCTGAGCTTGAAGCGGGTGGCGTCGCTGGTCTTGCCGCCGGCCTTGAGCTCGGCCAGCACCTCGGCGTACTGGGCGGCGTCGGTCAGCACCGACACATCCTTCCAGTTCTTGGCCGCGCTGCGCACCATGGCCGGGCCGCCGATGTCGATGTTTTCGATCGCGTCCTCCAGCGTGCAACCCGGCTTGGCCACCGTGGCCTCGAAGGGGTAGAGGTTGACGGCCAGGATGTCGATGCGGGTGATGCCGTGCTGCTGCATCGCGGCCACATGCTCGGGCAGGTCGCCGCGCGCCAGCAGGCCGCCGTGGATCTTCGGGTGCAGGGTCTTGACGCGGCCGTCCATCATTTCGGGAAAGCCGGTGTGCTCGGCCACCTCGGTGACGGGCAGGCCGTTGTCGGCCAGCAGCTTGGCGGTGCCGCCGGTGCTGAGCAGCTTGCAGCCCAGGGCATGCAGGCCCTGGGCAAATTCGAGGATGCCGGTCTTGTCGGAGACCGAGAGCAGGGCGGTGAGGGCCATGGGCTGTCCTTAGAGGAGGTTGTGATCTGTGAGCTTGCGACGCAGGGTGTTGCGGTTGATGCCCAGCCACTCGGCGGCGCGGCTCTGGTTGCCTTCGCAACGCGCCATCACCACTTCGAGCAGGGGCTTCTCACACAGCTTGATCACCATGTCGTGCAGGGAATGCGGGGTCTCGCCGTCGAGGTCGCGGAAGTAGGCTTCCAGGTTCTCGCGCACGCAGACGTCGATGGGCTTGAGGTCCATTGCTTGTCGTTCTTCGGGTTCAGGCGCACAGGGCCTGGCTGTCGTTGGCGGCGGGCAGGCGCTCGAACTGTTGGCCCAGGCGCGTGAAGGTGTCGCGCAGCCAGGCCTGCTGGGCTGCGCTGCTGTCGAGCTGGTTCATCTGCTGGCGCAGGTCCTCTCCCTGCGGCAGGCCCTTCAAGGTCCAGCCGATGTGCTTGCGCGCGCTGCGCGTGCCGCTGAACTCGCCGTACAGGCCGTAGTGCTCGTCCAGGTGTTCGAGCAGCCAGTCCAGCACCTCGTCCACGCGCGGCGCCGGGCGGTGCGTGCCATGGGCGAAGAAGTGCAGGATGTCGCCAAAGATCCAGGGCCGGCCCTGGGCGGCGCGGCCGATCATCAGCGCGTCTGCCCCCGTGGCCGCCAGCACGGCGGCGGCCTTCTCGGGCGAGTCGATGTCGCCATTGGCAACGACCGGAATCTTCAGCGCCCGCTTGACCGCCGCGATGGTTTCGTACTCCGCCTCGCCGCCATAGCCTTGCTCGCGCGTGCGGCCATGGATGGTCAGCAGCTGGATGCCGCGTGCTTCGGCGCCCAGCGCGATGGACAAGGCGTTCTTGTGCGACTGACACCAGCCGGTGCGCATCTTCAGCGTCACGGGCACATCGCGGGCGGCCTGCACCACGGCCTCGATGATCGCCAGCGCGAGCGGCTCGTCCTGCATCAGCGCCGAGCCGGCCCATTTGGTGCAGACCTTCTTGGCCGGGCAGCCCATGTTGATGTCGATGATCTGGGCGCCGCGCTCGATGTTGTAGCGCGCCGCCTCGGCCATCTCGGCCGGGTCCACGCCGGCGATCTGCACGGCGATGGGCGCGGTCTCGCCCTGGTGGTCGGCGCGGCGGCTGGTTTTCAGGCTGTTCCACAGCGCCTTCTGGCTGGTCACCATCTCGCTCACCGCATGGCCCGCGCCCAGGCGCTTGCAAAGCTTGCGGAACGGACGGTCCGTCACCCCCGCCATGGGCGCAACGAACAGCCGGTTCGGCAGTTCGTGATTGCCGATGCGCAGGGGGGTGGAGACCAAGGGGAACTGCCTAAAAAAGGGGCAGAAGTGTAACTGCGTGCGGTTTTTCGACCCCGGTCAGAATCCGCGCCCCATGGAAGCTTGGTTGTCCACCCACATTGCCGCCCTGCTGGCCTGGCTGGCGCTGCCCGCCGTGGGGCTGCCGGCGGTGTTCCTGGTGGCGCTGGTCTCGGCCACGCTGCTGCCCATGGGTTCGGAGCCGGTGGTGTTCGCGCTCATCCAGGCCGACCCGGCGCTGTTCTGGCCGGCCATCGGGGTCGCCACGCTGGGCAACACGCTGGGCGGCGGCATCAGCTGGGGCATGGGCTATGGCGCCGAGCGCGGCTACGAGCGCTGGCGCCAGCACCAGCCGCGCCACCCACGCCTGCTGCAGCTGCTGCAGCGCTTCGGCCCCAAGGCCTGCCTGCTTTCCTGGCTGCCGGTGGTGGGCGACCCGCTGTGCGCCGTGGCCGGCTGGCTGCGCCTGCCCTTCTGGCCCTGCCTGCTGTACATGGCCATCGGCAAGTTTTTGCGCTACCTCCTGATGACTTCCGCGCTGCTGTGGGTCTGGCCCGCAGAATGGACGCTTCCGTAGATTGGATCCAAACATGAACGCCTACGCCGACCTCGTCCGCCGCCACCAGCGCATGCACCGCCTGGGGCATCTGCAGTCCATCGCCTCCTGGGATCAGCAGTCTTTCATGCCGCCCAAGGGCAACGAGGCGCGCGCCGCGGCGCTGGCCGAGATGGGTGGCCTGCTGCACGAACTGGCCACCGCGCCCGAGCTGAAGAGCCTGCTGGAAGAGGCCGAGGGCGAGGGCCTGGGGGATTTCGAGCGGGCCTCGCTGCGCGAGATGAAGCGCAGCTGGCGCGCCAGCAACGCGCTGCCGCAGGCCCTGGTGGAGGCCATGAGCCTGGCCGCCTCGCGCAGCGGCCACGCCTGGCGCGAACAGCGCAAGGCCAACGACTGGAAGGGCCATCTGCCCAATCTCAAGGAAGTGGTGAAGCTGACGCGCGAGGCTGCCGGCCACCTCAGCCAGGCCACCGGCCTCTCCAAGTACGACGCCCTGCTCGACCAGTACGAGCCCGGCATGCGAAGCGCCGACATCGACCGCGTGTTCGGCGACCTGCGCCAGTGGCTGCCCGGCCTGATCCGTGACGTGCAGGCGCGCCAGGCCAGCGAGACCGTGATCCAGCCGGTCGGCCCCTTCGACAAGGCCGCGCAGCGCGAACTGGGCCTGGCGGCGATGAAGCTGATGGGCTTCGACTTCGAGGCCGGGCGCCTGGACGAATCGGCCCACCCGTTCTGCGGCGGCGTGCCCGAAGACGTGCGCATGACCACGCGCTACAAGGAAGACGACGCGCTGCCCGCGCTGATGGGCGTGATCCACGAGACCGGCCACGGCCGCTATGAGCAGAACCTGCCGCGCGAGTGGCTGGGCCTGCCGATCGCCAACGCGCGCTCCATGGGTCTGCACGAGAGCCAGTCGCTCAGCTTCGAGATGCAGCTGGGCTCGCACCCGGGCTTCGCGCAGCAGCTCTCGCCGCTCTTGATGAAGCACCTGGGTGCGCAAGCCGCCTGGGAGCCCGAGAACCTGCACAAGCTGCTGACGCGCGTGAAGCCGGGCTTCATCCGCGTGGATGCCGACGAGGTCACCTACCCCTGCCACGTGATCCTGCGCTACGAGATCGAGCGCCCCTTGGTGGAGGGCGAGATCGAGTGCGAGGACATCCCCGCGCTGTGGAACGCCAAGATGCAGGAGCTGCTGGGCCTCTCCACCGAAGGCAACTACACCAACGGCTGCATGCAGGACGTGCACTGGCCCGAGGGCCTGATCGGCTACTTCCCCTGCTACACCCTGGGCGCCATGTACGCCGCGCAGTGGTTCGCCACCATGCGCAAGGAGATCCCGGGCCTGGACGCCGGCATCGCGCGCGGCGAGCTCCAGCCGGTGTTCAGCTGGCTGCAGACCAAGATCTGGAGCCAGGGCTCGCGCTGGGAAACGCCGGAGCTGGTGAGAAAAGCCAGCGGTGAGGTGCTGAACCCCGCGCACTTCCAGGCGCACCTGCGCTCACGGTATCTGGGCTGAATGAGCAAGGGGCGCCGCGGCGCCCCTTGTTTCGTCCTGGATCAGTTCCAGTCGGGGATCACCGACTTCGGACGCCGCATCTGCGCGCGCAGCAGCGCGCCGGGCTCCAGCTTCAGGTTCACATTGCGCGGCGGAATCGGCTGCATGAACCAGCGCTCGTACATCTTCTGGTACTCGCCCGACTGGAAGATGCGCTCCAACTCCTTGTTCACGGCGCGCTGGAAGTCGGCGTCGCCCTTCTTGAACATCAGCGCATAGGGCTCAACGCTGAGCTGCTCGCCCACGATCTCCCAGGCGCGGGGGTTGCGGTCGGAAGCGCGCATGCCCACCAGCAGCACGTTTTCCAGCGCCCAGGCATCGGCCTTGCCATTGTTCAGGTGACGGAAGGATTCGGCGAAGTCCGCGCCCTCGATGACGTTGAACTTCAGGTCCTTGGTCAGCTTGTGGCGGGCCAGCACGTCGCGCGCGCTGGTGCCGGCGGTGACGGTGACGCTGCGCTTGGCGATGTCCTTCCAGTCCTTCACACCCGCATTCACGCGCGTCATCAGCTGCACGCCGGCATAGAAGTGGTGGTGGCTGAAGCTCACCTCTTCGCGGCGCTGCCGCGTGTCGGTGGTGCTGCTGCACTCGATGTCGGCCTTGCCCTGCTGGATCGCGTGGATGGCCTCGGCGGCTGGCACCGCCACGTAGCGAATGCGCAGGTCGTGCAGGTTCAGATCGCGCTTCAGGCCCTGGGCGATTTCCTTGCACAGGTCGATGGCCAGGCCGACCGGCTCCTTCTGGCCCGGCAGCACGTAGGAGAAGGGCATCGCACCGTCACGGTAGGCCACCGTCAGGGTGCTGCTGCGCTCGATGCGGCCGAGAGTCTGTGCCTGGGCTCCCAGGCTCGCGGCGGCCAGCATGGCAAGGACGACCAGGTGGGGAAGGCGTTGCATGCGATCGATCTCCAGGGCCCACCAAGGGGCCATTGCGCGGCGAATGTAGCGGTTGCTCACAGCTTGTTTCAGTGCGGGCGGGCGCAGGGAAACCCGTAGCGCGCCGCATGCGGAGCGGGCCGGCGTGAGGTATTGCCTTCCCGGCTGCCCCGCCCCGCTGGGCCTCAGGCGCTGCCGCTGAGCGAGCCCGAGTGATCGACCCGGCTCTCCAGCAGGCTGAGGATCTCGTCCAGATGCAGCAGCGCCCGCTCGGTGGGGGTGTGGCTGGGGGTGTCCCAGACGTCCACCAGCACCCGCGTCGGGTCGAGCAGGCGGTCCTCGCGCAGGTCCAGGTGGTGGCGCGCCAGCACGGGCTTGAGCTTGGGCGCGCGGCGCAGCAGGTCGGCGCGCGTGGCCTGGTAGGCGTGCTCGGCCAGCTCGCGGCGGTGGCGGTAGCTGAAGGTGTTGGCCAGGAAGAGCTCGGCGTCGCGGTGGTCGGGCTCGAAGAACACGATGTCGGTGTTCGGGTGCGTCTTGGAATAGGCCTTCATGCCCAGTTCCAGGCGCGAGTGGATGAGCGAGCGCAGCATCTGGCTCAGCACCACCGGCATGCCGCCGTCCACCAGCTTGGGGATGCGCGGCTTGGCGCGCAGGTGGCCGTCGTCGGCGCTCACCTCGTAGGGCACCAGCGGGTTGAGCATGAACAGCAGGTCGATGCCCTGATCCAGCAGCAGGCTGCCGTGCATGGTCTTCTTGAGCGCGCCATCCACCAGGTGGCGGCCGTCGATTTCCACCGGCGGGTACAGGCCGGGCAACGCGGCGCTGGCTTGCACGGCACGGCTGATGGGCACGTGGTCCCAGCCCGGGCGGCCGAAGGCGATGGTCTCGCCGGAGTCCAGGTCGGTGGCTACCAGCAGCAGGCGCTTCTTCAGCTCGCGGAAGTCGTCGCTGCGGCCGGGCAGGCTGAACATGGCCTTGAGCTGGGCGGCCAGCGCGTCGCTGTTCAGCAAGCCGGTGGGCAGGGCGCGGCCCAGCAGCTCCAGCGCGCCCAGCAGCGAGCGACGCTCCACCAGCACGCGCCACAGCGCCTCGCCCACCAGCTGGGGCAGGCGCTTGATGCGCTCGGCGTACTCGTTCCAGTGCGGGTGCAGCAGCACCGCGGGGTCGAAGTGGTCGGGCGGGGCCGAGCTGTTCTCGATGAAGCCGGCGCAAAGCTCGCGCGGCGTCAGGCCATTGGCCAGGCAGGCGGCAATGATGCCGCCGGCGCTCACGCCGATGAAGCCGGTGCAGTCGCTGAAGTCCAGGCCTTCGATCGACTCCTCGAGCGCACAAAGGGCGCCGACCTCGTAGATCGCGCCCAGCGGCCCGCCGCCGGCCAGGGCCAGGCCGATGCGGGGCTTGCGGGCGGTCGTGGGACGCTTGGCGTTCATGCGGGGGCGGACTGTAGGCAGCGGCAGCGGGGCTGCGGGCTCGGGCTTACCCCGGCAGATGGGGGGCGAGGCCGGAAAGACAACGCCGTGAACCCGGGCGTGCAGCGACGGAGTTCACGGCGTCTGAGGCGTCCAGGCGCGGCATCACGCCGCGCTGGGATCAGGCCTGAGCGGCTTCAGCGGCCGGAGCGGCCACGGGCGCGGCGGGCTTGGCGGCAGCCTTGCGGGGCGCGGTGGCGCGCTTGGCCGGGGCCTTGGGCCCAGCAGCCTTCTTGGCCACGGGCTTGGCGGCCGGCTTGGCAGCGGCCTTCTTGGCTACCGGCTTGGCGGCGGGCTTGGCAGCAGCCTTCTTGGCCACCGGCTTGGCGGCTGCCTTCGGCTCGGCCTTCTTGGCCGGCTTGCTGGCCTTCTTGCTCGGGGCGAAGCCGACGGCGGCCGACAGCGCATCGATGCGGGCGATCAGCGAGCCGATGTCCTTGCCGCTGGGCACGCCCAGGCTCTTCAGGGCGCGGGCGACGCGCTCTTCGAAGATGCTTTCCAGCTTGTCCCACTGCTGGCCGGCCTTGGAGCCGACTTCATTGGCCATGCCGGTCATCTTGCTGGCCACGGCGCCGAACTTCTGCTCGGCCAGGTTCTGGGTCTTCTTTTGCAGGTTCATGCCTTCCTTCACCAGGGCATCGAACACCTTGCCGCCTTCGCCTTGGGTCTTGCTGAAGGCGGCCAGGCCGGCGGCCCAGATCTGCTGTGCGGAATCACGCACGTTCTGAGCGATCTGACCGTCCAGCAGGTGGGCGGGGTTGAAGCCATTGGCCGCGGGAGCGGCCTTCTTGCCGGCCATCTTCTGCAGTTTCTTGACCATGTGTTTCTCCTGGCAGGGTGTGAGTGGAACGCCGCAGGCACCCTGCGACGGTGAGTCACTATAGGCGGCACCCCTTGGCGCGGCGAGCGGCTTTCCTAGTGTGTGCCCTCTATGAAGAAGCGGGGTTTTTGCTCCTGCGCAGCGGGCTCGCGCAGCGCGCCGGGCGCGGGTTAGTGCGGCTCTGCGCGTGCCGGGGGCTGCAGAAGAATCGTTCCATCCCCGCCTCACTTCCACCGCCTTCGGCGCCGCGCCGTCAGGAGACCCAGATGCAGTATTTCGTCACCGGTGCCACCGGCTTCATCGGCAAACGGCTCGTCAAGAAGTTGCTCGCGCGCAAGGGCAGCACGGTCCACTTTCTGATGCGCGAGAGCAGCCGCGACAAGCTGCCCGCGCTGCTGGCCTTCTGGGGTGTGAGCAAGGCCCGCGCGGTGCCGGTGTGGGGCGACATGACGGGCAAGAAGCTCGGCGTGGCCGCTGACCAGATCAAGGCGCTCAAGGGCCAGATCGACCACGCGTATCACCTCGCCGCCATCTACGACATGGAGGCCGACGAGGAGTCGCAGGTCAAGGTCAACATCGATGGCACGCGCCATTTCGTCGAGTTCTGCCAGGCCATCGACGCAGGTCATGTGCACCACGTTTCGTCGATCGTCGCCGCCGGTCTCTACGAGGGTGTGTTCCGCGAGGACATGTTCGACGAGGCCGAGGGCCTGGACCATCCCTACTTAATGACCAAGCACGAGTCCGAGAAGATCGTGCGCAAGACCTGCAAGAAGCCGTGGACGGTGTACCGCCCGGCCATGGTGGTGGGGGACTCGCAGACCGGCGAGATGGACAAGATCGACGGCCCCTACTACTTCTTCAAGCCCATCCAGCGCCTGCGCCAGATCCTGCCGCCCTGGTTCCCCGCCGTCGGCCTGGAAGGCGGACGCGTCAACATCGTGCCGGTGGACTTCGTCGTCGATGCGCTCGACCACATCAGCCACCAGGTCGAGGAAGGCGGCGGCTGCTACCACCTGGTGGACCCCAAGGGCTACCGCGTCGGCGACGTGCTCGACATCTTCAGTCGGGCCGCGCATGCGCCCAAGATGAATCTGTTCATCAACGCCGCGCTGTTCGGCTTCATTCCCAAGAGCGTGAAAAAGGGAATGATGGCGTTGGCGCCGGTGCGGCGCGTCAAGAACGCGGTGATGAAGGACCTCGGCGTGCCCGAGGACATGCTGCAGTTCATCAACTACCCCACGCGCTTCGACTGTCGCGAGACCCTGGCCGCGCTGAAGGGCAGCGGCATCGAATGCCCGAACCTGCACGACTACGCCTGGCGCATCTGGGATTACTGGGAGCGCCACCTCGACCCCGATCTGCACATCGACCGCAGCCTGCGCGGCGCCTGTGGCGGCAAGGTCGTGCTGGTGACGGGCGGCAGCTCAGGGATAGGGCTGGCGGCGGCCAAGAAGTTCGCCGAGGCCGGTGCCATTACCGTGATCTGCGCGCGCGACCCGGTCAAGCTGGATGAGGCGGTGGCCGAGATCAAGGAGTTCGCCGGCGCAGACGCCAAGGTGCATGCGCGCAGCGCCGACATCGCCGATGCCGATTCCTGCAAGGAGATGGTGGACTGGCTGGAGGCCGAGTTCGGCGGCGTGGACTTCCTCATCAACAACGCCGGCCGCTCGATCCGCCGCGCCATCGAGAACAGCTACGACCGCTTCCACGACTTCGAGCGCACCATGCAGCTGAACTACTTCGGCTGCCTGCGCGTCACCTTGGGCTTGCTGCCGGGCATGGTGAAGAAGCGCAAGGGCCATGTCGTCAACATCAGCTCCATCGGCGTGCTCACCAACGCGCCGCGCTTCTCGGCCTATGTGGCCAGCAAGGCCGCGCTGGATGCCTGGACGCGCTGCGCCTCCAGCGAATACGCCGACCAGGGCGTGACCTTCACCACCATCAACATGCCCCTGGTGCGCACGCCCATGATTGCGCCCACCAAGATTTACAACAACGTGCCCACGCTCAGCCCCGAGGAAGCGGCCGACATGGTGGCGCAGGCCTGCATCGCCAAGCCGGTGCGCATTGCCACGCGCCTGGGCAAGACGGGCGAGCTGCTGCACGCCTTTGCGCCGCGCGTGGCGCAGATCGTCATGAACACCAGCTTCCGCATGTTCCCCGACAGCGAGGCGGCCAAGGGCGATGCGGTGGGCAAGCTGGGCAAGCCGCAGCTCTCGCCCGAGGCCATCGCCATGCAGCAGATGATGCGCGGCATCCACTTCTGAGCACGGCGGCATGCAGCGCCGTCACTGCCTGAGCCTCTGTGCGGCGGCCTTGCAGCCGGCGGCTTCGGCCTGGGCGGGCGCGGCGCGGCAGCGGGTGCGCTTTCCGCGCCCGCAGCGCCAGTTCGAGCTGCGCCGCTGGTACCCCTACGCGCTGCTGGAACAGGCCTTGCAGCGCAGCGGCTGGGAAGTGGACCTGCAGCCCAGCGAACAGGTGATGGTGCAAAGCCGCGCCCTGCGCGAGCTGCAGGAGCCGGACGGGGCGGTGGATGTGGCCTGGTCCGTCACCAGCGAGGCACGCGAGCAGGCGCTGCGGCCCATCCGCATTCCCATCTTCCGGGGCCTGTTCGGTTGGCGCGTGCTGCTGGTGCCGCAGGGCCGGCGCGATGCGCTGCACGCCGTGCAGGACCTGGAGGGCCTGCGCGCCCTGACCCTGCTGCAAGGCCATGACTGGCCGGACACCGAGATCCTGCGCGCGAACGGTTTGCGGGTGCTCACCACCGCGCGCTACGACCAGCTCTTCGCCATGCTGGAGCGTGGCCGTGCCGACGCCTTCCCACGCGGGGTGACCGAGGTCGAATACGAGCTTGCGCGCGAAGGCCGGACCGTGGCGCTGGAGCCGCACCTGCTGCTGCACTACCCGGCGGCGGAGTACTTCTTCGTCAGCACGCAGCGGCCCGATCTGGCCGAAGCCCTGGAGCAAGGCCTGCTGCGCATGGTGGAGCAAGGCGACTTGGAGCGCCTGCTGCAGCGCCACCATGGCGCGGCCCTGAAGGCCCTGCATCTGGCGGAGCGCCGGCGCATCGCACTGAACAACCCGCTGCTGCCCAGCGCCACGCCGCTGGCCGACGAGCGCCTGTGGTGGCGGCCATGATGACGCAGCGCCGTGGTTTGCTGTGGGCCGGTGCCGGCCTTGCGCTCTGGCCGGGGCGGGCACGGGCGCAGGTGCTGCGCGCCCGCATTCCGCGCCCGCCACGCGATGTGGATCTGGAGCGCTTCTACCCCCTGCGCCTGCTGCGGGCCGCGCTGGCCGCCTCGGGTCAGCCACACCAGATCGAGCTGACGGCGCAGCCCATCATCCAGGCGCGCGCGCTGCGCGAGTTGGAAAGCGACAGCGGCGTCATCGACCTAGTGTGGAGCATGAGCAGCCAGGCGCGCGAGCAGGGCCTGCGCGCCGTGCCCGTGCCGCTGTACGGCGGGCTCTATGGTTGGCGCCTGCTGCTCATCCGCAAGGGCGAGGCGGCTCGCTTTGCCGGCCTGCGCAACCTGGACGATCTGCGCCGCCTGCGCTTCGTGCAGGGCAGCGATTGGCCGGACCGACAGGTGCTGGAGGCCAATGGCCTGCAGGTGGATGCGGTACCCAGCTTCGAGGGCCTGTTCGCCCGCCTGGCCCAGGGTGCGGTGGATGCGTTCCCGCGCTCCGCGCTGGAGATCTGGAGCGAGGCCCGGCAGCAGGCCGCGCGCTTCGAGGTCGAGCCCCTGCTGGCGCTGCGCTACCCCGCGCCGATGCTGTTCTTCGTGGCCCCTGGAAACGCCGCCTTGGCCCAGGCGCTGGAGATGGGCCTTCTGCGCCTGCACGAGCGCGGCGAGTTGATGGCGCTGCTGACCCAGCTGCACGCCGAGGAATTGCAGCGCGCGCGCCTGGCGCAGCGCCGCGTCATCGAGCTGCGCAACCCCTTGCTGGGGGCGGACTACCGCGAGGACAAGCGCTTCCTCTACCGGCCCTGATCCATTCAGTAATGCGGCGGGCGTTCGTCGCGCACGCTGCCGGGGCCGCTGGGCAGGTCGCACACCTGCTGGCGCAGCGCCAGCAGCTCGCGCTGCAGCGCGTCGATCTGCAGCTGCTGGCGCGCGATGACGTCGTTCAGCTGCTCCAGCAGGTCGTCGGTGAAGCTGGCCTTGATTTCCAGCTCGGTCAGGCGGGCATCGGTGTCGGGCATGGGCGGGATTGTCCGGGGTCACTTGTGGCAGCGGCATCCGTCCTGCAGCATCGTGCCCCTCATGCCCCACATCCAGTTCACGCCCCAGCTGCGCCGTTTCACGGAGACGCCCGAGCTGGACTGCGCCGCCGCCACGCTGGCCGAAGCCCTGGCCGCCGCCTTTGCGCTGAACCCGCGCCTGCGCGGCTATGTGCTGGACGACCAGGGCGCGCTGCGCCCCAATGTGGCGGTGTTCGTCGATGGACGGCGCAGCCAGGACACCCATCAAACCCTGCGGCCCGACAGCCAGGTCTTCGTGCTGCAGGCCCTTTCCGGAGGCTGAAGATGAGCGATTCGCGTGCCTGGGTAGCCACCCGCAAGGGCCTGTTCGAGCTGCAGCGCGAGGCCGGCGGCGCCTGGCGCATCGCGCGCCTGAGCTTCGTTGCCGAGCCCGTCAGCATGGTGCTGCCGCCCGATGCCAGCGGCTTCATGCTGGCGGCGCTGAACCTCGGGCATTTCGGCGTCAAGCTGCACGCCAGTGACGACGCTGGCCAGAGCTGGCGTGAGGTGGCTTGCCCGGCTTACCCGGAACAACCGTCCGAGCCGAAGCAGCCCTTCCCCTGGAAGCTCAAGCTGATCTGGAGCCTGGATCGTGCCGCCGACGGCAGCCTGTGGTGCGGCACCCTGCCCGGCGGCCTGTTC
Source organism: Inhella sp. (assembly GCF_041912635.1). GTDB lineage: Bacteria > Pseudomonadota > Gammaproteobacteria > Burkholderiales > Burkholderiaceae_C > Inhella. The sequence continues at coordinate 127,617 of NZ_JAYRMO010000009.1, forward strand.
GTCTCGCGCGACCGGGGGGAGAGCTGGCAGCTGGTGGAAAGCCTGTGGAACCTGCCGCAGCGGCTGGAGTGGTTCGGCGGCGGCTACCCCGAGCCCGGCATCCACTCCATTTGCCCGCACCCGCAGGACGCCAGGGACATGCTCATCGGCATCAGCTGCGGCGGCGTGTGGCACACGCGCGATGGCGGTGCCAGCTGGAGCGTGCACACCCAGGGCATGCTCGCCGACTTCATGCCCCCTGAGCGCGCGGGCGACCCCAACATCCAGGACCCGCACCGCGTGCAGCGCTGCGCCGCCGAACCCGATGTGCTGTGGGCCCAGCACCACTGCGGCATCTGGCGCAGCGCCGACCACGGCGCGCTGTGGCAGGAGCTGAAGCCCGCGCCTTCGAGCTTCGGCTTTGCCGTCGCCGCCCACCCTAGCGATCCGCAGACCGCCTGGTTCGCCCCGGCCGTGAAGGACGAGCGTCGCATCCCGGTGGATGCCGCCCTGTGTGTCACCCGCACGCGTGATGGCGGCCAGAGCTTCGAGACCCTGCGCCAGGGTCTGCCCCAGCAGCATTGCTACGACCTGATCTACCGCCATGGCCTGGACGTGGGCGCGGATGGCCAGAGCCTGCTGATGGGCTCCACCACCGGCAGCCTGTGGGCCAGCGGCGATGGTGGGGACAGCTGGCAGAGCGTGTCGAACCACCTGCCGCCGATTTACGCCGTGCGCCACGGCTAGCAGGAACAGGTCCGAAAGCGGCGCGGGCGCTGCCTAGAGTGCGCCGCTTCCCGAACTTGTGCCCTGCCATGAACGCCGTTGCCCGCTTCCATGCCCTCCACCAAGGCCCCGAGGCCTTCGTTCTCGTCAACGTCTGGGACGGCGCCAGCGCCCTGCTGGCCCAGCAGGCCGGCGCACAGGCTTTGGGTACGTCCAGCGCCAGCCTGGCCTGGTCGCTCGGCTGGCCCGATGGCCAGCAGCTGCCCTGGGCGGAACTGCTTGCCGCCGTGCGCCGCCTGCTGCGTGTGGCGCGGGTGCCGCTCAGCGTGGACATCGAGGCCGGCTACGGCAGCGAGCCCGAGGCCGTGGCGGCGCGGGTGCTGGAGTTGGCCGAACTGGGCGTGGCCGGCATCAATATCGAAGACGGCCTGGCCCCGGCCGACCAGCTGGTGGCCAAGCTGCGCACCATCCGCCAGCGCCTGGGCGAACGGCCGCTGTTTCTCAATGCCCGCTGCGACAGCTTCCTGCTCGGCGAGGGCGAGCCGACGGCTCGTGAGGGCCTGGCGCTGGCACGTGGCCAGGCCTATGCAGCGGCCGGGGCCGATGGTGTGTTCCTGCCCGGGCTGGCCGACCTGGCCACCGCCGGCCGGCTGGCTTCGGCCGTGCCAGCCGCACTGAACCTGATGTGGGTGCCCGGCCTGCCCCCGCGCCAAGCGCTGCCCGCCGCCGGTGTGCACCGCCTGAGCCTGGGCCCGGCGAGCTTCCTGGGCGCCTACTCGGCCCTGGCCGACCAGTTGCGCGGCTGGTGCGCACAGGGTCAGCCGCCCGAAGGTTGGCAGCCCCGCCCGGACTACGCGGGCTGGCAGGCGCTCTGCGCCTGAGTTCAGGCCAGCGCGGGTTTGTTCACCATCAACCAGAACACCGCCAGCATGGCCGTGAAGGCCGGGTAGCCCAGCCATTCCCAGGCGCGCTGGTCGCGGGCGTACTGCGCCGGCAGGGCGCGCTGCTCGCGCACGCAGGTCTCCAGCGTGCGCGCCATGCGCAGCTGCAGCCACAGCACCGGCAGCCAGCAGGCGCCGGCAAAGAAGTACAGGGCCAGCGAGAGCAGCAGCCAGGGTGTGTCCAGCGGCCAGCCCGCCAGATGCGCCAGGGCCGCGCCGCTGAGCGGCTGCACGATCACGGCGGGCGTGGTGAACCAGGTGTCCGCGCGCACCACCAGGCGCGCCACCACGGCGCGGGCCTGCAGGTCCGGCTGGCGGTTGGCGAAGAACAGGTAGAAGGCCGAACCGAAGCCCGTGCCCACCAGCAGCACGCTGGAGACGATGTGCAGCCACTTGAGGGTGAGGTAGGTGTTCATCGTTGGTGCAGGCCCTGCAGCAGCAGGGCCAGGAGGGCGAGGTTCTTCAGCAGCGGGCCGAGTGGATCCAGCCAGAGTGCGGGCTGTAGCAGCGTGGCCAGCAGGGTCATCAGCAGCATGCCGGCCAGGGCCAGGGCGTAGACCCGTTTGCGCGGGTGCAGCGCCAGGGCCAGGCCGATGGCGGCGTCCCACAGCGCGCCGGCCCACACCAGGCCCAGCGCCGGCAGTGCGGCCACGCCGCTGGCCAGCAGCAGCTGCTGGCCGGCGCGGCCGCCATCCCACAGGCTGGCGGCGGCCGTGCCCAGCCACACCGCCACCAGGGCCAGGCGCGGGCCGTCGCGGCGCAGCGGTCTCATGCCCAGGCTCCTTGCAGCGGCTCGCGCAGTGCGTGGCCCAGCAGTTCTGCAAAGCGCGCGGCCTCTGCGGGCGAGCTGGCCACGCTGTCTTGCTCCAGCAGGGCCAAGGCCTCGCGGCTCCAGCTGCTGAAGGGCAGGGCATCGCCCAGCCAGGCGCTGGCGCGCACCAGGCCTTGCGGCAGCCGCAGGATGCGGGCCGGGGCCTGGCCGCGTGCGGCGCGGCGTTGCGCAATCCATGCCGCCAGGGTGGCCGCGCGCGGGCCTACGGCTTGCCAGGGGCGGGCGCCGCTGGGGGCCTGCAGCGCGCGCACCAGGGCCTCGGCCAGGTCTTCCACGCGCAGGGGCTGCACCTGGCAGCGCAGCAGCTGCGGCGGCAGCGGCAGCCAAGGCAGGCGGCTCAGCCATTCGAACTGCCGGCTGCTGATGCCGCCCGCACCGAGCACCAGGCTGGGCTGCAGGATTTGCAACTCCAGCGCGGCCCCAAGCCCCTGCAGCGCCTGCTCGCCCGCGCGCTTGCTGCGGGCATAGGCCGCATCGCCCGCGCACAGGGCCGAAACCAGCACGAAGCGGCGCACACCGCACGCCACGCAGGCCCGGCCCAAGGCGGCCGGGGCCCGGTGGTGCAGGCGCTCCAGCCAGCCCTCTTGGCCATGTTGGCGGTCGCGCACCGTGCCGGGCAGGTAGACCACCGCGTCCATGCCCGCCAGCAGCGGCTGCCAGGCTTCGGGCTGGTGGGCGGCCTGCCAGTCCAGCCGGCCCTGCAGGGTCTGCACCGCATGGCCGGCCTGTTGCAGCGCCGCTTGGGTGTGGCGGCCGATGAAGCCACCGGCGCCGACGAGGAGCACGTTCATGGGCATCTGCCTTTTTGGGGGTCCGGGCTCAGCGTTCGCAGCTCTCGGCGGTGCAACGACGGGCGGCGGCGCGCTCTGCCGCGCGGCGACCGGCGCGTTCGAACAGCCAGCGCACCGGGGCCTGCGGCAGGCGGTGGCGGTTGCGCACCAGCCAGGGGTAGGCACGGGCGGCCCAGCGGGCCAGCGTGGGCTGGCGCAGGGCGGCGGCCACGCCGGGCAAGCCCAGCGTGCGGTACAGGGCCTCGAAGGCCGGCACGGCGATCAGCCACTGCCCATCGGCGTGGCGGCGCACATGCAGGGCGTTCATCAGGGCGTCCTGCGTCACGCCCAGCGCCGCGGCATCGAAGCCGGGTGCAGCGGCGTCGATGAACGCCACCCGCCCCTCGGTATTGCGCAGCATCAGGTTGTGCATCTCGGCGCGGCAGAGCTGGCAGCTGCCGTCGAAATAGACGGTGTATTCGGGGTGTGTGGCGTTCATGGCTGACATTTCAGTAAAAACAGAAATAAAGAGACCAAAGAAAGGGCGCTGAGCGCCCGGCTTGGGTTCAGAACGGTGGCAGCTGGGGCGGCATGGGGGTGACGGCTTGGCTGGTTGCATCGGCCTCGCCCTGGCGCACGAAGCGCTGCACCTGGGCGCCGAGTTTCAGGATCTTTTCCAGCGTGGCGGGCGAGAGCCGCAGCATCTCCTCGCTCCAGCTGCCCAGGGTCTGCATGAACTCCTGGGTGCTGCGCACGCGGTCCTGCGTGGCCGGGCTTTCCGCGGCCAGCGCCGGGTCGCGCGCCAGTTCGCCCAGCAGGCGCACCGTGGGGTCGAACTCGCGTTCCTTGCGCTCCCTCACGATGGTGCGGAACAGCTCCCAGACGTCGCCGCTGGTCTCGTAGTAATCGCGCCGGTCGCCCAGCACCTGGGTGACGCGGATCAGGTTCCAGTTCAGCAACTCCTTCAGGCTGGTGCTGACGTTGCTGCGGGCGATGCCCAGGGTGTCCGCCAGTTCCTCGGCATGCAGGGGCTGGCCGTGGAAGAAGAGCAGGGCATGGATCTGGGCGACGCTGCGGTTCACGCCCCAGCTGCTGCCCATCTCGCCCCAGTGGACGATGAAGCGGCGGGCGATGTCGGTGAGTTGCATGGGGTGGATGCTAGGCGGTCTGAAATTTCTGTCAAGACAGAAATTAAATGCGTACGGACCAGCGAACCGGGGCGCTGGGTCTGCTCGGCGGGCGGCCAACTCGTCGAGAAGGCCTGAAATCGGTAGATGCCACGGCCCGATGGGTCCGATGCCGTTGCTAAGGCCAATCGGTCGCGGCGAGCGAAGAGAGGGTCAGCAGGCAGCTCTAGGCTGGGAGCAGCCGCTCGAGCCGCAGATGGCCACCGCCAGCTACCGACCCTGAACGGACGGTGACGAACCAAAGAGGTTCGCCGCTAACCGACCGCCCGCCATTGAGCTCAGGCAACTTGCCGTCCGTCAGGGCCGTCGCGCCCACAGCGACAGCCGCAGGCACGACGGTGCGCCTGAGCAGTTACGCAACGAGCCTTCTCGTTGATGGTTTTTTTGATAAGAGCGCCGCCACAGCGCACGAGAGAATAAAAACAAGAATGGGGTGTGCTGCGGCCCAAATGATATTGTTTGAAAATTTGCGCTCAAGCGGCGCAAGCATGTCTATAAAAATAAACTGTGCCGCGTATATTCCAAGCGCCAGATGGCCAACAGATTTGGCGCGACTGGACGCCAAGAATCTGTGATTTGATAGCGCCATCAGCGCCGCCCCAGTCCCAAAGAAGTACGTGCCTATCACGTAATCCTGAGCCATTATCGTCCCCCAATTCCTCTGTGCCAGAAAGAGCTCAATGAAATGCAAGATCATTCCGCCTACAGTGGCTAGCGCCGCAACCGGGAACCAAAAGCCGCTTGGCCCACTTCGCTGAATTAGATAGCCTGTCACAAAGAATATTAGAGAGAAAAATGGACCGTCGCGAAAATTGAATTTCACATGAAAGCCAATGGGGCTATCGGCATAAGCTTTTCCGGCGAGCCCAATTAGATAAAGTGACAATGCAAGCGCAACTAACAGCCAAGTGAGCCCAAAGCGAATAAGCAGGGCTGAAATTGAGAGACTGCAAGCCAGCCCAACCAAAAACCAGAGGTGCCCTTTAGTTCCTTGCGTGGCTGTCGTGAGCGGGTTTTCGATTGCAATAGAAAGATTGTTATAGAAGATCTTGGCCGGCCCGCCCCAACCCTGCGCCAAAGCGTCGTAAATATTCCAGGGCAGCAAATAAATAAATGACCAGGCGAAAAATACCCACAGGATCCTCTTCAGCATCTCCACCGTCGGCGAGCACACCAATTCCTGTCTATCGAACTTTGTTGCCCAGAAATATCCAGATATCACAAAGAAGAAGGGAACAGCAAAGCGCGCTAGTTGATTTAGAAACAGTGCGAGGTCTAGGGAATATCCGTTTGACGCGAACTGCGTCCTAAACGGAGTTGTGTGAATCACAATTACTGCGAATGCAGCTATCGCACGCAAGGCGTCAATGCTCTGAATTCTTTTAATGGACGGTTCTTGAATGGTCATCAAATTAACACGGCACGCTGTACCGCCTTAGTACCAATAGGGCGCAGATTTCGCGATAAGTTTCAAAGAATATTTTGCTCCAGCAGTTCCGGATCAAAAGACGTCAAGCGCAGTCAGGTGGCACCGGGGGGGCAAGATGAAGCGTTCGCCGCCCACTGCGGTCCTCCACGTGTGACTGCTCCTGGCCGATTGCTGCCCATCGCATTCGGCGCGCTGACCGGCAACTCCCGCTGCAAAGCGGACCCGACATGGTCCGGTGGCCGGTGCCCATCGGCAAGTGACCATTGACCTACTTCGGCTCAGCTGGGTGCTGCATCCCTTGCGCGGAGCGAGTTTTCGCCAGCGCGACCAAGCCGCTGCGCTCAGCTCCCCCCAAACCGAAACCCCGACACCGCCAACCCCCCAAAGAACGCCTCCTCGTGATAGTGCAACGAGGCCGCATCCGCCCCGGCCGCGCCCGCGGCCACCATCAGCGGCAGCAGATGGTCCTCGCGCGGGTGGGCCTGCCGGGCGGCGGGGGCTTCGGCCCAGCGCATCAGGCGCGCGGCGCGCTCGGCGGGGTCGCTCTGCAGCACGGCTTCGCGCAGCCAGCCGTCGAAGGCCTGCGAGGCCGCGGCGCCGCGCGCGTCAAAGGCGCGCAGATTGTGAAAGCTCAGGCCGCTGCCCAGGATCAGCACGCCCTCGTCACGCAAGGGTGCCAACAGGCGGCCAGCGTGCAGGTGCAGCGCCGGGTCCAGGTCTTGTTGCAGGGACATCTGCACCACCGGCACCTCGGCCTGCGGGTAGATCGGCTGCAAGGTGGTGAAGCTGCCGTGGTCGAAGCCGCGTTCGGCATCCAGCCCCGCATGCAGGCCGCCGGCGCGCAGCAGTTCGGCCACCTGGGCGGCCAGTGCCGGGTCGCCCGGCGCGGGGTAACGCACCTCGTAGGTATGGGGCGGGAAGCCGCCGTAGTCGTACAGCATGCCCGGCTGCGGGTGGGCCGAAAGCAGGAATTGCGGCGCCTCCCAATGCGCGGTGACCACCAGCACGGCGCGCGGCTTTGCGGGCAGCTCGGCGGGGATGCCGGCCAGCGTGCGCTCCAGCACGTCGAAGTGGCGTCGGAAGGGGCCGTCCATGTAGGGCCAGGGGCCGCCGCCGTGGGAGATGAAGTAGGTCGGGAGTCGGGTCGTCATGCGCTCAGTCTGGGGCGCAGGCCGGCCGCAGAGGTTCGACGGAATTGACGACGCCGTTCAGCCTTCGCCCATCGCCTTGGCAATCAGCTGGTGGAACTGATGCACACCCTGCTCGCGGGTGGGCGAGTAACGGCCGTGCTTGTAGAAGCGCGAGCGCAGGCCGCGTTGCACGGTCATCACCACCGCTTCATCTTCCAGCTCCACTTCATCCAGCGCGCCGCCGGCACCCTGGCCGCGCAGCTCGGGCTTCCAGACGAAGGAACGAAAGCTGACCCTTGTCCGCGCCATTCCCACCGGCTGCACCAGGTTCAGCGAAAGCCCCCAGGGGTAGAAGTTCAACATCAGGTTCGGGAACACCCAGTAGTAGTAGGCGGCGATGCGCTGGCCGTACTCGGCGCTGCTGGGCGGCAGATCGAAGGCGGCCTCGCCCTCGCGGGCCGTGGCCAGTTGCAAGTTGCCCCAGTCCTGCAGTTCGTAGCGGTAATTGGCCAGGTCCAGGGTTTGCGTCAGGCCCGGGTGCACGAAGGGGATGTGCAGGCCTTCCAGATAGTTCTCGACGTAAAGCGCCCAGTGGGCGTCGAACTCGTAGTCGCGGCTGGCGGCGGGGTCGCTCTGGAAGTCCTGCAGCGGCAGCCAGTGCAGGCGCTCCTGCAGCGGGCCGAAGAAGGCGTCGAAGCCTGCCAGGGGCGACTCCAGCGCCACATAGCCGTGGCCGCCCCATTGCTGCAGATCCAGGCGCGGCAGATCGTCGCAGGGGCGGGGGAAGTCATGCGCGCCTTCGAAAGCCGGCATGAAGACCATGCGGCCGTCGAGCTCGAAACGGCGCGAGTGGTAGCCGCAGCGGATCTGCTTCGCCGCCCGGCAGGGCTCCTGCACCAGCAGATTGCCGCGGTGGGTGCAGACATTGCTCAGGCAACGCAGGGTGCCGGCGGCATCGCGGGCCAGCAGCAGGGGTTCGTCCAGGCTGCCGCTCAGGAGCTGGCGCGGCGCCAGGCTGCCGGGCTCGGACACGTCAGTCAAATCGCCCAGCCATTGCCAGCTGCGCGCGAACAGGCGTTCGTGCTGCAGGGGCTGCAGGGCGGGGTCGAGGTAGAAGGCCTTGTCCAGGGTCTCGGCGCGCGCCACCTCGGGGTGGATGTGCCAGCGGTTCATCGGGCTTCCTTTCAGGGGGACTGGGCGAGGGTGCGCAGCAGGGCGTCCAGCACCGGCCGGCCGGCGCCAGCGCGCTCGTGCTGAATCATGGCCACGACGACCAGGCGCTCGCCGCGCGCGGTCAGCAGGTAGCCGGCCACGGCCTGTACGTCGCGCAGGCTGCCGGTTTTCAAATGGGCACGGCCGCGCGCGGCGCCGAAGCGCTCGGGTTCGCGGCGCAGGGTGCCGTCCTCGCCCACGATGGGGAGCGAGGCCATGAACTCCGGCATCACCGGGCTGGCCCAGGCGGCCTGCAGCAATTGGCCCAGCTGCGCGGCGCTGAGGCGCGAGCCGCGTGCCAAGCCGGAGCCGTTCTCCAGCTGCCAGCCGTCTTCGGGCCAGCCCAGGCGCTGGCGCAGCCATTGGCGCAGGCCCTGGCGGGCGGCCTCGGGCGTGGCGGGTTCGCTGCCGGCCTGCAGTGCTAGCGTCAGCCAGAGCTGCTCGGCCATCAGGTTGTTGCTGTGCTTGTTGATGTCCTGCACCACGTCCGACAGCGGCGGCGAGCTCAGCTCGAAGCTGGGCGCTCGATCAGCCGGGGCATTGCCGGCGCGCACCCAGCCAGTGAGCTTGCCGCCCAGGGCGCGCCACATCGTCTCGATCAGCCGGGCGTTGTAGCTGGCGGGCTCGGGGTCGGCCAGCGGCCAGGCGGCTTCGCCACAGCTGGCCGGCCAGCTGCCGGCCAGGCGCAGCGGGCCAGTGGCGCGGCCGGCTTCTTCCACCCAGCTGGCGCGCAGCTGGCCGCGGCCGTCCAGGCAGGGGCCGGGCTTCAGCGGCACGCGGTCTTGCGCGGGGGCCAGGCCGGTGTCCAGCTGCAACCAGGCCACGCCGCGCGCCGGGTCGGGGCGCACCAGCAGGGTGTGGGCCTTGTAGTTGAACAACAGGGCATCGGGCCGGACATTGCCGGCGCGCCAGGGTTCGCCGTCGAAGTCGGCCGGGCTCTGGGGGTCGGGGGCGAAGGCGTGGTTGTCGAGCACGATGTCGCCCTGGATCTCGCGCACACCCAGCTGCTGCACGCGGCGCAGCAGCAGCCAGACGCGCTCCAGCACCAGGCTGGGGTCGCCCCGGCCCTGGATGACGAGATCGCCTTTGAAGAGGCCGCGTTCGGGCTCCAGGGTGCCGTCCAGCCACACCGGCGTCTTCCAGCGCCAGGCCGGGCCCAGCTGCTCCAGCGCGGCGAAGCTGGTGGCCAGCTTGGTGAGCGAGGCTGGGTTCTGCGGCGCCGCCTCGCGCCAGCGCCAGCGCGGCCGGGTGGAATCCACCGGCGCCACCCACAGGGCCAGGGCCTCGGGCGGCAGCTGGGAGGCCTTCAGCGCCTGTTGCACGGCGGGCGGCAGGCGGGGTGGGCTGGCCGCTTGGGTGGGGGGGAGGAATAACGCGCAGGACAGAGCGAAAGTCAGGGCGAACTTGGGAGCAAGGCAACGCATGCTGCCCATAGTAGGGAACCTACACTGGCGCCCCTATGCCGAAGTCCCCCGAAACCGCCCCCGCCCAGGCCTTGCTGGCCCTGGATGGCGCCACCGACCAGCTCGCCCTGGCCCTGGTGCGTGCGGACGGGCAGACGTGGACGCGCGACGCCCCCGGCGGCGCCCAGGCCTCGGCCACCTTGATCCCGCTGCTGCAGGCCCTGCTGCTTGAAGCCGGCGTGCAGGGCCGCGAGCTGGCGGGCATCGCCTACGGCCGCGGCCCGGGGGCCTTCACCGGCCTGCGCGCTGTGTGTGCCGTGGTGCAGGGTCTGGCCCTGGGCTGGGAGCGCCCGGTGCTGGAGCTGGACAGCCTGGCCCTGGTGGCCGAGGCCGCGCGCCAGCAGCAGGCCCGCTTCATCCAGGGTTGGGTGGCCATGGACGCCCGCATGGGCGAGTGCTACGCCGCGCCCTACCGTTGGAATGGCAGCGTCTGGCAGGCCGAGCAGGCCCCGGGCCTGTGGAACCCGCAGGACCTGCAGCAGGCCTGGGGGCCGCAGATGCCGCCCTGGACCGGCAGCGCCCAGCCCCTGCTGGCGCCGGAAGCGGCCGCCAGCTGGCAGGCCGGCGGCAGCCGCGCGGCGGCGCTGGCCGCCCTGGCGCGCCAGGCCTGGGCCGCTCCGGCCTGGAAGGACGCCGCCGAGGCCCTGCCGCTCTATGTGCGCGACAAGGTGGCCCAGACCACCGCCGAGCGCGAGGCGGCCGCAGCCGCCGTGGCGCGCTGAGCCCCGGAGCGGCCATGGGTGCGGTTTTGCGTCATCACCTGGAGCGCATCGACATCGGTGTCGAAGATCTGGACGAGCTCATGGGCATCGAGCAGGCTGCCTACTCGCACCCCTGGAGCCGCGGCAACTTCATCGATTCCATCAGCGCCGGCCATCTGCTCTGGGGTCTGCGCGAACCGCTGAGCGGCGAGCTGCTGGCCTATTGCGTGCTGCAGCGCGTGCTGGACGAGGCCCATCTGCTCAACATCACCGTGGCCCGCGCCCATTGGGGCCGTGGCCTGGCCAGCGAACTGCTGCGCGCCCTGCACGAACACCAGCGCCGCAGCGGCGCGCGCCAGATGTGGCTGGAGGTGCGCGTGAGCAATGCGCGTGCGCAGCTGTTGTATGAACACCTGGGCTACCGCGAGGTGGGCCGGCGCAAGGGCTACTACCCGGCCCTGCAAGGCGAACGTGAGGATGCCCGCGTGATGCGCCTGGACCTGGAGCCCGCCCCATGACGCCGCGCTGGGACGAACGCCAGCGCGCCATGCTGGGTGCGCTGGGCCTCAACTGGTGGCCGGGCGCGGCGGGCAAGCCGGGTCGGGCCGCGCCGGCTCCCACGCCGGTGCCGGCCGTGGCGGTGGCGGCGCCGGTCGTCGCGCCGGTCATCGCGCCGCCCGCGCCCGTGGCGGCGCCCGCGCCCGCCCGCGCCGTGCCTGTGGCCGAGCTGCTGCAAACGTTGCGTGAACCGGCGCCGCTGCAGGTGCCCGCCGCTTCCGACGTGGCGGGGCTGGACTGGCCGGCGCTGGACGAGCGCATCCGCAGCTGCCAGGCCTGCGTGCTGTGCCAGAAGCGCCGCCAGGCCGTGCCCGGCGTGGGCCTGCAGACGGCGGACTGGTTGATCGTGGGTGAAGGCCCGGGCGAGCAGGAGGATTTGCAGGGCGAGCCCTTCGTCGGCCCCTCGGGTCAGCTGCTGGACGCCATGCTGGCCGCGCTGCAGCTCAGCCGCCAACCCGGCGCGCCGGCCGGGCAGGTCTACATCGCCAACGCCGTGAAGTGCCGCCCGCCTGGCAACCGCAACCCCGAGCCGGAGGAGATCGCTGCCTGCCGGCCCTACTTGCTGCGGCAGATCGAGCTGATCCGCCCGCGCGTCATCCTGGCGCTGGGGCGCATCGCCGTGCAGTCGCTGCTGGGCAGCGAGGCGCCGCTGGGCAAGCTGCGCGGCCAGGTGCACCGTGGGCCGCTGGATCTGCCCGTGGTGGTGAGCTACCACCCGGCCTACCTGCTGCGCAACCCGCTGGAAAAGGCGCGTGCCTGGGAAGACCTGTGCCTGGCGGCCGACACGCTGGAGGCCGCGCCTTGAACAGCCGCGAGCTCGAAGCCCAGGCCCAGGCGGCCATCGAGGAGGCGGCGCGCCTGCGCCTGGTGGCGGACAACGTGCCGGTGCTGATCGCCCTGTACGAGGCCGGCTCCAACCGCTGCCTGTACGCCAACCGGCCCTATGCCGAGACCTTCGGCTTCACCACCGAAAGCATCGTCGGCCTGCATGTGGCCGACATCATCGGCACGGCGGCCCACGAAGCCATCCAGCCCGCCGTGGTGCAGGTGCTGCAGCGGCGCAAGGCGGCCAATTACGAGCGCACGCTGCGCGGCGCCGACGGCGAGACGCAGTGGATCGACGTCACCCTGCTGCCGCACATGGACACTGCCGGCCAGGTCGTCGGCGCCTTCGTACTGATCCACGACATCACCAAACACCGCCGCGCCGAGGCCCTGCTGCGCGAGAGCGAGACCCGGCTCGACAAGTTCCTGCACGCCACGGTCGAGGGCATCGTGTTCCACCGTGGCGGCACCATCTCCGACGCCAACCCGCCGCTGTGCGAGCTCATCGGCTACCGCCGCGAGGAGCTGGTGGGGCGCTACGTGATGGACTTCGTGGCACCCGACGAGCAGGAGCGCGTGACGCGCGTGATGCTGGAGCGGCAGGAACTGGCCTACGAGAGCGCCATCGTGCACCGCAACGGCGAGCGCATCCCGGTGGAGCTGATCGCTCGCACCATGGAGTACGGCGGCGAGACCCTGCGCATGAACATCGTGCGCGACATCCGCGACCGCCTCGCCGCGCAGGCGCGCATCCACCACCTGGCGCACCACGACGCACTGACCGGCATGCTCAACCGTGCCGCCTTCATGGAACGCCTGCAGCAGGCCCTGCAGCGCGCCCGCCAGAAGGCCGGCCACCTGGCCCTGCTGTTCATCGACCTGAACAACTTCAAGCGCGTCAACGACTCGCTCGGGCACCTGGAGGGCGACCGCGTGCTCGTCACCGTGGCCGAGCGCGTGCGCACCTGCCTGCGCAGCACCGATCAGGTGGCACGCTTCGGCGGCGACGAGTTCGTCGTGCTGCTCGAAGACATTCGTGGCCCCGAGGACGTGCACCAGGTGCTGCAGGCCCTGCTCGATGTGGTCGAGGTGCCGGTGGAGACCATGGGCCGCGCGCTCTCCGTCACGCCCTCGATCGGCATCGCCCTGCACCCCGAGCATGGCGACACGCCCGAGCTGCTGATCCAGCACGCCGACACCGCGATGTACGGCGCCAAGGCGCGCGGCGACAAGCAGTACCAGTTCTTTGAGCCCTCGATGGAGCTGACCGCCTACAACGATCTGGTGGTGGAGACCCAGCTGCGCGAGGCGCTCGCGCGCGACGAGTTCGAGCTGTACTACCAGCCGCAGATCGAGCCGCGCCACGGACGCCTGGTCAGCGCCGAGGCCCTGCTGCGCTGGCGCCACCCGGTGCGCGGCCTGCTGACGCCCGAGAGCTTCATTGCCGTGGCCGAGCGCCACCCGCTGATGGTGCCGCTCTCGCAATGGGTGCTGCGCCGTGCCGCACTGCAGGCGCAGGACTGGCACCGCCGCGGCGTGGCGCAGGCGCGCATCGCCGTCAATCTCAGCCAGGTGCAGTTCCGCCTGGAGGGCTTTGCCGACACCGTGCGCGCGGTGTTGAGCGAGGTGGGCGTGCCGGGCGAATGGCTGCAGCTGGAACTGACCGAGCGCATGCTGATGGACGACGTGGCCGGCGCGGTGGACACCCTGCAGCAGCTGCGCGCGCTGGGCCTGACGATCGCCGTGGACGACTTCGGCACCGGCCACACGGCACTCGCGCACCTGACCCAGCTGCCGCTCGACAAGATCAAGATCGACCAGAGCTTCATTGCCGGCCTGCCGCATGAGAACGGCGCGCGCGCCGTGACCCGCGCCATCGTGCAGATGGCCCAGGGCCTGGGCCTGCGCGTGGGCGCCGAAGGCGTGCGCCGGCGCGAGCAGTGGAGCCTGCTGCAGGACTGGGGCTGCGACGAGTTGCAGGGCGAGCTGGTGGCGCCGCCGCTCTCGGTCACCCAGTTCGAAGCCTGGTGCCGGCAACGCGAGGGCGGCTGATGGGCGAACTGGAAGCCCGCATCCGAGCCCGCATTGAGCAGGCGGGTGGCTGGCTGCCCTTCGACGCCTTCATGGCCGAGGCCCTCTACGCCCCCGGCCTGGGCTACTACAGCAGCGGCCGCCCCACCTTCGGCCTGGGTCCGCAGGGCGGCAGCGACTTCGTCACCGCGCCCGAGCTGAGCCCGCTGTTCGGCCAGGCCCTGGCCCGCCAGCTGCTGCAGGCGCTGGAGCTGACCCGCACCGAGGACCTGTGGGAGTTCGGTGCCGGCAGCGGGGCGCTGGCGGAAGCGGTGCTGGACACGCTGGCGGCGCAGGGCCGCCTGCCGCGCAGCTACCGCATCGTTGACCTCTCCGGCACGCTGCGCGAACGCCAGCAGCAGCGCCTGGCCCGCTTCGGCGATCGTGTGCAGTGGCTGGATGCCCTGCCGGCGCACTTCGAGGGCGTGGTGCTGGGCAACGAGGTGCTGGACGCGATGCCCGTCAAGCTGCTGCACTTCGATGGCCAGCGCTGGCACGAGCGGGGCGTGGCCGTCGGCCCCGCCGGCCTGCAGTGGGCCGACCGCCCGAGCGAGCGCCGCCCGCCCTACGACCATGGCCACTGGGTGCCCGGCACCGTCACCGAGATCCACACCCAGGCCAAGGCCTGGCTGCGCACCCTGGCCGCCGGCCTGGCGCGTGGCGCGATCTTCCTGATCGACTACGGCTTCGGCGACGCCGAGTACTACCACCCGCAGCGCATCGGCGGCACCCTGATGTGCCACCACCGCCACCAGGCTGATGCCAACCCGCTGGTGATGCTGGGCGAGAAGGACATCACCGCCCATGTCAACTTCACCAGCCTGGCGCTGGCCGGGCAGGACGTCGGGCTGACCGTGCTGGGCTACACCACCCAGGCGCGCTTCCTGCTCAATTGCGGCATCGGCGAGCTGCTGCAGCAGGCTGACCTGCGCACCCGCGCGAACGCGCAGAAGCTTCTGACCGAGCACGAGATGGGCGAGCTCTTCAAGGTCATCGGCTTCGTGGTCGAGGGCCAGGAATTCGATGCCATCGGCTTTGCCGAAGGGGACCGGAGCCACCGGCTCTAGCCATGAAGCGCCACCTGCTGCTGCTGGTTCTGCTGCTGCCGCTCTGGGCCCAGGCTCAGCGCATCGCCTTCATCAATCCGGGCAAGTCGGACGAGGCCTTCTGGACCACCGCCGGGCTGGCCATGCAGGCCGCGGCGCGCAGCCTGGGCGTGCAGTTCGAGCAGCGCTTTGCCGAGCGCGACCCGGAGCGCGCGGTGGCGCTGGCGGCCGAGATCGCGGCGCGCCCCGTCGCCCAGCGGCCGGACTACGTCATCCTCGTCAATGAGAAGACGACGCTGGTGCGCAATGCCCAGCAGCTGCAGGCCGCCGGCATCAAGAGCTTTGCCGCCTTCAGCGGCCTGCTGCCGCAGGAACGCGAGGCCTACGCGCCGCGCCGCGGCCTGCCTTTGCTGCTGGGCAGCCTGGAACCCAATGCCGAGGACGCCGGCTACCTGACCGCCAAGGCCCTGATCGACGCCGGCCGCCGCCAGAGCCTGCAAGGCCGCGACGGCCGCCTGCATCTGCTGGCCATCGCCGGCGACCGCTCCACCCCGGTCTCGATTGCCCGCAACGAAGGCATGCGCCGCGCCGTGGCCGAGGCGCGCGGCGTGGTGCTCGACCAGACCCTGTTCGGCGACTGGAAGCGCGAGTTGGCCGCGCAGCAGATGGGCCAGTTGCTGCAGCGCGGTACGGCACCCCAACTCGTCTGGGCCGGCAGCGACCAGATGGCCTTCGGTGCCATGAGCGCCGCCGAGGGGCAGGGCTTGGAGCCCGGGCGCCAGCTGCTGTTCTCGGGCATCAACACTTCGGAAGAGGCGATGGAATCCGTGCTCAACGGCCGGCTGAGTGCGCTGGCCGGCGGCCATTTCCTCTGCGGCGCCTGGGCGCTGGTGATGCTGCACGACCACCACCGCGGCCACGACTTCGCGCGCAGCGAGGGCCTGGAGCTGCAGCGTCCGATGTTCATGCTGTTTGGCCGTGCGCAGGCACGCGCCTACCTGCAGCGCTTCGATGCCCAGGGCATCCAGGCGCTGGACTTTCGGCCCTACAGCAAGGCCCACAACCCCCAACTGCAGCGCTACCCCTTCCGGCTGGACGGGCTGCTGCGCTGAACCCCACCATGAAGACCCTGCTGCTCGCCCTGGCCGCTCTGGCCCCGATCTCCGCCTCCGCCCAGACCGAGGAGGCCCTGCGCTGCCGCGGCCTGGCAGATGACCGCGAACGCCTGGCCTGCTTCGACCGCTGGGCGGCCGGCCTGGCCGCACCAGCTGCCAGGTCCGTCGCCGCGCCGGCCACCCCAGCCGCTGCGACCCCCTCCCCGGCGGACTTCGGCCTGCCCAGCAAGCCGGCGGCGCCGAGCGCCGATCGCGTCGAGAGTCACTTCGAGGGCTTGTTCGAAGGCTGGAAGAAGGGACAGGTCATTCGCCTGGCCAACGGGCAAAGCTGGCGGGTCCACGAGGACAGCTCGGCCTACTTGAACCTTCAGAGCCCTCGCGTCACGGTGCGCCGCAATGTCTTTGGCGGCTACCTGATGGAGTTCGAGGGCAGCAACAAAGTGGTGCGGGTGCGCCGGGTGGAGTGAAGGCAGAACTTCACAAGGGGTAGTCGTAGCGGATGAAGCCGCGGTGCTCGGCCAGGCGGTCGTAGAGCGCCCGCGCCGTGCTGTTGTGCGCCTGGGTCAGCCAGTACAGGCGCTGGGCGCCCTGGCTGCGCGCCTGCTCGGCCACCGCCTCGATCAGGCGCCGGCCCAGGCCCTGGCTGCGCCGCTCCGGGTCTACGAACAGATCCTGCAGGTAGCAGACCCACTCGCCCCAGGTGGAGGACTGGAACAGGTAATGCGTCAGGCCCAGCAGGCGCTTGCCGTCGCTCAGCACCAGGGCCTGGGCCGGGCCGCCCTGCAGCAGGCGGCGCCAGGTGGCCTCGTAGGCCGCGTCGTTCAGTTGCACGCCGTAGAAGGCCTTGTAGCCGCGTGCCAGGCGCTCCCAGTCGGCACGGTCCGCGGCCTGCAGGCCGCGCAGGAGCAGGGCGCCGCTCATGCGGGAATCAGGCTGGCATGGCCGGCCAGCAGCACCCAGCGGGCTCCCTGGCGCACCCAGGTGTCGGTCACCCGGAAGCGGTAGTCAAAGGGCTGGCCCTGCCAGCTGCCGATCTGGTGCAGCACGCCGGTCAGTACCGCGGTGTCGCCCAGCACGCGCACCTGAACCTGCTCGGTGATGTTGCGCTTGAAGTGCAGCGCCGGGGTGCCGATCTCCAGCAGCATGCGCGCACGATCCTTCTGGCTGCCATTGCTGGCCGTCAGCACGAAGTTCTCGGCGTAATACAGCGCAGCGGCCTGGCTGTCGCCGGCCATGATCAGGCGGTTCAGCTGCGCATCGGCTTCGGCCACCGCCGGGTCGGCCTGGGCGGCGCCCGTGGCCAGCGTCAGGCTCAAGAGGCTCAGGAATTTCCACATCTCTCAGGGCTCCTTCAGAAAGAAAGGCTCACACTCTAGGAATTGCGATGGTTCCGATGAAGAACCAAGACGGAGCAATTCCATGGAGCCAACACACGCACCCGCGGCTTGGTTGATCGATGGCGCCGGCCTGCGGCTGACGCGCAGCGATGACCGTTCGCTGACGCAGCAGCTGGTGGAGCAGCTGAAGACCGCGCTGCAGACGGCCGAGCGCGGTGCGCGTCTGCCGCCCAGCCGGGCTCTGGCCCAGGCCCTGGGCGTGGGCCGCAACACCGTGCTGGCCGCGTACGAGCGCCTGGCCGACGAGGGCTACATCGAGGGCCGCGCCGGCGCCGGCACGCGCCTGCTGCAATCCCAGCAGGCGCCGCCCGTGCCGACGCGGCTGGCGGCGGCCGAGCCTGAGCGCTGGCGCCAGCTGCCGCCGCCGCGCCGCAGCCAGGGCCCGCTGCGCCCCTTTGCCATGGGCCTGCCGCCGCAGGACCTGTTCCCTGGAGCGGACTGGGCGCGCCTGCAGCGCCGCCTGTGGCGCCGCTGCGAGCGCGGCGAGCTGCCGCTGGGCTACGGACCGGCCGAGGGCGAGCCACGCCTGCGGGCCGCGCTGGCGGCTTGGCTGCGCCACGCCCGCGGCCTGCGCTGCAGCCCCGAGCAGGTGCTGATCACCAGCGGCGCGCAGCAGGCCTTTGCTCTGCTGGGGCTGGCCTTGCCCGGGCCGGGTGAGCCGGTGGCGGTGGAGGCACCGGGTTACCACGCCAGCTGGGCCGCGCTGCAGCTGGGCGGCGCGCGCCCGGTGGGCGTGCCGGTGGATGGGCAGGGCCTGCGCCCCGCGGCACTGCAGGCCCTGGGCCCAGGCTGTCGCATGGCCGTCGTCACCCCTTCGCACCAATGGCCCACCGGTGCCTGCATGGGCCTGGAGCGCCGGCTTGCGCTGCTGGAGTGGGCGCAGCGCCAGCGCGCCTGGCTGGTGGAGGACGACTACGCCGGCGAGTACCGTTTTGACGGCCCGCCGCTGCCGGCCCTGAGCAGCCTGGACCGCGAGGGCCGCTGCATCTATGTGGGCAGCTTCTCCAAGCTGCTGCTGCCCGGCCTGCGCCTGGGCTATCTGGTGCTGCCGCCGGCCCTGGTGCCGCTGCTGCAGCGCGTGCGCGCCGCGCTGGACCGCCAGCCGCCGCACTTCGAGCAGGAGGTGCTGGCCGACTTCATCGAACAGGGCCTGCTGGCGCGCCATCTGCGCCGCTGCAGGCGTGCCGCCGCGCAGCGCCGCCAAGCCTTGCTGCAGGCTTGGGCGCGCGCCTTCGGGCCGCGCTGGCCGCTGCAGGCGCCGGCCTCGGGCCTGAACGTGTTTCTGCCGCTGGCCAGCCCGGCGGAGGAAGCGCGGCTGCTGGAGCAGGCGCGCGCGGCGGGGTTGATGCTGGGCGGCATCCAGGAACTGCTGCGCGCCTGCGGCCAGCCGGGCGCCCGCGCCGGCCTGGTGCTGGGCTTCGGGGCCAGCACCGAAGCGCAGCTGCGTGCGGCGGTGGCGCGACTGGCGCAGGCCTGGGCATAGCGCAGCGGGGCTCTGCGGCGTGACCGCGTCACGCCGCGGTCACGCCGGGTTTCGCACAGTGGCGGCCACTCGTTCAACGCACCCCGAAAGACGCCCCATGTCACTCCCCATCCCCGGCTTCCCCATGCCCTTCCGGCGCCTGCGCGGCCATGCCGGCGCCTTGTTGGTGGCCGCCGTGCTCAGCGCCTGTGGCGGCGGGGGCA
>NZ_JAYRMO010000010.1:0-33561 GCF_041912635.1 Inhella sp.
GTGGCGGCGGACTACCGCCCGCAGGTCATCGAGCCCTCGCCGCTGGCGCCCGACCGCCAACCCATGCGGCCCCTGCTTATGCGCAGATTCGGACATCCTGACAACTAAACGAACAGTATTGAGGCCTTGCCATGAAGACCACCCTGCCCCTGATCTCCCTGCTGGCCCTGGCCGGCCCCGCCCTGGCTGCCGAGGGCATGTGGATGCCGCAGCAGCTGCCGCAGCTGGCCAAGTCGCTGAAGGCCGCCGGCCTGGCCTTGAGCCCGAACCAGCTGGCCGATCTGAGCGCCCAGCCGCTGGGCGCGGTGGTCGCCTTGCCCGGCTGCAGCGGCTCCTTCGTCTCGGCCCAGGGCCTGGTGGTCACCAACCACCATTGCGCCTACGGCAGCATCCAGTTCAACAGCACGCCGCAGCGCGACCTGCTGGCCCAGGGCTTTCTGGCGCGCAGCTTGAGTGAGGAGCTGCCCGCCGAACCCGGCACGCGGCTGCGCGTGACCGTGGCGGCGCGCGACGTCAGCGCCCAGGTGCTGGACGCCCCCACCCGCGCCCTGCAGGGCAAGGCGCGCAGCGAAGCGATCGAGCGCCACATCAAGCGCCTGGTGGCAGAGTGCGAGCAGGACGCCGGCCACCGCTGCTCGGTGCCGGCCTTCTTCGGCGGCCTGCAGTACCAGCTGATCAAGCAGCTGGAGATCCGCGACGTGCGCCTGGTGCACGCGCCGGCCGACATGGTGGGCCGCTTCGGCGGCGACACCGACAACTGGGTCTGGCCGCGCCACACCGGCGACTACAGCTTCTACCGCGCCTATGTGGGAGCGGACGGCAAGCCGGCCGACTTTCACCAGGACAACCAGCCCTACCGGCCCCAGCAGGTGCTGAAGCTGGCACAGGCGCCGCTGAACGAGGGCGACTTCGTCATGGTGGCGGGCTACCCAGGCCGCACCAACCGCTACCGCCTGCCGGCTGAGGTGGAGCATGGCTTCGGCTGGCAGCACCCGGCGCTGATCAAGGCCTATGGCGAGCATCTGGATCTGATCAAGCAAGCCACCACCGGCCGCCGCGACGCCGAAATCAAACTGGCCGACACCGTGGCCAGCCTGGGCAATGCGATGCAGAACTGGCAGGGCCAGCAGCGCAGCTTCGCGAACTCGGACCTGCTGGCGCGCAAGCAGGCCGAGCAGGCCGCGCTCACAAGCTGGGTGCAGGCGGATGCGCAGCGCCAGGCCCGCTTTGGCCCCAGCCTGCAGGCGGTGGAGCAATTGCTGGCCGAGCAGCAGGCGCGCGAGCGCCGCGACCTGCTGGTGGAGCTGGCCGAGCCCACACCGCTGCGCCTGGCGCGCGGCCTGTATCAGCAGGCGAAACAGCGCCAGCTGCCCGACGCCGAGCGCCGCCTGGGCTTTCAGGAACGCGACCAGAAGGCGCGCCGCCAGCGCCTGGCCGGACTGGACCGCCGCTATGACGAAACGACCGAGAAGCGCGTCGTCGCCCACTTCCTGCTGCAGCTGATGGCCCAGCCCCAGGCCTTTGAGCAGCAGCCCCTGCTCAAGGCCCTGGGCCTGCAGCCCGGCATGGACGCCGCCGCCGTGGCCGCCCAGATGGACGCGCTCTACGCTGGCAGCCCGCTGCTGGCCGAGCGCCTGCAATGGTTCGAGCGCGGCAGTGCCGCCTACGAGGCCAGCAGCGACCCCTTCATTGCCGCAGCCGTGGCCCTGCATGCCGACGACGAGGCCCGCCTGGCGCAGGGCAAGGAACTGGGCGGGCGCCTGCAGCAGGCCTACGCCAACGTGATGCAGGCCCTGATCGAGTTCAAGGCCAGCCAGGGCCAGGCCGTCTACCCGGATGCCAACAGCACCCTGCGCGTGGGCCATGGCCGCGTGCAAGGCCGCCCCGGCCCCGATGGCGCGCAGTGGAGCGCCTTCACCACCCTGCGTGGCATCCCCGAAAAGCACCAGGGCCAGGGCGACTTCGACACCCCGGCCGCCCAGCTCAAGGCCATCCAGGCGCGCCAGTTCGACCGCTACGCCGTCAAGGCGCTGGACTCGGTGCCGGTGAACTTCCTGGCCAGCCTGGACACGACCGGCGGCAGCTCCGGCTCGCCGGTGCTGAACGCGCGCGGCGAACTGGTCGGCCTGCTGTTCGACGGCACCTCGGACGCGGTCATTTCGGACTGGGACTTCAACACCCGCACCACCCGTTCGATCGGCGTGGACCTGCGCTACATGCTGTGGCAGATGAAGGTGGTAGACGGGGCCGCCAATGTGCTGAAGGAGCTGGGCGTTCAGTAAATGAGTGAGCGGCGGGCCCGCACAATCCGGGCCCCATGCTGCTTGAACTCGACGACCTGAGCCTGCGCTTCGGCGCCCTGACCGTGCTGCAGGGCCTGAACCTGCAGCTGCAGCCGGGAGAGCGCCTGGCGCTGCTCGGGCCCTCGGGCTGCGGCAAGAGCACGGTGCTGCGCGTGCTCAGCGGCCTGCTGGCGCCCGGTGGCGGGCAGCTGCGCATGCCGCGGCCGCTGCGCTTCGGCTCGGTGTTCCAGCAGCCCACGCTGCTGCCCTGGGCCAGCGTGCAGGACAACGTGGCCCTGCCCCTGCGCCTGCAGGGCAGCGCCAAGGCGGCGGCACGCGCCCAGGCCTTGCCGCTGCTGGAGCGCGTGGGCCTGGACGGCTTTTCGAACGCGCTTCCGCACGAACTGAGCGGCGGCATGCAGATGCGCGCGGCCTTTGCGCGCGCCCTCGTCAACGCGCCCGATGTGCTGCTGCTCGACGAGCCCTTTGGCGCGCTCGACGAGATCACCCGTGAGCGCCTGGGCCAGGAGCTGCTGGCCTGGTGCGCGGCGCGGCCCGAGCTGGCCGTGGTGCTGGTCACGCATTCGGTCTTCGAGGCCGTGGCCCTGGCCGACCGCGTGCTGCTGCTGGGGCCGCGGCCCAGCCGGGTGCTGCTGGAGCTGGATGTGAAGGGCCAAAGAACGGCCGAGGACTGGACCCGCCAGGACGCCTACTTCGCCCTGGTGCGCCAGGCCCAGCAGGCGCTGGCCGATGCGCTGCGGGAGGCCGCATGAAGCAGGCGCTGAAGCACTGGGCGCCGGCCGCGCTGCTGCTGCTGGGCCTGGGCCTGCTGTGGGAATGGGCCTCGCGCAGCGGCGCCGTGCCGCCCTATCTGCTGCCCGCGCCCAGCCGCATCGCGGCGGTGCTGGTGGAGGACTTCGCCAGCTTCGCGCCGGCCTGGGGCTTCACGCTCAAGGTCACCTTCGGCGCCCTGGGCCTGGCCTGCTTGAGCGGCCTGCTGGGGGCGGCCGCCTTCGCGCTGGCGCCGGCCCTGGAGCGCGCGCTGCTGCCGCTGGCAGTGGCGCTGCAGGTCACGCCGCTGGTGGCCATCGCCCCGCTGATCCTGATCTATGTGGACGACCCGCTCGCCGCCCTGCTGGTGTGCGCCTGGGTGGTGGCCTTCTTCCCCATCCTGGCCGGCACCCTGGCCGGCCTGCGCGCGGCCGATGCCGGCCTGCAGGAACTCTTCCGCCTGTACCGCGCCAGCCCGCTGCAGCGCCTGCGCTGGCTGCTGCTGCCGGGTGCCGCGCCCTACTTCCTGGCCGGGCTGCGCGTGGGCGCGGGCCTGGCGCTGATCGGGGCCGTGGTGGCCGAGTTCGCTGCCGGCGCCGCCGGCCACCAAACCGGCCTGGCCTCGCGCCTGCTCGAAGCCATGTTCCGCACTGACATGCCGCGCATGTTCGCCGCGCTCTTCCTGATCATGGCCAGCGGCCTGGGCCTGCAGGCGGCGGTGGCCTTGCTGGAGCGCCTGTGGATCGGGCGCTGGCATGGGCGCTGACCCCCAAGAAAAAGGGGCGCCTGGGCGCCCCTTGCGTCGCTGAGGATCGGGTTCAGCCTTCCTTGCGGCGACGCGCGAACCCCATCAGTCCGACCGCAGCCAGGCTCAGGGCCAACATGCCGGGTTCAGGAACAGCGAAGGTGTCGATGTTCACGAGCTCAGCCGTCGAGAAGCGGCGCTCGTTCAGCCACATCACGTCATAGGCCACGTTCCAACCCATGGCGTCAAAGGCGGCCAAGTCGAGCGAATCGATGTATTGCTGCTGACCGAAGGCCGAGGTGGGATCCATCACGCCCAGTTGGGGGTCACCGCTGTGCGCGTCCTTCCAGTGCGAGGCCTGGCGGCCATCACCGAAACTGCGACCGGTCGCCATGAAGGCGTCGCCGTCGTAAATGCTTTGGCCGCCATCGATCGAGAAGAACGGGTTGCCACCAATCGCCCAGTCGCGCACGCCTTGGTCGGCGCTCTCTTCCGAATAGCGGAACAGATCCCAGACGGACATGATGGCGTAGTTGCCCAGATTGGCGCCCAGATTGGTGTTGCCGTCATAGGTGTCGACGCCGCTGCGGAAGCCCAGGGCATGGCCGATCTCGTGGATGGCGACGCCCAGGAAATCCATCTTGCCGGCATCGATGCCGTTGGTGGGGTCGAAGTCGAAGGCGAAGTTGCTGCTAAAGGTGACGATGCCGTCGCGCTGGTTGGTGGCCGCAGCACCGGTGTAGGTCGGGGTGATGCCCAGGGCCTTGAGCAAGGAGGTGTTGGCGCTGAAGGCCGAGTTGTTCGCGCCGGCGTCCGCATCCAGCACACGGGTCAGCGGGCTGGTGTTCACACCATTGCCATTGGCCTTGGGCGCGGAAATGAGGGCATCAATCGCCTGGCCGCCCACGAAGCCCGAGGCGCGCGAAGCCACCAGGTTGTCACGGGCAATGGAGTCCAGCTTGGAGTTGCCGGCACTGCGCAGCGCATCCAGCAGCGGCCCGACATAGGACACATTGGTGGTGCTGCCCGTCGAGCCAATGACGCCCGCACCCAGCGCGGCGTAGTTCACTTCCAGGCGCACCGTCACGTCATTGGTGAGCGCCTTCTCCCAAAAGCGCGCGGCCTGCGTGAAGCCCTTGTGGATGTCGGTGCCTTCGGTGACGCCGCCGACGTTGATCAGTTCGATCTTCAGGGCAGCAGCCGGAGTGGCGTACAGAGCCAGGGTGGCGGTGGCAGCCAGGGCCAACAGGTTTTTCGTCAGGGACATGGTGGGCATCTCTTTTCAGCGATGGGCGCGGTCTGCGCCCGGGCAAATCGGAAAGATCGGCTAGCTAGCAAGATGCGAACCAGGCCTTCGGAATCAATGCGTTAACCCACTCGATTGAGGGGTATGTAAGAACCGGCGACTCCGGGTTCCCACCAGGAGCGCCGCGCGGCGAGGGCGGTGGTTGAATGCGGGCTCCTGCACCCGTCCGCCCGCCATGCTGAACCGCCGCCACCTGCTCGCCAGCCCCCTGCTCGCCGCCCCGGCCCTCATCCGCGCCCAAGGGCTGAGCCAGCCCGAGAAGATCGTCTTCGCCACCAACTGGAAGGCCCAGGCCGCGCATGGCGGCTTCTACCAGGCGCTGGTGGATGGCACCTACGCCAAGGCCGGGCTGCAGGTCGAGATCCGACAGGGAGGGCCGCAGGTGAACAACCGCCCGCTGCTGCCGGCCAAGAAGATCGACTTCCTGATGACGGGCAATCTGCTGCACGCCTTCGACAACGCCAAGATGGGCGTGCCCACCTTGAGCGTGGCGGCGGTGTTCCAGAAGGACCCGCAGGCGTTGATGGCGCATCCGGGCCAGGGGTATGAATCCTTCGAGGCGCTGAAGAAGGCGCCGCGCATCTGGATTGCCAAGGACGCGCAGTACAGCTGGTGGCAGTGGCTGAAGCGCCGCCATGGCTTCCGCGACGAGGCGCTGCGCCCCTACAACTACACGCTTGGCCCCTTCCTGGCCAACAAGCAGTCGGTGCAGCAGGGCTATTCGGTGGCCGAGCCCATCTACGTGAAGCAGCAGGGTGGCTTCGACCCGGTGGTGCACCTGCTGGCCGACCAGGGCTGGAGCACGCCCAGCACCCTGATCGATGCGCACGCCGACACGGTGGCGCAGCGCCCGGAGCTGGTGCAGCGCTTCGTGGACGCCAGCCTGGCGGGCTGGCAGGCTTACCTGGCCGGCAGCCCGGCCCAGCGCGCTAGAGCCGACGCCCGCATGCGCCAGGACAACCCCGAGATGAACCAGGCCGAGCTGGAGGCCAGCCACGCGCTGATGCTCAAGCAGCAACTGGCCGGTGCGCGCCCCGGGCCACTCAGCCTGGCGCGCGCCGACGCCTTTCTTCAGGACATGGTCAAGACCGGGCTCTACAAGGCCGGCGAGGTCGATCTGAAGAAGGTCGTCAGCGAGCGCTTCGCGCCGAAGAGCTGATCAACGGCTTTGCAGCTGGGCGCGCAAGGCGCGCCCAAGTGCCGCCTCGGCGGCCAGGAAGGGCCCGATCTGGGCCGTCGTCAGGATCTCGCCGCGCTCGCGCGCCTGCAGCAGCCACTCGGCCTGGCGCAGCACCTCGGCGTGGCGCTGGCGCAGCGCGTCGATGCGCGGCGTGTCCAGCGTCGGGCTGTGCAGCCATTCGGCCAGGCGGGTGGCGGCCAGAGGCTGCGGGGCCTGCTCGCGCTGGCCCTGCAGGTAGCGCGCCACGGCGCGCACGCAGGCGCGGTGGTCCATGTAGACGCGCAGCAGCGGCAGGTTCTCGCGGCTGACCATCTGCAGGCCCTGCCACTCCAGTGGCGGGTTCCATTGATCCACCCAGCGCGGCAGCTCGGCGGCCGGCATGGGACGCGCGATGCCATAGCCCTGCGCCAGCTCGCAGCCCAGCTGCAGCAGCACGGCGCCGTGCTCGGTGCTCTCGACGCCCTCGGCGATCACCTCGCGGCGGAAGGCCGCCGCCAGGCCGATGACGCCATCCAGGATGGCGAGGTCATCGGCATCGTCCAGCATGTCGCGTACGAAGCTCTGGTCGATCTTGAGCTGGGCCACCGGCAGGCGCTTCAGGTAGGTGAGCGAGGAGTAGCCGGTGCCGAAGTCGTCGAGCGCGAACACCAGGCCGCCACCGCGCCCTTCCACCATGGTGCGCGAGACGCCCACCAGGTCTTCCAGGGCGCTGGTCTCGAGCACCTCCAGCTGCAGGTCCTGCGGGTACAGGCCGGGGTGGCGGGCAATGGCGGCCAGCACGCGCGCAACAAAGTCGCTCTGCTGCAGCTGGCGCGCCGCCACGTTGACGCTGACGGGCAGGTGCAAGCCCTGCTCGCGCCAGTCGCTCATCTGCTGCAGCGCGGCCTCGATGACCCAGTGGCCGAGATCGCAGATCAGCGGGTGGTCCTCGATCAGCGGCAGGAACTGGCCCGGCGCCAGCAGGCCGCGCTGCGGGTGCTGCCAGCGCACCAGGGCCTCGGCGCCGATGACCTTGCCGGTGCGCAGATTGACCTTGGGCTGGTAGTGCAGCACGAACTCGCGCCGCTCCAGCGCCAAGCGCAGGCTCTCGACCGATTCGAGCTGGCCGCGCACCTGGGCGGCCTCCTCGATGTCGAACACGTGGTAGCGGTTCTTGCCGCTGACCTTGGCCTGGTACATCGCCTGGTCGGCCTGGCGCAGCAGCTGGTCGGCGTCCACCTCTTCCACCTGCGGGTAGAAGGTCACGCCCAGGCTGCCGGACACCTGCACGGTCACGCCGTCGAGCGCGAAAGGCTGAGCGATCTCGCGCAGCATGCGCGTCAGCAGGGCGTCGCAGGTGGGCTCGTCGGGCAGGTCCAGCAGCACCACCACGAACTCGTCGCCACCCAGGCGGGCCAGGGTGTCACCCTCGCGCAGCACCTGGCGCATGCGGGTGGAGAGCTCGACCAGCAGGCGGTCGCCGGCGTCGTGGCCATGCTCGTCGTTGACTTCCTTGAAGCCGTCCAGATCCAGGTAGGCAATGGCAATGCGGCCGGCATGGCGCGGCGCCATCACCATGGCGTGCTTGAGCCGGTCGGCCAGCAGCACGCGGTTGGGCAGCGCGGTCAGGGCGTCGTAATGGGCAATGTGCTCCAGCCGCTGGGCCTGCTCCTTCAGCGCCGTGATGTCGGTCATCAGGCTGATGTAGTGGGTGATCTGGCCCTGCTCGTTGCGCACCGCGCTGATGGTTTCGAGCGAGGCGAACAGCTCGCCGCCCTTGCGACGGTCCCAGATCTCGCCCTGCCACTGGCCCTGCTGCTGCAGGTCCTGCCAGAGGCGCTGGTAGTACTCGGGCGGGTGGCGGCCGGAGTCAAGCAGGCGCGGCGAGCGGCCCATCAACTCGTCGCGCGAGTAGCCGGTGACGCGCGTGAAGGCCTCGTTGACGTCCACGATCAGGCCGGTGGCGTCGGTGATCATGATGCCCTCGCGCGCGTGCGTGAACACGCCGGCGGCCAGCTGCAGGCGCTGCACGGTCTCGCGGCGCTCGCTCTCCAGCCGGTGCAGGCGGCGCTGGGTGTCGAGCAAGCGGCCCATCAGCGAGTCGGGCGGAGGTTCCTGGGCCAGCGGCACATGGCTCTCGAACTCGGCGCGGCTGAGCTCGGCAATCTGCGCCTCCAACTCAGCCAGGCTGCCGCCCATGCGCTGGCGCAGACGCCGGGCCTGGCGCAGGCGGCGCAGGGCCCCCAGCAACAGCAGGGCCAGCAGCAGGCCCGGCAGCCAGACCCAGCTCATCGGGTCTGACTGCGCTCAGCGCGCAGGCTCAGGGGATTGGGGAGACGCCGCATCAGCGATGAGGGTTTTCGCGCAAGGGTGAGAACCGATTTGGGGGGCGTTTGTAACCCGTGGGGCGGGGCTGCCACCCCCGGGGCGGCCCTGGCTTGGGCCCTGGCCCGCTTAGGCGCCGAGCCAGTAGGCGGGCTGCTCCTGGGTCAGCTGCAGGCGCAGCGGGCCGGCGGGCAAGTCCAGCGCCAGGCTCCAGGCCGGCAGGGCGTGCGCCGTGCCCGCGGCGTCCAGCAGGCGCGCCGGCGCCACGGTGAAGCAGGCGCGCCAGGGCCAGGGGGCGTCCCATTCGACGTCGCTGCGCACGCGCTGCAGCTCGCCGCTGCGCTCGCGCAGCATCAGGTTCAGGTCGCGCGTGGCGCCGCCCAGCAGGCGGCAGCCGGGCGCGGCGGCGCCATCGAACGCCAGGGCCGCGCTGGCCGGCGTCAGCTGCAGGGCCTGGCTGTTCAGCGTCAGCTCCACGCCAGGGCCTTGCAGCACCGCGAAGTGGCGCTGCACACCTGGGAAAGACGAGAAGGGCCCGTCCTGCTCGATGTCCGCCAGGCTGACGCGCAGGCGCCAGTCGGCGCCGGCGGGTTCGGCAAAGAGCT
The DNA here is from genome assembly GCF_041912635.1 of Inhella sp. Taxonomy (GTDB): domain Bacteria; phylum Pseudomonadota; class Gammaproteobacteria; order Burkholderiales; family Burkholderiaceae_C; genus Inhella. Next base: position 9,194 of record NZ_JAYRMO010000010.1, read on the forward strand.
CGCGGGTCTGCCCACCGCCGTTGCGCCAAGGCGTGGGGGGAATGGAGTCAGCCAGAAGGATCTGCATGGGGCGAAGCGTAGCGGCGCTACGCTTGCGCGCATGAATGCAAGTGCCCGCGAACTGCTGCAAGGCCTGCGCGCCTACGAGCATGGCAAGGTGGTGTCGGCCGACGAGGCCGTGGCCCTGATCCAGGACGGCGACACCCTGGCCACCTGCGGCTTCGTCGGCATCGGCTTCGCCGAGACCCTGGCCCTGGCGCTGGAGCGGCGCTTCGAGCGCACGGCCGCACCGCGCGATCTCACCCTCGTCTACGCCGCCGGCCAGGGCGACGGCAAGACGCGTGGCCTGAACCACCTCGGCCACGAGGGCCTGGTGAAGGCCGTGGTGGGCGGCCACTGGGGCCTGGTGCCGCGCCTGCAGCAGCTGGCGGTGACGAACCGCATCGAGGCCTGGAACCTGCCACAGGGCGTCATCACCCATCTGTTCCGCGACATCGCCGCCGGCAAGCCCGGGCATCTGTCGCGCATCGGCCTGGGCACCTTCGTGGACCCGCGCCATGGCGGCGGCCGGCTGAACGAGCGCACGCAGATGGAGCGCGTGCGGCTGATGGAGATCGACGGTGAAGAATTCCTGTTCTACAAGGCCTTCCCCATCCAGGTCGCCTTCGTGCGCGCCAGCACCGCCGACCTGGACGGCAACCTGACGATGGAGCGCGAGGCGCTGACGCTCGAAGGCCTGTCGGTCGCCATGGCCACGCACAACAGCGGCGGCATCGTCATCGCCCAGGTGGAGCGCCTGGCCGAGCGCGGCAGCCTGAACCCCCGCCAGGTCAAGATCCCCGGCGTGCTGGTGGACTGCGTGGTGCTGGCCGAAGCGCCCGAGCAGCACCTGCAGACCTTCGCGACACCCTACTCCCCCGCCTTCGCCGGCGAGCTGCGCGCGCCGGCCTCGCAGCTCAAGCCCATGCCCCTGAACGACCGCAAGGTCATCGCCCGGCGCGCTGCGCTGGAGCTGCGCGCCGGCCAGGTGGTGAACCTGGGCATCGGCATGCCCGAGGGCGTGGCGGCGGTGGCGGCCGAGGAACGCGTCACCGACCTCATCACCCTGAGCACCGAGCCCGGCGTGATCGGCGGCATTCCGGCCGGCGGGCTGGACTTCGGCGCCGCCGTCAACACCCAGGCCATCATCGACCAGCCTTACCAGTTCGACTTCTACGACGGCGGTGGCCTGGACCTGGCGGTGCTCGGCCTGGCGCAGGCGGATGCCGAGGGCAATGTCAACGTCAGCCGCTTCGGCCCGCGCCTGGCCGGGGCGGGCGGCTTCATCAACATCTCGCAGTCCGCCAAGCGCCTGGTGTTCGCCGGCAGCTTCAGCGCGGAGGGTGTGCGCAAGTTTGTGCAGACCGTCGAGCATCGAACGTTCAGCGGCCGCCACGCCGCGGCGCGCGGGCAGTCCGTTCTGTATGTGACCGAGCGCTGCGTGCTGCGCCTCACATCAGATGGCCTGGAACTGACCGAGGTGGCGCCAGGCCTGGACCTGGAGCGCGACGTGCTGGCGCAGATGGACTTCCGCCCGCTGCTGCCGCGCGACCCCGTGCCGATGGACGCCGCGCTGTTCGAGCCCGCACCGATGGGCCTGCGCGAACGCCTGCTGGCCCTGCCGCTGGAACAGCGCCTGCAGTTCGATGCGCAGCATGGCGTGCTCTTCGTCGACCTCTCGCGCCTGCGCCTGCGCACGCCCGCCGAGGTCGAGCAACTGGCCGGCGTGCTGCAGGCGCGGCTGGAGGCGATCGGCCAGCCGGTCGACGGCGTCATCAACTACGAGCAGTTCGAGCTCGACCCCGAGGTGGCCGACCTCTGGGCCCAGCGCGCCGCCGAGCTGGCGCAGCGTCACTACCGCCGCGTCACGCGCTACGGCGGCTCGGCCTTCGTGCGCGCGCGGCTCACCCAGGCGCTGGCGCTGCGCGGCCTGCCGCCGAGCATGGTGGCGACGGCGGATGAGGCGGTGGCGGCGTTGGGACGCGCCGCTTCGCCTGTGCGCTAAGACCCACCGGTACCGGTGGCCAGCAGCGCCCCGGATTCGTTCACAACCCAGCCGGTCTTGGCGTCGAGAAACTGAACCTGGCTCAGGCCCACCTCCGTGGGCAGCACCCGTCGGGTCCAGCTGCGGCCCGCATCGGCCGTGAAGAACAGACCGGCCTCGCCGGCCAGCCAGCCATGCTGCTCGTCTACAAAGCAGAGGTCACGCCATGGTGCGATGCCGGCCAGACGCTGGGTCTGCCAGCTGAGTCCGCCATCCTCGGAGCGGCTGATCTCGCCCCCCAACCCGATCGCCACCAGGCCATGAGCACCGACGGCCCGCACCAGATGGAAGGACTCGGCGCCCGAGAACGCGGCGCGCCAGCTCTGGCCGCCGTCGGTACTGACCGCCACCTCCCCAGATTGGCCCACTGCGACCCAGCGCTGGGGGCGCAGAGCCAAGGCCGTGGTGTGCGGCGGCGGTCGCACCCGGTGCCAGGTCTGCCCGCCATCCCCGGTTACCCAGGCTTCGTTGCCCGCCAGAGCCCAGCCCGATAACGGGTCGTCAAAACGGAACTGATGCACCGGCACCTCGAAGGGCAGGGCGGTAGACCAGCTGCGACCGGCATCCAGGCTACCCATCAGCCGGCCTTCGAGGCTGAGCACATAGCCCTGCTGCGCACTGAGCCGCTGAATCCGGCTGGCGCGTGGCGCCGTGGCCATGGGCGACCACTTGCGCCCCCCATCGTCGGTCTGGGCCAGCACGCCACCGTTTTCAATGCGCCAGCCGTGACGGTCGTCGGCGAAGGACAGCGCACGGATGCCACCGTCGGGCCGACCCAGAGGCGCTACTTGCGTCCAGCTCTGGCCCGCGTCGGCCGAGAGGTGGACCTGGTCCGGCAGCTCCAGCTGCAGGCCGCGCTCACCCACCCGCTGCCAGCGCGCCAAGCCCGGGCTCTCGACGGCGGTTGGCAATTGCATCGGCACCCAGGTGCGCCCCCAGTCCTCGCTGCGCCAGGCGCCGCCGGGCGTGGTGGCGAAGAGCCACGCGCCGTCATGGCTCAGGAAGCCCCCGCTTTCCGGCGGCTGCAGTGCCAGCCAGTGGCGGCCACCGTCCTCACTGCGCCGCAGTTGGCCTTGGCTGTCGATCAGCAATCGCTGACCATCGGCGCTGGCCTGGAGCACCTTGACGCCGATCGCCGGACCGTCTGCATCAAGCGCCTGCTCTCTCCAATGCGCGCCGCCGTCATGGCTCAGATGCAGGTCGATCCGGTAAGTCCAGGCCTGCGCTGATTCGACCGGGAAGGCACGAAACACCCACAGCGCCACACCTTGGGGACCGAACAGGCTGAGGCTGGGTGTGCTCTGCGCCCCTGCTCGCTCGAAGTTCACCTGCGATTCAAAGTGCTGTTCGCCGGGTCTTTGGCGCTGCAGCTCCGCTCCCTGAAAGCGCCAAAGCTGACCGTCGCCCCCGACGGCTGAGAGGTCGCTGCTCAGGCTCTGCCAGGTGGCCCCGCCATCCGTGCTGAGGATGCGGCTGACCCCCTGACGGACCAGCAGATAGTTTGGCCGGACCTGCTCCAACTGCGCGACGCCGTCCATCAGCGGGGCGGGCAAGCGGCTGGGTTCCCAGTGCAGGCCGCCGTCGCGGGTGCGCAGCAAGGCGCCTCGTTGGCCGGTGATCCAGCCATTCAGCAGGTCGGCAAAGCCGATGTCAAAGAGCGCGACGTTTGTCCCTGAAGGCCGGCGCTGCCAGCTACGTCCGCCGTCCTCGGTCTTGAAGATGTCGCCCCCCTCACCCACGCGCCAGCCCGTCGTGGGTGTCAGGAACCGCACCTGGTGGGTGGCGTTGCCGCTTGGCAAGGGGTGTAGCCAACACCAGCCACGGCCAAGCCCCGCGCTGCAATCCAGATCGTCCAGATGGGCGATGTTGCTGACGCTCAGGCGCAGCCGGCTCTCACGGAAGTCGCCGCTGGGGTGTTGAACGCGCAGCACCACCTCATAGTCTCCCGCCCTCGCGTAGCGATGCTGCGGATCCGGCACGCTGCTGCGCTGGCCGTCGCCAAAGTCCCAGCTGAATTCGAGCCCGGGCGCCGCTTGCAGACCGGCGCGAAAGGCGACGGGTGCGCCCACGTCTGCCGCCTGCGGCAGCGGCACGTTCAGCTGCGCCGGCAAGGCGGCAGGAGCCGGCTCGTCCACGCCGCCGCAGCCCGCGAGCAGGCTCATCCAAAGTCCTAGCATCGCCGTGGCCGCGCGCCACCCTGCCCCTGTCCGTTTCATCCGTTCGCTCCCTGGTCTTCTCGTTTCAGCGGCGCGGATTCTCAGGTTCGTTCCGCTAGGAGTCTGCGCGGCAGAAGAGATCGAAGCGAAAGACCCGAGGCGAGCGGGCAATGGGTGTGCGGATTCGAGGCGCGTACCCAGAGGTACGCAACGAGAAGCCGCACCCCAGTGCACGGTCGCTTCGGGGCTTGCAGCCGATTTCGTTCTGCCGCGCAGACTCCTAGGGCCACCCCCGTGTCGCGGGGGCCGCGACAATCCTGCCCATGCTCCTGACCCTGCACAGCGCCGGCACCGGCTTCGAGGCCGCCTGCCACATCCCCGCCCTGCCCGAAGGCCACCGCGCCCGCAAGCTGCACGGCCACTCCTTCTTCGCACAGGCGCGCTGCCTGCTGCCGAGCGGCTGGGCGCCTTTTCCGGGTGGCGAGGTGAATGCCCTGCGTGAACGCCTGGAGCAAGCCGCTGCGCCGCTGGACCATGCGCTGCTGAACGAGCTCCTGCCCAACCCCACCGACGAGAACCTGGCGCGCTGGCTGCAGCAGCGCCTGGCCGGCGGCGATGGCGACCCCGCCTTGCCCGGTGTGCAGCAGCTCAGCGTCTACAGCACCAGCCACAGCGGTGTGGACGTGGACCCGCGCGGCCAGGCCCATGTGTGGCGGCGCTACCGTTTCCAGAGCGCCCATTGGCTGCCCAATGTGCCCATGGGCCACAAATGCGGCCGCCTGCACGGCCATGGCTTCGAGGTCATCATTCACGCCAACCAGGACCTCGGCGGGCGCGACCTGGCGATCGACTATGACCAGCTCGACGCCCTGTGGGCGCCGCTGCACTTCGAGCTGAACTACCGCTGCCTGAACGAGCTCGAAGGCCTGGAGAACCCGACCAGCGAGATGCTCTCGCGCTGGATCTGGAACCGCCTCAAGCCGCTGCTGCCGGAGCTCAGCTGGGTCACGGTGTTCGAGACCGGTTCGAGCGGTGCCAACTACGACGGGGCGCGTTTTCGGATCTGGAAGGAATTCACGCTCGATTCCGCCGTGCGCCTGCGCCGCGCCCCGCCGGAGCACCCGCTGGCCGGCATCCACGGCCACACCTTCACGCTGCGCCTGCACCTGCAGGCCGAGCTGCACCAGCTGTACGGCTGGGCGGTGGACTTCGGCGATGTGAAGGAACGCTTCAACCCGGTGTTCAAGCGCCTGGACCACCACCCGCTGCACGAGGACCCAGCGCTCGCCGATGGCGACTGCGCCACGCTGGCCGCGCACATCCTGCGTGAGGCACGCACCGTGCTGCCGGAGACGGATCGCGTGGACCTGTACGAGACGCGCGGCTGCGGCGCCGTGGTGACACTCGGCGACACCAGCGAGCTGATCCCCGTCTGATCAGGTCGTCGTCAAAGGCCCGAGCGCGCTGTCGCGGAAATCGGGCGCCTGCCAGGCCTGCCACCAGCCGGGCAGTTGGCCGGCCGGCATAGGCCGGGCCAGGTGGTAGCCCTGGGCCTCGTCGCAGCCCCAATGGGCCAGCAGGGCCAGGGCGGTGGCGGTCTCGATGCCCTCGGCCACCACGGCCAGGCCCAGGTTGTGCGCCAGGTCGATGGTTGAGCGCACGATCTTGCGGTCGTCGGCCTCGCGCTCCATCGCCATCACGAAACTCTGGTCGATCTTGAGCTCCTGCACCGGCAGGTTCTTCAGGTAGGCGAGCGAGGAGTAGCCGGTACCGAAGTCGTCGATGGCAAGCCGAAAGCCCATGGCGTGCAACTGCTCGGTGGTGGCCAGGGCGCGCGCCGGGTCGTCCATGATGGCGCTCTCGGTGATTTCCAGGCACAGCTGCTCGGGCCGCGCGCCTTCCTGCTGCAGCATCGTGCGGATCTTGTCGGGCAGCTCGGCGTCCAGCAGGTCGCGGGTGCTCAGGTTGACGCTGATGCGCAGCGGGCAGCCCAGGGCCTCGGCCTCCACGGCAAAGCGGGCGCTGGCACGCAGCACCCAGGCGGTGAGCTGGCGCACGAAGCCGGTCTGCTCGGCGAAAGGGATGAAGAGCCCGGGCGGCACCAGGCCGCGCGTGGGGTGCTGCCAGCGCACCAGGGCCTCGGCGCTGTGCACCTCGCGGGTGTGCAGGTCCAGCTTGGGTTGCAGGAAGAGGCGCAGCTCCTCCTGCTCCACCGCGCGGCGCAGCTCGGTCAGCAGGCCCAGAGATTGCTGGCTGCCTTCGTCCATGGCCGGGTCGTAGAGCAGCACGCCATGCTGGCCGCGCTTGGCGGCGTACATGGCCAGCTCGGCGTGGCCGAGCAGGGCATCGGCCTCGCGCGCGTGGTCGGGGAAGAGCGCGATGCCGATGCCGGCGCTCACATCGATGGTCTGTTCGCCGATGGACAGCGGCCGCTCGAAGCCCTGTGCCATCTCACGCGCCAGGCCCAGGGCCTGGCTGGCGGCGGCGCCCTCGAACAGCAGCGCGAACTCGTCGCCGCCCAGGCGCGCCAGCAGGTGGCCGCTGCCGGACTGGGCCTGCAGGCGCTCGGCCACGCGCTGCAGCAGCTGGTCGCCCACGGCATGGCCGAGCACGTCGTTCACATGCTTGAAGCGGTCCAGATCCAGCATCAGCACCGCCATGCGCTCCTGCGGGTGCTCGCGCAGCCAGGTGCGCAGGCGCTCGACGAACTGGGCGCGGTTGGGCAGGTCGGTCAGCGGGTCCCAGAAGGCCAGGCGATGCACATCGGCCTCGCGCGCCTTGATGCCCTGGCGCATGGTCTCGAAGGCCTGGGCCAGTTCGCTGACCTCCCCGAGATTGCGCGGCGCCTGCACCGGGCAGTCGTAATCGCCGCGCCCCAGGCGCTCGGCACTGCGGGCCAGTGCACCGATGGGCCCGCTGATGCGGCGCGCCGTCACCACGCTGCCGATGGCAAAGGCCACCACGCCGGCCAAAGTGAGGGCCAGCAGGGTCCAGCGCAGGCTGTTGTAGGGGCCGATGGCCTCGCTGACCGAAGCGGTCAACAGGGCGCTGAGCTGCACGCCGTTGGCCGCGCCGCGCACCTTCAGGTCGAACAGGCGGCCGCGGCGCTCGTCGCCATCGGGCAGGTTGAGCCGGCGCGCCTGGTTCTGGCCCATTTCGGCCCGCGCCGCCTGCTCCATCAGCATGAGGGCCTTGTCGGCCTCCAGGCTCAAGGGCTTGCGCCAGGGGCCGCCGCCACGCACCAGCAGCAGGGCGTCCACATTGGTCAGGCCCTTCAGGTCGGCCAGCACGTCCTCATCCAGCGCAAAGCCCATCAGCACCGCCCCCAGCGGCCCGGGTGCACGCACCGGCACGCGCACCAGCTGATAGGGCTTTTCGTCCACCAGCACCAGGCGGGTGTCGCCCTCGGCGGGCGCGCCCTCGGGCAGGTCGGCGGCCAGGCCCACGAAGCGCTCGGGTTGCACACCGGCGCCGGCCACCAGGCGGTGCTCCAGGTCCTCGAAGGCGACCAGCGCCGCGCCCACCCGCTCGGCATGGTTGGCCAGCGCGTCGCGCAGGGTCTCGGTGCCGGCTTCCTGGTGCATCAGGCCGACGGCGCTGCGGAAGCCGTCGTCGGCGGCCAGCAGCACGGCGATGTCATGCTGGCGCAGCACGCGCTGGAACAGCAGGCGCTCCAGGCGGTGGCCGGCGGTCTTCAGATCGGCGTCGATCGAGGCCTCGGCATTGGCCTGCACCGAACGGTTGACCAGCACCACGCTGCCCAGCTGCACCAGCAGCAACAGGCCCAGGAAGAGGGCGACGATGCGCCCCTCGAGCCGGCGCAGGTCCAGGAAGGCCGGGCGCTGCATCACAGGCGCAGGCTCCGCTGCGTGCTGCCCGCCGGCAGGGCCTCGCTGCTCAGCACGGGCTCCTTGCGGCTGGGGTGCCAGGCGCGCAGGCGCAGGTTCGCGGCCTTGGCCGGCAGCTCCAGCGTGGCCCGGCCCTGCGCGTCGGTGACGGCGAACAGCGGGGTGTCGACGACGACGATGTGGGCGCTCATGCGGTCATGGATGTTGCAGCCCACCGCCACCACGCCGGCCTTGTCGAACAGCACCGGGCTGGCGGTCTCGCCCAGGTAGAGCTTGAGCTCGAAGCTCTTGGCAGCGGAGTAGGAATACACATGGTGGCGCACCGGGTCCTCGTTCGGGAAGCGCACCTCGGTGCCGGTCTGAACCACCAGCAGCTGCGGGCGGAACTGGCGGTCCTTCTGCGCCAACTCGGCCTGGGTGCCGGCGCGTGCGCGGGTGGGCAGGCCCTCGCCCTCGACGGCCACCACGGCCCCCGCCAGCGGCTGGCCCTGGGCATTGCTGACCTGCACGCTCAGCGGCTCGGCGAGCGCCAGGGGGGTCAGGAAACTTGCTGCAAGGGCCCACAGTCCGCGCATGTCCGCACTCTCCTCCAGAGAAGCAGACGATAGCGGGATTCAGGCGCGCAGGCGCCGCCCGCTCAGGGCTTCCACGGCCTGCAGCACCCATTGACGCAACGCCGCCCAGCCGTCCTGCGGCCAGTCGGGTTCGCGCAGACCCTTGGCGATGCCGTCCACCTTGTGGGCATTGACCAGCAAGGCGTCCAGATGGCCCAGGCTCAGGCGCGGCAGCGCGCGCTCGAACCACTTTTCCTTCGGCCCCCACACACGCGCCTCGCGCAGCGCCATCGGCAGGGGCTTGCCATCGGCCATCGCCCGCTTGGCGCGGCGCAGCGCGCGCACCTCGTCGGCCAACAGCCAGTGCAGGCGCACCACCGCCTCGCCCTCGGCCTCCAGGCCTTCGAGCAGGCGCAGGCAGCGTGCGGCGTCGCCGGCCCACAGGGCTTCGGAGAGCTGGGCCGCCTCGAAACGCGCCACATCGGTCACCGCGGCCTCGATCAGCTCGGCCGTCAAGGCCTGGCCGGGGTGCAGCAGGGCCAGCTTGTCCAGCTCCTGCTGGGCGGCGAGCAGATTGCCCTCCACGCGCTCAGCCAGCAGGCTCAGGGCCTGCTGGCCCTCGGCGCCTTCGGCCAGTTGCAGCCCGGCCTTGCGCGCGCGTGCGGCCAGCCAGGCGGGCAGGGCGCGGCGCTCGATCGGGTCGGCGCGCAGGCTCAGGCCGGCGCCATCCAAGGCCGTGAACCAGGCGCTGCCCTGCTGGGTCTTGTCCAGGCGCGGCAGGCTGACGAGGATCAGCAGATCCGGCCCGGCCTGCTGGGCCAGCTGCTGCAGGGCCTCGCTGCCTTCCTTGCCCGGCTTGCCACTCGGAATGCGCAGCTCGACGATGCGCCGGCTGGCGAACAGCGACAGCGCGGCCGATTCGCCCAGCACGCCGCTCCAGTCAAAGGCATTGCCCTGCACGGTGAAGACCTGGCGCTCATCGAAGCCCTGGGCGCGCGCTGCGGCGCGGATGCTGTCCAGGGCCTCGTTGGCGAGCAGGATCTCGTCGCCATGCACGAGGTAGACCCCGCGCAGGCCCTTGGCGAGCTGCTTGTCGAGATCGTCTAAACGAACTTGCATCGTTGCTCAGTCGGCGGCGGTGCTTGGATCGGCCAAGCGGCCACCGCGGAACCGGCTTTGCCGGGCCGCTGGTGGCGCCCCCTTGGGGGGAGGCGCCGGAAGGCGCTTCGGGGGGGTGTCATCTCAAGCGGACCGCCGCGAGGCGGCGCAGCAGCAGGTTCACGGCCTCGACCTGCATGGCGCGGCGCAGGTCCGCCTCCTCGTACTCCTTGGCCAGGGTGGCGGCCTCGGTGGTGCTGAGGTCACGTACCAGGCGCAGCTGGGTGGCGGGCAGCAGCAGGTCTTCGGCTGGGGTGATGAGGCGGTAGTCCAGCACCAGATGCAGCTGCCATTCACGCACCTGGCCGGCCGCCGTGCTGGCCACGGCCAGTTTGTGGTGCGATTCCTTCAGCGCTTCCAGCACCACCTGGGCCTGGGCACGCTGGGCCGTGAGCTGCAGCGGCAGGCGCGGCAGCTGGGCCTCAAGCGCCTCGCGCAGCGGCGAGCGCGGGTCAAAGCCCGCCAGGTGCAGGCGTTCGAAGGCGAAGCTGGGAGCGCCGCGCAGCCGGAAGCCGCAGCCCGCCAAGCCCGCCCCGGCCAGAAGAGCCAGGGCGCCGCGTCGTGGCAGCCTCATCAAAGCACCAGGTTGACCAGGCGACCCGGCACGATGACGATCTTCTTCGGTGCGGCGCCGTTGCTGAACTTCAGGAAGTCCTCGCTGGCCAACGCAGCAGCCTCGATGGCGGTCTTGTCGGCACCGGCGGGCACCTTGATGCTGCCGCGCAGCTTGCCGCCCACCTGCAGCATCAGCTCGATCTCGTCCTGCACCAGCGCAGCCTCGTCCACCTGGGGCCAGGGGGTGTCGAGCAGGTCGCCCAGCACCGCGGCGAAGCCCAGGTCCTCCCACAGCACATGGGTCAGGTGCGGGCAGGCCGGGTAAAGCGCGCGCAGCAGCACCGAGAAGCCTTCACGCACGGCGGCCTGGTCGGCCTCGCCCGCGGGCTTGAAGCCTTCCAGCGCGTTCAAGAGCTTCATCGCGCCCGACACCACGGTGTTGTATTGCAGGCGCTCGTAGTCGTGGCTGATCTGCTTGAGCACCAGGTGCACTTCGCGGCGCAGGGCCTTGGCTTCCTTCGAGATCGCGCTGAAATCCGTGCCGGCGGCGCGGATGCCGTTGCCCTTGCTGAAGCTGAAGTTCCACACACGCTTCAAGAAGCGGTGCGCGCCCTCGACGCCAGCGTCGTTCCACTCCAGCGTCTGCTCGGGCGGGCTGGCGAACATCACGAACAGGCGGGCGGTGTCGGCACCGTACTGGTCAATCAGCGCCTGCGGGTCGACGCCGTTGTTCTTCGACTTGGACATCGTGCCGATGCCGTTGTACTCGACCAGCGAGCCATCGCTCTTGAGCTTGGCGCCGGTGACCCGGCCGTCCTCGCCGAACACGTTCTCGACCTCATGCGGCCAGAAGTACTCGATGCCGCCCTTCTCGCCCTTGCGGCTGTAGATGTGGTTCAGCACCATGCCCTGCGTCAGCAGCTTCTTGAAGGGCTCGCTGACCTTGACCAGACCGAGGTCGCGCATCACCTTGGTCCAGAAGCGCGCGTACAGCAGGTGCAGGATGGCGTGCTCGATGCCGCCGATGTACTGGTCCATCGGCATCCAATACTGCGTGCCGCCGGCCACCATCGCCTCGGTGTTGGTCGGGTCGCAATAGCGCATGAAGTACCAGGACGAATCCACGAAGGTGTCCATGGTGTCCGTCTCGCGCGTGGCCGGCTTGCCGCACTTGGGGCAGCTGCAGCGCAGGAAGTCCTCGCGGTGTTTGAGGGGGTTGCCGCTGCCGTCGGGGATGCAGTCCTCGGGCAGCACCACCGGCAGGTCCTTTTCGGGCACCGGCACCGGGCCGCAGTCCTCGCAATGGATGATCGGGATGGGCGTGCCCCAGTAGCGCTGGCGGCTGATGCCCCAGTCGCGCAGGCGGAAGGTGGTCTTCTTTTCGCCCAGGCCCTTGGCCGCCACCAGCTCGGCCACCTTGCTCACTGCCTCGGCAAAGCCCAGGCCGTTCAGCACGCCCGATTCGATGCAGCGGCCGTTCTGCTTGTCGGCGTACCACTCATGCCAGGTCTTGCTGTCGTAGGCCTGGCCGTTGACGTCGATGACCTGCTTGATCGGCAGCGCGTATTTATTGGCAAAGGCGAAGTCGCGCTCGTCGTGCGCGGGCACGCCCATCACGGCGCCGTCGCCATAGCTCATCAGCACGTAGTTGCCGATCCAGACCTCGACCTGCGCGCCGGTCAGCGGGTGGGTGACGAACAGACCCGTGGGCTCGCCCTTCTTTTCCTGCGTGGCCAGCTCGGCCTCGGTGGTGCCACCGGCCTTGCAGTCCTCAATGAAGGCCGCAAGCTTCGGGCTCGTGGCGGCGGCGTGCGCGGCCAGCGGGTGCTCGGGCGCCACGGCGCAGAAGGTGACGCCCATGATGGTGTCAGCGCGCGTGGTGAAGACGTAGAGCTTGCCGTCCTGGATCAGCTGGCCGTCGGCGCCGCGGATCTCGTGCGGGAACGCGAAGCGCACGCCCACGCTCTTGCCGATCCAGTTCTCCTGCATCAGGCGCACGCGCTCGGGCCAGCCGCTCAGGTAGTTCGGGTCCTCGGGGTTGGCCACCGCGCTCAGCAGCTCATCGGCGTACTTGACGATGTTCAGGTAGTAGCCGGGGATCTCGCGCTTTTCCACCGGCGCGCCGCTGCGCCAGCCCTTGCCGTCGATGACCTGCTCGTTGGCCAGCACGGTCTGGTCCACCGGGTCCCAGTTGACGATTTGCGTGCGGCGCTCGGCGATGCCGGCTTCCAGCATCTTCAGGAACAGCCACTGGTTCCACTTGTAGTACTTCGGGTCGCAGGTGGCGACCTCGCGGCTCCAGTCGATCGCCAGGCCCATGGCCTGCATCTGACCCTTCATGACCGCGATGTTGGAGTAGGTCCACTGCGCGGGCGGTACCTTGCTCTTCAGCGCGGCGTTCTCGGCCGGCAGACCGAAGGCGTCCCAGCCCATCGGCATCAGGACGTTGTAGCCCTGCATGCGCAGCTGGCGCGCCAGCATGTCGTTGATGGTGTAGTTGCGCACATGGCCCATGTGCAGCTTGCCGCTGGGGTAGGGCAGCATGGAGCAGGCGTAGTACTTGGGCTTGCTCTGGTCTTCGACCACCTTGTAGGCGTCGATGGCCGCCCAGTGGGCGTGGGCACGCGCTTCGATGTCGCGCGGCGAGAACTCGGTGGAGGCGGTGGTGCTCATAGGGGTGCGATTGTCCTATGGCACCAACCTTCCCTTAGCGTGGCGCGGAGGCCGCCGCGGCGGTGACGAAGGCCAGGCGATTCAGCTTGGCCGTCTGCAGCGCATCCAGCAGCTCGGCCACGCGACCATAGGGCACGGCTTGGTCGATGGCGAGCTGCACCTCGGCCTCGGGTTGGGCCTGGGCCAGCTGCAGCAGGCGTTCGCGCAGCTGGGCCAGGCTCAACACATCCTGGTTCCACAGCAGCCGGCCCTGCGCGTCCAGGCTCAGCTGGAGCGGTTGTTCGGTGGGTTCCAGCGCCTGGGCGGCTTCCGCCTTGGGTAGGTCCAGTTGCAGACCGGAACTCATCAGCGGCGCAGCGATCATGAAGATCACCAGCAGCACCAGCATGACGTCGATCAGCGGCGTCATGTTGATCTCACTCATCGGCGCGCCCGGGTCGCGGCGTTCCAGGCGGCCGAAGCTCATCGTTGGCTTTTCAGAAACTCGCGGAGATCGTGCGCAAAGCCTTCCAGCTCGGCCTCGCAGGCGGCCACGCGCTTGCCGAACCAGTTGTAGGCCAGCACAGCGGGGATGGCCACGGCCAGGCCGGCGGCGGTCATCACCAGGGCCTCGCCCACCGGGCCGGCGATGCGGTCGATGCTGGGCAAGCCGCCCGCGCCCAGCCCCAACAGCGCCTGGTAGACGCCCCAGACGGTGCCGAACAGGCCGACGAAGGGCGCGGTGGCGCCCACCGAGGCCAGCAGCACCTGGCCGAACTGCAGGCGCGCCACGCTCTGGTGCAGGGCGTCGCGCAGCTGGCGGGTCAGGCGGGCTTCATTACCGGCTCCTTCGCCCAGCGAGCCGGCCGGCAGCGGCGCACGGCCGGCGTCGATCAGGGGCAGCAGGATGCGTTCGGCATCCAGGGCCTGCGCCTGGCTGCGTGCGCTGTCCCAGTCGGGCGCGGCCCAGAACAAGGGCAAGGCCCGGGCCAGGCTGCGGCGCGCACGCGTGAGCGTCACGCTGCGCCAGAGAATCAGCGTCCAGCTGCTGACCGACATCAGCAACAGCGCCAGGGCCACGGTGCGACCGACGCTGTCGCTGCCCGCCCAGAACTGGAGCCAGCTGCTCATGTCAGCTGCAGCGCGTCGGCCATGCCGTAGAAGCCGGCCGGCTGTTTCGTGAGCCAACGCGCCGCCAGCAGCGCCCCCTGGGCGTAATGGATGCGGCTGCTGGATTTGTGGGCGATCTCGATGCGCTCGCCGGCACCGCAGAACATCACCGTGTGGTCGCCCACGATGTCGCCACCGCGCACGGTGGCAAAGCCGATGCGCCCGGACTCGCGTGCACCGGTGTGACCCTCGCGGCTGTAGACCGCCACATCGGCCAGACGCTGCCCCTGCGCCTGGGCGATCACCTCGCCCATCTGCAGCGCGGTGCCACTCGGCGCATCGACCTTGTGGCGGTGATGCGCCTCGACGATCTCGACGTCATAGGCACCACCCAGCTGACGTGCAGCCTGGGCCAGCAGATTCATCACCACGTTGACGCCCACGCTCGTGTTGGGCGCCCACAGCAGGGGGAGCTGCGCCCCGGCGGCCTGCAGCTGCGCGCGCTGTTCGGCACTGAAGCCGGTGGTGCCGATGACCATGGGCAGGCGGCGCTGCGCGCACAAGGGCAGCAGTTGCAGACTGCCCTCGACACGCGAGTAATCGATCAGGACCTCGGCGTCCTGCAGCGCCTGGCCGGCATCGGCCGTGAAGCGCACGCCACTGCTGCGGCCCATGAAGGCGGCGGCGTCTTCGCCCAGGTGGGCCGACTGGGCGTGCAGCAGGGCGCCGCTGAGCTGCAGATCCGGTGCGGCCAGGATCTCCTGCACCAGCATCTGGCCCATGCGGCCGCTGGCGCCGGCCAGGGCCACGCGCAGTGGCGCGGCCATCAGCCTTTTTCCAGCGGCGGGAAGGCGCGGGTCGGGCCGCCGACTTCGTTGCTCGGCGGAGCCGGGCGCACCGGCTTGGGCAAGGCGTTGCGCTCAGCCTCACTCAATTCCAGCTTGGGCACATCGCCCTTGGGCTTGAAAGTATTGATCGAAGCGACGAACTCCTTCTCGGTCGGCAAGTCGCCGGGCACCTCAAAGCTTTTGAGCTTGTCGCCCTCGAAAAGCGCCACCAAGCGGCGCGCCTGCGGCGCAGCCCCCTGGCGGCGGATGGTGAACACATAGTCCCAGCGGTCGGCGTGGAAGGCGTCGGTCAGCATGGGCGAACCCAGCAGATCGCGGACCTGGTCGCGGCTCATGCCGGGCTTCACCTTCTCGGCGGCTTCCTTGGTCACCACATTGCCCTGGACGATCTCGACGCGATAGAGCGGCACCACGGCCATGAAACGGTCGTCATGGCCGACCCAGGAGCTGCAGGCGGACAGGCCGGCGAGGGCGGCCACAGCGGCCAGACCCAGGGTGGGGCGCGGAAGGCGGAACGAAACAGGCATGGGCGTCAATCAAGGGCTTGGACCGGGCAGGGCTTCGGTCCGGGTGCCGGGCGGCCCGGAGGGCTCGCTGGCTATGATCGAATGATTCTAGGCGGCCCCTCCAGCGCCCCGGCCCGGCCATGACGCACAGCGACGAAATCAAGAACAGCGGCCTCAAGGCCACTCTGCCCCGCATCAAGGTGCTGGAGGTCTTCCAGCGCGCCACGCGCCGCCACCTCAGCGCCGAGGATGTCTACAAGGCCCTGCTGGCGGAGGATGCCGACATCGGCCTGGCCACGGTGTACCGGGTGCTGACCCAGTTCGAACAGGCCGGCCTGCTGACGCGCAACCATTTCGAGGCCGGCAAGGCGGTGTTCGAGCTCAATCAGGGGCACCACCACGACCACCTGGTGTGCCTGAGCTGCGGCAAGGTCGAGGAATTCTTCGACGAGGCGATCGAGCAGCGTCAGCACGCCATCGCGCGCGAGCGCGGCTTCGAGTTGCAAGAGCATTCGCTCTCGCTGTACGCGGTCTGCATCCAGAAGGACTGCCCGAACCGCAAATAGCGCTACAGGGTTTCTTCGCCGCCGCGCTCCAACGCGCGTTGATGGCGCTGGATGAACTCCTGGTAGGTGTCGATGCCGCGCAGTTGCAGGATGGAGTTGCGCACCGCAGCCTCCACCAGCACGGCCAGGTTGCGGCCGGCGTCCACGGCGATCACCACCTTGCGGGTGGGCACGCCCAGCACATCCTCGTACAGCGGCTCATAGGGGAGGCGCTCGAACTCGCGCTCCAGGGTCTCGCGCCGCACCAGGTGGACGATGAGCTTGAGGCGCATCTTGCGGCGCACCGCCGTCTCGCCAAAGATGGCCTTGATGTCCAAGAGGCCGATGCCGCGCACTTCGAGCAGATTGGCCAGCAATTCGGGGCAGCGGCCGACGATGACGTCCTGGGCGATGCGAAAGAAGTCCACCGCGTCATCGGCCACCAGACCATGGCCGCGCGAGATCAGCTCCAGGCCCAGCTCGCTCTTGCCCAGGCCGGATTCGCCGGTCAGCAGCACACCCAGGCCGAGGATGTCCATGAACACGCCGTGGCGGGTGGTGCGCACGGCGCAGATCTGCGCCAGGTAGCTGCGCACCACGTCGATCACATAGCCGGCCGAGGCCTCGGTGGTGAAGAGCGGGATATCGGCACGGTCGCACATCGCCACCAGCTTGGGCGGCGCCGCGCTGCCATCGGCCACGATGATGACCGGCGGCTCCAGCGTGACGATGCGCGAGACACGCCGCTCCAGCACCTCGTCACTGGCTTCGGTGAGGTACTTGACCTCGCGCGTACCAACGATCTGCACCCGGTAAGGGTGGATGTAGTTCAGGTAGCCGACCAGATCGGCCGCCGACTGCGCCTCGCGCAGCGCGGCCTCGGCGAAGCGGCGTTCCGGGTGGGCATGGCCGGCCACCCAATGCCAGCGCAGGGCCTCGCGGTGCTCTTCAAACAGCCGGTCGGCGCTGATCGATACGGGTTTCATGCCGCCAGTATCGGCGCGACGGGTAACGCGTTCAGGCGGCGGAGCGCACCGGCTGCCAGTCGCTGATCAGGCGGTGCACCACGGCGGGGTCGGCCTCGGTCTTGAGGCGCTCGCGCAAATCCTTCTCGCTCAGCATCTCGGCGATCTCGGAGAGGATTTCCAGGTGGCGCTGGGTCGCCGCTTCCGGCACCAGCAGCACGATCAGGAGACTGACCGGCTCGTCGTCCGGGGCATCGAATCCAATGGCCTGCTGCACACGCAGCACAGCGGCCAGCGGGTTCTTCAGGCCCTTGATACGGCCATGCGGAATGGCCACGCCGTGCCCCAGACCGGTGGAGCCGAGCCGTTCGCGCGCGAACAGGTTGTCGGTGACCACCGCGCGGGCCACGCCCTGGTGGTTCTCGAACATCAATCCGGCCTGTTCAAACAGACGCTTCTTGCTGGTCGCTTCAACGTCCACCTGCACGTTTTGTGCGGGCAGGATGGCGGCGAGTCGGTTCATGGTCTTGGCTGGGCGGGGTCAGGAATCGACCCAAGAAGGACGCGAATTATAGAAATCACCCCCCGCTGCTGCGTCGAGTGGACTCTCCCAACAAAAAAGCGGCCCGTAGGCCGCTTTTTCGTGCTTGGGTGAAGGTTCAACCCGCAGCCCCCACGTCCATGCGCTTGGCAGAGGCGTGGTTATGGTCCTGCAGCATCTCCTTGTGCCGACAGACTTGGCGATCCAGCTTGTCCATCAGCTGATCGATCGCAGCGTACAGATCCTCGTGAGACTGCTCCACAAAAATGTCCCGACCCTTGACGTGTAGGGTGACTTCGGCGCGCTGCCGACGTTCCTTCTCCTTTTGTTTTTCCACCGTGAGCAGGACGTTGATGTCAACGACCTGATCAAAGTGGCGGGTCACCCGGTCCAGCTTGTTGACCACGTATTCACGCAGTGCTGGCGTCACTTCGAGGTGATGTCCGCTGATCGTCAGGTTCATAAAGGAGCCTCCTTTCAAGGCTTGGGCACAAAAACGCGCTGTGGCACCGCGGGTCTCAAAGCGGCGCGGCACAGCGCGGATAGGCGACCGGGTCGCGGTCATTGCAGCGATTGGCTTGGCCCTGCGCCCAGCCACCGAGGGGGCCGGGAGAGACGGCTCAGCAGCCGTCAAGGAAGGGACATCGAACTGCAACATGACTCCGGTAGCGAGGCCAGTGTGCCCACATCGGGCCGGGGCGGCAAGCCCCCGAAGCCTTTCGAAACCCCCTAGTTCTGCGCCAGATCAAAGCGGGATTTCGGCCGCCATAATGGCTCGTTTTCCAGCTCGGAGCCCCTCT
Source organism: Inhella sp. (assembly GCF_041912635.1). Taxonomy (GTDB): domain Bacteria; phylum Pseudomonadota; class Gammaproteobacteria; order Burkholderiales; family Burkholderiaceae_C; genus Inhella. The sequence goes on from NZ_JAYRMO010000010.1 coordinate 27,515, forward strand.
TGGACAGCGATCACCCTCGGTGACCGTCCGCCCCGCTGCAGGCGTGTCGGCGTGACGGTGAAGCCCTCCTCCTCCCGCCCCCGGTTCGCCCCGGAACCCGAACCCCGCAGCGCCGATGCTGAACATCTTTTCGCTTGAGAACGGCCGCTTGGCCGGCTTGGCTCCCGACAGCTTTGACGGCCCCGACGCCGCCCGTCTCAAGCCCATCTGGATTGATCTCGAAGACCCGAGCGCCGACGACAAGCGCTGGGTGGCCGCGCATTTCGGCCTGCTGATCCCGGAAGACGCGATCGATGACGATCTGGAGGAATCGGCCCGCTTCTACGAAGAGGACGACGGCCAGCTGCACATCCGCTCCGACTTCCTGCGCCTGGACGACGAGGGCAATTCGCGCAACGTGCGCGTGGCCTTCATCCTGCACCGCAACACCCTGTTCTCGATCCGCAAGGAAGACCTGCCTGTGTTCCGGCTGCTGCGCTTGCGCGCACGCCGCACGCCGGCGCTGATCGACGACGCCAAGGATGTGCTGCTCAAGCTCTACGACGCCGACGCCGAGTACAGCGCCGATGCACTCGAAGGCATCTACGACGCGCTCAACGCCATCAGCGCGCGCGTGCTCAAGGAACAGGTGGACGACCAGACCGCCGGCGAGGTGCTGACGGCCATCGCCCGCGAGGAAGACTTGAACGGCCGCATCCGCCGCAATGTGATGGACACGCGGCGCGCGCTCAGCTTCATGATGCGCAGCCGCATGCTCAGCGCCGAGCAGTTCGAGGATTCGCGCCAGATCCTGCGCGACATCGACTCTCTCGACAGCCACACCGCCTTCCTGTTCGACAAGATCAACTTCCTGATGGATGCGACCGTCGGTTTCATCAACATCAACCAGAACCGCATCATCAAGATCTTCTCGGTGGCCTCGGTGGCCTTGCTGCCGCCCACGCTGATCGCCTCGGTATACGGTATGAACTTCAAGTTCATGCCAGAACTGGACCAGCCCTGGGGCTATCCCTTTGCCCTGGGGCTGATGCTGGTGTCGGTGGCGGCACCCTTCCTGTACTTCCGCCGCAAGGGCTGGTTGTGACGGCCATCCGCGCGCTGACCCTGGATCTGGACGAGACGCTGTGGCCGATCCAGCCCGTGATCGAGCGCGCCGAGACCGAGCTGCATGCCTGGCTGCGGCAGCACGCGGCGGCCACGGCGGCGCGCTTTGACGTGCCGGCCCTGCAGGCCTTGCGCGATGCGGTGGCGCTCGAGTTCCCGGACCGCGCGCACGACTTCACCTGGCTGCGCCGCGAGTCCATCGAGCGTGCGTTGATGCTTGCGGGCGATCCACCGGAGCTGGCCGAACCGGCCTTCGAGCACTTCTTCGATTGGCGGCACCGTGTGGTCCTGTTCGACGACGCACTGCCGGCGCTCCAGCGCCTCTGCGGTCGCTACCCGATCCTGGCGCTGACGAACGGCAATGCCGAGCTGGCACGCATCGGCCTGGCGCCCTACTTCGTCGGCCGGCTGAGCGCGCGCGAATTCGGGCGCGGCAAGCCGCACGCGGACTTCTTCCATGCCGCCTGCGCGCAGCTGGGCTTGACCCCAGGCCAGGTGCTGCATGTGGGAGACGACTGGGCGCTGGACATCGAAGGCGCCCACGGCGCCGGCCAGCCCAGTGCCTGGATCTGCCGCCCGCACCATGGGACCAAGCCGGCCTGGGCCCAGGCCAAGCCCTGGTTCGAGGGCGCCGACCTGTTGCAGCTGGCGGATCGCCTAGGCGCCTGAGGCCAGCATCGCCACCCCAGCGGCGATGCAGAGCGCGCCGAGCGCGCGCGCGACTCGATCGGATTCCTGCAGCAGGTGGCCGCCGATCAGCGCGGCGAACAGCATCGAGCATTCACGCGCCGGGGCGACGGTGGACAGCGGCGCCGATTGCAGCGCCCACAGCACCAGGATGTAGGCCAGAGGGCTGACGCTGCCGACGATCAGCACCGCCTTCCAGTCTGCCGCCCAGGTACGCGCCAGCGTGCCGGCCGGGCGCTGCGCCAGAAAGGGCAGCAGCAGCGGCAGGCGCAGCACATTGCAGAGGTAGTCGAGCAGCAGCGGGCTGACGGCGAGCACCTTGACACCATAGGCGTCGATGACGGTGTAGCCGGCGATCAGCGCCCCCGTCAGCGCGCCCCAGCGCAGACCGGCCCGCACCGGGGGCGTGAGCGCGCGCCGGCGCAGCAGGCCGGACAGCAGCAACACCCCGAACAGCAGCGTGGCAATGCCCGCCCAGCCCCAGGGCCCCGGGCGCTCGCCCAGGAGCAGCACGGCGGCCAGGCTGGAGAGCAGCGGGCCGCTGCCACGCGCCACCGGGTACACGACGGTCAGGTCGGCCTTGCGGTAGCCGATCAGCAGCGCGCTGAAGTAGCCCAGGTGCACGACCGCACTGAGCGCCACCACGGCCCAGGACTGCCAGCCCCAGGCACCCAGCTCGCGCCAGGCCACCCACAGGCCCAGCGGTGCCCAGAGCGTGATGACGGCCAACGCGCACAGGGTCTGGAAGGCGATCTGATCGCCCTCCCCACCGCTGCGCGCCTTTTTTGCGGCGATGTTCCAGCCGGCGTGCAGCAGCGCGGCCAGCAGCACCAGGGCCAGGGCCTGCGCGCTCAAGCTGGCGACCCGGTGCGCAGCCAGTACTCGCTGCGCGCGTAATGGGCGCGCAGGTGCTCGACCCACAGGCGCACCCGCAGCGGCTGCAAGGAGCGCTCGGGTGTCACCGCGTAGATGCCATTGGGCGGCGCCGCAAAGGCATCCAGCACCGAGACCAAGCGCCCGGCCTGGCAGTCGCCCGCCACCTCCCAGCTGCTGCGCCAGGCCAGGCCCAGTCCCTGCAGGCACCACTCGTGCAGGACCTGGCCATCGCTGCAGTCCAGCCGTCCGCCCTGGCGGTGGTAGTGCATCTGCCCGTCGATGCGGAAGGCCCAGCCGCGCGTCTGGCTGGCGTCCGAGCTCAGCATCAGGCATTCGTGCTGCAGCAGCTCGCGCGGGTGCTGGGGGGTGCCGGCACGCGCCAGGTAAGCCGGCGCGGCCACCACCAAGCGGCGGTTGTCGGCCAGACGCTGGCTCACCAGGCTGGAATCGGGCAGGTCGCCCACCCGCACCGCGCAGTCGTAGCCCTCGTGCACCAGGTCGATGACGCGATCGGCCAGGTTCAGCGAAACGCGCAGCTGTGGGTGCTGGGCCAGGAAGCCGGGCAACAGGGGGGCGACATGGCGGCGACCGAAACCGGCCGGCGCGGTGAGGCGCAGATGGCCGCTGGCCTGCGCGCCGCCGGCGCTGACCAAGCTCTCGGCCCCAGCCAGCTCGGCCAGGATGCGCTGGCAGTCTTCCAGGTAGTTCTGGCCCTCGGGCGTGAGCGTGAGCTTGCGCGTGGTGCGGTGCATCAGGCGCACGCCCAAGCGCGCCTCCAGCGCGTCGATGCGCCGACCGATTACCGCGGGCGCCACATCCTCCAGCGCCGCCGCGGCCGTGAAGCTGCCCCGCGTGGCCACGGCCACAAAGGTCTCGATCTGGGTGAAGCGGTCCATGGCGGGTCGATTATGTGCATTTCAGTCACAAATGAACCGCATGGAATGGGCTTAATCCCTGCAGCAGATCGCACTAAATTGCGGCCAAGCCCGCTGTTTCGGAGATTCTTCATGACCCATCCCATCGCCATCCACCGCCTGCAGGTGGCCGCCCCGCTCAAGCGCTTCATCGACGAGGAGGTGCTGCCCGGCACCGGCCTGTCCAGCGACCAGTACTGGGCCGGCTTCGACGCCATCGTCCACGAGCTGGCGCCCAAGAACGCCGCCCTGCTGGCCGAGCGTGAGCGCCTGCAGGCCGAGCTGGACACCTGGCACCGCGCCCACCCCGGCCCCATCCGCGACATGGCGGCCTACCAGGGCTTCCTGAAGCAGATCGGCTACTTGGTGGAGCCGCCCGCCCAGGTGCAGGCCGAGACGGCGAACGTGGACGCTGAGTTGGCTCAGCAGGCTGGCCCGCAGCTGGTGGTGCCGGTGATGAATGCCCGCTACGCGCTGAACGCCGCCAATGCGCGCTGGGGCAGCCTGTACGACGCGCTTTACGGCACCGATGCCATCCCTGAGACCGAAGGCCGCGAGAAGCAGCGCCCCCTTGACGCTTCGCGTCGCCCCCCCGAGGGGGATGCCGGTCTTGGGAGCGGCCCGGCGCCCGGCGCCGGCGCCTACAACCCGGTGCGGGGCACCGCCGTGGTGGCCTTCGCCCGCCAGTTTCTGGACGAGGCCGCGCCGCTGGCCGCCGGAAGCCACAGCAGCGCGCGCGCCTATGCGGTCGTGAACGGCCAGCTGCAGGTGGATGGCGTGGGCGCCCTGAAGAACCCGGCGCAGTTCGTCGGCTACCGCGGTGAGCCCGCCGCGCCGACCGCCGTGCTGCTGCGCCACCATGGCTTGCACATCGAGATCCAGATCGACCGCAGCCACCCCATCGGCAAGACCGACGCCGCCGGCGTGGCCGACGTGGTGCTGGAAGCCGCGCTCTCCACCATCCTGGACCTGGAGGACTCGATTGCGGCGGTGGACGCCGAGGACAAGGTGCAGGCCTACCGCAACTACCTCGGCATCCTCAAGGGCACGCTGAAGGAAACCTTGGCCAAGGGTGGCAAGACGATCGAGCGCACGCTCAACCCGGACCGCGTCTACACCTCGGCCCAGGGCGGCGAGCTGGTGCTGCCAGGCCGCTCCCTTCTGTTCGTGCGCAATGTCGGCCACCTGATGACCAACCCGGCCGTCACCCTGAAGGGCGGCCGCGAGATCCCCGAGGGCATCCTGGACGCGCTGGTGACGGTGGCCATCGCCCTGCACGACGGCAAGGGCCCTGTGAAGAACAGCCGCGCCGGCTCGATCTACATCGTCAAGCCCAAGATGCACGGCCCCACCGAGGTGGCCTTCGCTTGCGAGATCTTCAGCCGCGTGGAGCAGCTGCTCGGCCTGGCGCCCAACACGGTCAAGCTGGGCATCATGGACGAGGAGCGCCGCACCTCGGTCAACCTGGCGGCCTGCATTGCCGCCGCCAAGAGCCGGGTGGCGTTCATCAACACCGGCTTCCTGGACCGCACCGGCGACGAGATGCACACCGCCATGCGCGCCGGCCCGATGCGCCGCAAGGCCGACATGAAGAGCTCGGAGTGGATCCAGGCCTACGAGAAGCTCAACGTCAAGGTGGGCCTGGCCTGCGGCCTGCGCGGTCGCGCCCAGATCGGCAAGGGCATGTGGGCCATGCCGGACCTGATGGCCGCCATGCTGGAGCAGAAGATCGCCCACCCCAAGAGCGGCGCCAACACCGCCTGGGTGCCCAGCCCCACCGCCGCCACCCTGCACGCGCTGCACTACCACCGCGTGGACGTGCCGGCCCTGCAGCGCGAAATCGAGGCCCAGGGCTTCAGCGCCGAGGAGCGCACCACCCTGCAGACCCAGCTGCTGACCGTGCCGGTGGCCGCCGAGCCCAACTGGAGCGCGACCGAGCGCCAGCAGGAGCTGGACAACAACGTGCAGGGCATCCTGGGCTATGTGGTGCGCTGGGTCGAGCAGGGCGTGGGTTGCTCCAAGGTGCCCGACATCCACAACATCGGCCTGATGGAAGACCGCGCCACGCTGCGCATCTCCAGCCAGCACATCGCCAACTGGCTGTTGCACGGCGTGGTGACGGAAGCCCAGGTGCGCGAGACCTTCGCGCGCATGGCGGCCGTGGTGGATGGCCAGAACGCCGGCGACCCGGCCTACGCGCCAATGGCGCCGACGCTGGGCACCGCCCAGGTGTCAGCCGCCTACCAGGCGGCGCTGGACCTGGTGTTCAAGGGCGTGGAGCAGCCGAGCGGCTACACCGAGCCCTTGCTGCACGCCTGGCGCCTGAAGGTGAAGGCCGCCGCGGCGGCCTGAGGACGAAGCCCCCGGCCGCGGCCGGGAGCTTCAAACGGCTTCGCTGCCCGGGCGGCGGGCCCCCCCCCCCCCCCCCGCCCGCGGGGCCCGGGGGGCGGGGGACCGGCAGCCCGC